>CAVAGT010000026.1:0-32212 GCA_963588155.1 Lachnospiraceae bacterium | reverse complement strand
TATTTCATCAATTTGCGTTTTTTGCATTTCCTCGTCTATGCCACTTAAAGCCAACTAATTGCCCCATATCTCGCCATTGGCTTGGTGATAGCGGCAATGTTCCTGATTATCCTGTTTTGGCGCATGCCCAAGAACGGCGACAAGAACCACAACATCAACTTCATTCCCACCTTGCGCCGCATCTTCTCGATGCCCCACTACCGCGAGGGCGTGATAACGCAGTTCTTCTACGTGGGCGTGCAGATAATGTGCTGGACGTTCATCATACAGTATGGCACGCGCGTGCTCATGGCTGACGGCATGGCAGAACAGGCAGCCGAGGTGATGTCGCAGAAATACAACATCGTGGCGATGGTGATATTCTGCTGCTCGCGCTTCATCTGCACGTTCCTCCTGAGGTTTGTCAACACCGGCAGGCTGCTCATGATACTCGCCATTGCCGGAGGCTTGCTCGTGGTGGGTGTCATCTTCTTGCAAAACATCTATGGGCTCTACTGCCTCGTGGGTGTCAGCGCCTGCATGTCGCTCATGTTCCCCACGATCTACGGCATAGCTCTCACCGGGCTTGGCGACGATGCCAAGTTTGGCGCAGCCGGCCTCATCATGGCCATTCTCGGCGGCAGCGTACTGCCACCGCTTCAGGCATCGATCATCGACAAGGGCGAGATGTTTGGCATGCCCGCTGTCAACGTGTCGTTCGTTCTGCCGTTCATCTGCTTCGTGGTGATAGCCATCTACGGGCAGCGCACCTTCTTGCGCAGCAAGGGACGCCTCAAATAAAGGCCAAGGCTGACTGACACTACATATTATAAAAAGAATTGTCGGTGCCGCACATTGTTGTACGACACCGACAATTCTTTTATAGGTACACGTGATGCGATGTGCCATTTATGGCAGTGGCATCGACTTTCCATTAGGAACGTGTGACACAAACATCATGGTATGGTTTTTGTTGGCGTAAGACTGAGCCTACGTGAAACTGTGTTCACTGTTTCCCTTTGAGATTATTTCAGCGTGCGGCGTCCGAGCTGCTTCAGATAGTTGATGAGCATCTCGGGGCGGTCGGTCTGTATCATGGAGGCATGATGGTCGAGCACCCATCCCCAATGTTTGTCAAAGCCTTCCACAAGTGCGTTCTCGTCGTCGTGACCTGCGCAGAGAGTGTCCCAAAGGGTATTGATCCACACGCGAGAACCAGACTCACGCACGAGTTTCACGAAAGCAGGGTCGAGCTGTTGTTCTGTCTTGAAGCACAACTCAAACGCCACGGGGCGCATCTTCTTGGCGAACTCCACGCCATGAGCCACGGCAGCGGAGTCGTACATGTCCACGATGGGCATGTAGAGCATCCCCTTGCTGTCGCCATAGTCGGCCTTCACGCGGTCGAGCGCGTATTTACCCTTTATTATCACTTGCCTCTCGGTGCCTGTGCGTTGTATCACGGGCAGAATCTCGCGAATGTAGTCGCCGCCCTTGTCGATGTTGACAAGCACGCGGCCACGGCACGCCAGCAACGCCTCCTCAAGGGTGGGTATGGCACGACGGGTCTTGATGCTGTTGCCACTGCGCAGGCTGAACTGCCTGATCTGGTCGAGCGTATAGTCGGAAACGCGTCCCTTGCCCGTGGACGTGCGGTCGAGTGTCGCGTCGTGCATCAGCACAAACTGCCCGTCGGCGGTGCGCTGAATGTCTATCTCCACCATGTCTACACCCATGCGTATGGAGTTCTCAATGCCCTGGATGGAATTCTCGGGCGCGCCACGCCAATCGGCACGATGGGCGATGACGAATACATAGTTGGATTTTGGATTGTGTAGACAATTCAACAACGAGTCTACATGGTTGGCTGCTTGCATGGTGAGCGCGACAATCAGCGACGCGGCGCTCAACACGGCTTTCTTAATCAATGTTTTCATAATTCGTAAACTTTTCTGCAAAAATAATGATACTTCTAAAAGGCGACAAGGCCATGGAGTTAAACAAACTTAATGCAAACGCTTTGATTCTGACACGTAACTATATTGAAACATTGAGCGTTCGAAGAGTCATACAGCAGGATAGCGAGCAAGGGCTTACTACGACAAAGGGGCAAGAAGAATAAGATTCCTCCTGCCCCCAGATGAGATGTATTATAATGTCGGGAATACTGTTCCCGACATGACATCAGGCTTATTTCATTGTCTTGACAGAGTAAGCCACGACAACCTTATTGCTGTAGAGACCGCCGTCAACACACATCACGCCGTCTTCGCTTGATGTAGACAGCGTAAGGGTCTCAAGAGCCGTGCTGCCTTCAATGCTTGACTTCACGTCGTATGTCTTTGTCTTCTCGTCGATAGCTCCATATTCAGTGTCAACGGTATTGAACTGGCTGAGGACAGACCTTGAGATCTTCACGTTCTGGTTCAGCAGGAATCCGAAGAACAAGTCCTCCTTTTGGGAAAGCCAAAAGAACGAGTTGAGCAGATAAATAGGCTCCACGGTGCCAGGGTATGCCGCGAGCTTGTTGTCATTATCCGAGCCACAGTCGATGCCGAATGTATATGCCTGCAAGTTGCCGTCAGCATAGGTTGACTCAAGCACAGTTTCATTTGCAGAAGACGTGATGCTCACGAGGTAACCGTCAGCATTGTAGTTCCAGGTGTAAGTCACCTCGTCACCATATATGTCATAAGCAGTGCTGCTCACGATGCGCTTGTTGGCATCAAGAGTGTATGTATAAGGCTGACCAGCGAACTGACCAGTGAATGAAACCGTGTTGCCTGAGTATGTCATCTGCCACTCAAGACCAGAGTTTGAAGTTACAGACTGGAGTGCATAGTCGTCATCATAATGCATTTCCAGCTTTAGCGCATCGCCATCGAGTCCGATCATACGTGCATACTGGTTGAGCATATAGTTGTCAGAGATAGTGATGCTGCTGATAACGCGTGGCAGATAAGTATATGTCGAACCTATCTTCCACTCTGAATAGCCACGACGGAGATAAACGTCCACATTGCCTTCTGGGGCTACATCAGTGCTAACCACCACACCACCGTCTACAACCTTGGTGTCGAGGTAGAACATCTCACTACTTAAGTCTGACTTAAGACCAATCTTATCACCATCAACGAAACCTGTACCTGTGATAGAAACGGATTCTTCAAGGATTGGCATCTGGCTTGGGATGGAAACTGCTGACACAGGGCTGTCGGCAGCAAGAATCTGGATAGAACCGAATTTGTACTCCTTGTCGCCTACAGTCACAGAGAACTGCATAGTCTCACCTGCTACTGCTGTGTAAGGCACAGAGAATGTCACGCCTGAAGCTGAAACCTTTACGTCTGACAGTGCTACAGGAACGGAACTTTCCTTTGAGTACACAAGATAGAATGACTGGCTTGAGGTGAAACCCTTACCCTGCACTGTAACCTCGCTACCAATCTTTGCAGATGTAGGCACTACCACATCCGAAATCGGATTTGAATCCTTTGGATCGTCATCAGAAGAACATGCTGTGAATGTGACAATGGCACAAAGCATCAGCATCATAGAAAACAATTTCTTCATAATGTTTTGTTTGTAAATAAAATGATTAAAATAAAATAAATACTCTCTTATATATATGTCTTACCTATATATATCTTACCTGTGTATATCTTACAACCCTTGCTGGGCGTTCAATATCTTCTCGGTGTCGTCGCTCGACGGACGTGTCATGTCGGGATTGATGATGCGACCATTAGGGTCAAGGAGTATGAAGCGGGGGATGCCGCTTATGCGGTAGTCTGCCTGGAATTTCGAGCCACGACCTATGTAGAGTTGGGTGCCGCAGAGTTCTCCGCTCTTCACCCTTGCCTCCCACTTGGCCTTGTCTGCATCTATTGACAAGCCCACAAACGTGATGTTTCGTCCCGTGTATTTCTCCTCGAGTTTCTTCAGGAAAGGCAGTTCCTTCTGGCACGGGCCGCACCATGTAGCCCACATGTCTATATATACATACTTGCCACGGAAATCCTTAAGCGACATCTGCTTGCCGTTCACGTCCACGCCCTTGAAGTCGGGCGACGGCTTGCCCACGGCAGCCTTGTCCCACTTGGCGCAAGCCTGCTTGAACAGGGCGTTGAGATAAGGCGAGGCGACGTAGGTGTAATATATGTTCTGCAAGTCGGCTATGTTGTCGGTGCCGTTGCCCTCCACATAGGTGAAAGCCAAGTGGTGGATGAGCGACTCGCGCACCTTTTCGTTGTCGAAATGCTCGCCAATATAGTTCATCTCAGCCAACACCTTGGGATAATACTGGCGAATATGCTTGCCTGCCTCGTCAAGCACATGAGAAGTCTCTATCATGTAGTTGCGGTATTCGTCGACATCGGCAAGGTCGGCATCCTCCTTCACGTATTGGCGCAGCGTGGCGTAATAGTCGTCGCCGAGCGTCATCGTGGTGTCTTGCGTGAGATAGAGATGGCTCACGGGATACATCAGGAAGGCGTTGGCATAGAAATAGGTTATCCTGCCCTCCTCCATCTTCTGGAACTTGTCGGAGGCGGCAAACTTCCTCACCTTGAGCAGACGCTTCATCGTCGACATCTTGCTTTCTATGGCTTTCTTGAATTGCGCCCAAGGCAAGGCATAGCTCTCGTCGGGAAGGTTCACGAGTTGTATCTTGCCTAGATAGTCGATAGCCTTCTCGTTGCCTCCCTTCACCGCGAAGGTGTTGTCGAAGTCGTTGGCATCGAAGGCAATGGTCATGTCGTCGCCACTCTGCAGATATATGTCACGGCTCTTCTCGCCATAGAACACCTTGGCATAAAGCGCGTCCATGCCGTCGAGCCGCGCCGTGGCCTTGCCGTCGGCAAGGGGAAACTCGTTGACGCTCTGGTGATATACCAGCACCACATTGTTGAGCACCGCGTTGCTGACATCAAACCTCACGGTGATGCCGTCGGCAGCCCTCATGCTGACCGCGGCAAGCAGCAACAGCAGGAATATCGTTGTCTTGATTCTCATCTTATTATATATAATGTCAGTTGTCAATTTGAGCGTTCCCTATATGTGGCATCCACGATCTTGGCGAAGCCAGTGTAGACAGTGGGCTTGACTGAGGTGAAGTCGCCCTCATTGGCCATGCCGTCGTAGAGGCGCAGCGTGCCGGTGCCATTCTTCTCCGAAGCCACCACGAGGTCATAGTCGTGATTGCTCGTTGAGCCTTGATAGAGATTAAACTTCATCACCGTGATGCTCTCGCCCGAGAGCGTGAACTGCTTCTCTGCCTTGAGCGGAGTCTCGGAGAGGTTCACACGGTAGACAGTGCCGTCGACGGCGTAATACATGTAGTTGCGCAGCGAACTGAAGGCGAAGTGCGACGCCTTGGCAATGTCCTTGCAATCGCTCAGGTCGCCGTAATAAGCCTTGCCGAGCACATAGCTGCAGTCGGCATAAGTCAGCATGTCGCCGAGTTGGATGCCGTAGAGGTAATACTTGCCGCCATCGCGCAACACCGTGTAGGTGACGCCCATCTTGGCGTTGCCCGGGTCATACTTGGTGTTCTCCATGTAGACGAAGTCCATGCCCGTAGGGTAATCCTTGAACGCGGTGCCGGTCACCATCTCGCTGCCCTTGTAACCCGTGGCTATCTCCTCCATCTCCGTCATGGTGTGGTAGTTGGTGTCGGAAAGCGACAACGCCACGAGGAACGGGCAGCAAGCCATGAAACACTTGTTGGTATTGTCGTAGAGCAGATATACCGAGGCGTAGGAAGTGGCACCCACGTTGGCGCCCACATAAGGCGCGAGCACCGGCTGCTTGTTGACGGCGGCAAAAAGCCCTTGGATGCCCATGTTGGAGGCGGTATACATTATGCCGTCGCTCACGCAGGCACGCATCATGCCACTCTTGTCGCACACCATGCCGTGCGGACGCAAGTCGAGCGACTTGGCCACTTCATACTTGAAGGCATAGTCTTTCTGCCAACCGAAGTTGTTGTTCGACAGCCTGGTGGCACCGTCGGCAGTGAAGAGGTAGAAGGGCGAGCCGCTGTATCCGTTCTTCGGCGCATACTGTATGGCATAGGGATGGTCGAGCTCGTCCATGCCCTTGGATGCCAGTACGTCTTGGTAGGTCTTGCCCGTGACAGCGGAGATGATGTCGAGGCGCGTCTTGCCATCTACATCGCAGAGCACCATCCAGCCCTCCGACGACGAGTCGCTCACCTTGAGCGTATAGCTCTTGCGCCAGAACAAGCCGCTCTGCTTGTCTGTCGCCGTGAAGTAAAGGGTATAGTCGCCCGCGTCGAGCGTCACCTCTTGGCTGAGGTGCTTTGCGTGGCTCAACACCGTCTCCTCGTGGTCGCCCGAGTTGTTGATTACCTTCCACTCGTAGTCGTAAGCGTCGAGATCGGAGATGTTGTCGCCCATCGACGGGTCGAGGTCTATCACGTCGTGGATAAGCACCGAGTTGGTCTCCGGCACCCCGGTGATGTCAGGCTCGTTGATGGTGTGGTAGTCATAGTTGCCCTTGTCTTGCGAGCAAGCCGCGAAGAGGAGAGCAAACGCGAAAGCCACCGTCCATGATATATGTTTTCTCATCGTTGTGTTCTTTTTCATTCCACGTTTTTCTTAGTTGTCGGCAAACAAGAGCGCGTTGCCTTGCGCGTCGAAGGCATCCTTGTCGTAAGCCAGTCCCTGGTTCTTCAGGTTTTCTTGCTGAAGCACGTAGGTTTGCATCTCGGCGCTGATATACGACTGCATGGCGAGCGTCATCTTGGACTCGTCGTTGAAGTCGGCGGGATCGAGGTCGAGCACCTTGCAAGCCAACTCAAACTTCTGCTGGGTGAAAGCGCCCAGGAGACCTTTCTCCCAAGCCTTCGGAGCCGTGGTAAACTGGTCGGAGAACACGATGCCATACTCAAGGGTCGTAACCACGTCGCCATTGGATGTCGTCTCTTGCGTCACCGGCAGGGTGAAGTTGGCGTTGGGCTGAAGCGTGAACTTGAGGTGCTTCTTCTGCGTCTTGAGCGCCGCCGTGCGCTTCAGCGTCACCGTATACTGGCAGGTGGTCTCGCCCGCGGGTATCTCCGCCTTAGCAGGCAACACGTAGTCTACTCCCTCTCGGGCATCATCCGAACTGACGGCGAGGGCTATCTCACGCGCTTGCTCGGAGGGGCGGCCCACCAACTGTATCTGTACGGATACCTGCATCTCGTCACCCTTCTGGTAAACGAAGGTCACGTCGGTGGAATCCTGCAAAATGTTGGTATTGGTGCGGTTGTTGAAATACACGCCATTGATGTCGTCGAAAACATCGGGGGTTTGCTCGCTGCACGAGCCGAGCCCGACAATGGCCATCAGCCCAATCAGGAAGGTGCTTATCTTATAGCTTGTCTTGATCATTTTCTTTTCCTTTATCCATGTTTATCTGTTCTCCGTCTCCGAGTCGGGCAATGGCACCACAAACACGAGGTCGCTCGCCTTGGTGTTCTTGCTGCTCGACGCCGACGTGATGATGTCGCTGTAGAGACGCTTGTAGAGATAGAACAGTTGTCCCTCGCCATAGAGCTCGCGGATATACTCATACTTCAGCAAGTCGGGGGTCAGCGTCTGCAAGGTTGCCACGCCACGGTTGCGGCGCAGCACATTGACATACTGCAGTCCAGCCGACAGGTTGTCGCTCTGGCTCTCTGCCGCTATGAGGAACATCTCGCCAAGGCGGAGCATGGGTATCATGGTGTTTTGTATGCTCCCCGTGGCCACCATGTCGCTGTATTTATAGAAATACCTGTTGCTGCCCGTCGCTATCCAGTCGGCACGGTAGCGGTAGTCGTCTTGGTAGCCGCCAGTGTTCGTGGCTCCGCCGTAGATCACGTTGGTCATCAGGCTGTTGTCCATGCGGAACACGTAGTTTGGCAAGCGCGAGGGGTCATAATAGTTCTTGAAGAGGTTGCTGCGGCTGGTGTTTGTCAGCGCGAATATCACCTCCGACGAGAATATGCGGTCGGGGTCGGATGGCGATCCCACCACAAGGTTCTTGTCAACGAAAGGGAAGATGCCGTTGTCCACGGTCTTTATGACATCCGTGGCATACTTGAGCGCGTTGGCCTTGTCGCCCGTGTAGAGGCATACCCTTGCCAGCAGGGCCTCCACCGCATAATAGTTGAGACGCAAGGCGCGATAGCGCAAGAAGTTGCTCGTGCCGTCGGTGGAGCCGCTCATCATCGTGCCGTCGGTCTTCACGGGGTCGTTGGCAAGCAGCATGCGCGCCTCCTCAAGGTCGGCGGTCACCTTCTCTGCCACCTCCTTGGCTGTGAGAATGTCCTCTGGGGTGTTTCCCACCTTTGTATAATAAGGTATGGCGGTCTTGCCGCTGTCCTTGGAATAGACGGGGCCGAAGAGGCGCAGCATGTCGAAATGCAGCATTGCGCGCAATGCCAGGGCCTCGCCCTTGACAATGTAGTAGTTGCCTGCGATGAAGAGACTCTCGTTGGCATCTATCGATTCCAGAATCTTGTTGCAGTTCAGGATGAGGGCATACGCCTTGTTCCACGTCTGGTCGAGGCGGTCGCGCCAATACTCCGTGTTATATTGGTACGACGACAGGTCCTTGTAGTCGCCCCAAACGCTGTTGTCGGTGCCTATGGCATAAGCGCCGCCCATCACCTCTATCATCTCCACCGTCAAGGTCTTGCCATAGAGGGCATCGCTGTTGAGGTCGATGTATATGCCGTTGAGCATCTTCTGGTAGCCTTCCTCGGTCTTCAGCAGCTCATCCTCGGAAATCTTGTCGTAAGGCTTCACCTCCAGCCAGTTGTCGCACGAGGCGAGGAGCGCGCAGAGGGCAAGGGCCACAGTATATAATGTCTTTTTCATTGTCTTGTCGTGTTTTTTAGAATGTCGCGCCTACTGAGAATGACACGGTTCGCGCGAAGGGGTAGTCGATGCCTCGCTCGGCCTTCACCGTAGACCAGCGGAAGAGGTCGTTCATGTTGGCCTGCACGGAGAGGGCTTGCATGCCCAGCTTCTTGGCGATATTGAGCGGGAACTCGTAGCCGATGCTCACCGACTCGCAGGTTACCGTGTTCTCGTCCATCACAAAGCGCGACGACTTGTCGGTCTTCTGCACCATGGATATGCCCTTGAACTTCGCGTTGCGGTTGTTCACGCTCCAACGGTCGTAGAGGGCGCGGCGGTCTTGGTTGTTGTAAACGTCTGCCGTGCTTATGTTCTCCACCTTGTCGAAGAGGGAGCTGTTGAAAAGCTGTCCGCCATACTGGTAGCGGAAGTAGCAGTTGAAGGAGAAGCCCTTGTAATAGAACGTGGTGCCCAATAGTCCCTCGACATCCGGCTCGGTGTCGCCACACACCACCTCGTCGTTGGTGTTATAGGTGAACGAGTAGGTGCCGTCCTTCTTTATGAAGAGCTCCTTGCCCGTGGCGGGGTCGATGCCTGCCGACCTCACCGCCCAAATAGCGGTAGGGCTGCCTCCGTCGTAATAGCGGGTGGTGCTGTGGAGCGCGGCCTTGCCGCTCGCGTTAAGCGCGCTGAAGGCGTTGCCAATGTCGGCATATTTCGACTTTGAGTGGGTCGCGCTCAACGAGATGTTCCAGTTGACGCGCTGGTCGGGCATGTAGATTGGCGAGAACTTCACCGTGGCTTCCCAACCGTTGGTCTTCTGCTTGCCGGCGTTCAGTGCCTCGCTTGTCACGCCCATGGAACCTGGCGTGGTGATGATGGCGAGCAGCGGGTCGGTGTTCTTGATATAGTAGTCGAGGGTGAGGTTGAGGCGGTTGCCCAGGGTGGTGATGTCGGCACCCACGTTGTAGTTGATGGTTTCCTGCCATGCCAACTCAGGGTTGCCCAGCGCGTTGATTACGACACCCGTGCCAAACACGTTGGTCATCAAGCTGTTGAACACATAGGTGGTATAGGCTTGATATGCCGAGAAGTTCTGGTTGCCGGGGTTACCCACCGAGGCGCGCAACTTCAGCATCTGGAACATTCCGTTTTCTTGCATCCACTTCTCGTTGTGGATGTTCCAGCCCAAACCGACCGACCATGTGGTGCGGAAACGGTTGTCGGTGCCAAACATGGACGCACCGTCGTTGCGCAGGTTGAAGTCGAGCAAATAGCGGTTGTCGTAGGCGTAGCCGCCGTTGAGATAGAAGCTTGATGCGTGCTTCACGCTCTCGCTGTAGCTGGGCTTGCCACCGCTGGGATAGTTGTTGGCAAATGATGGGGCGGAGAACTGGTCGTCGGTGAAGCCCGTGGCAGAATAGCCGTTGGTCTTGCTCGTGGTGTTGCTGAAGTTGAAGCCCAACACTGCGTTTATCTGATGCTTCTCGGCTATCAGCTTGCCATAGGTGGCAGACACGTCGCCCTCATAGTAGAGATACTTTTGCAAGCTATGGGTGAACAAGCCCTTCTGCGTGGCGTCCTTGTCGTCAAACTGCGTATGCTCTGGCGAGAGACGCTCGTCCTGGGTGTCGTCATACTTGGTTATGCCAAACTTGGCACGCAGGCGCAAGTCGTTTGTGGCAAACCACTCGGCTATGAAATTGTTGGTGAAACCAAAGCGCTGGCCCTTGTCGTAGTTGTTGAGATGGGCGTTCCAAAGGGGATTCGACACGGGACTGTCGTCGAGGTCGTCAGCGGGATAGTAAAGATACTTGTTTATCTTGCCGTCCTCACCATATTTCTTGTAATAAGGGTTGGCTTGGGCATACTCGGAGAAGGATACGGCAGGGTCGTTGGTCTCAAGATAGTCGATGGAGAGCTTGTTGCTGAACTGGAACTTGCCCGTGCGGTATATCAAGTCTACATTGCCGCCCAGCGTCTGGCGGTCGGAGCCTTTCATCACGCCGTTCACCTTGCCGTAGTTCACGCCTATGCCGTAGCGTATGTTCCCGTCTCCGCCCTCGGCATAGACATTGTGCTTGTGGGTGAAGCCTGTGCGCAGAGGCACGCTTAGCCAATAGGTGTCCACGCCCTGCTCTATGTCGCGAAGGCGCGAGTTGTAAAGATCGTCCAACTTTATCTGGTTGAACGGGTTGCCCGTGTTGTCCTTGTAGACGCCAGCCAGCTTCTCAAACTCAAGTTTCTCGCGAGAGTTCATCAAGTTGTAGTCGGAGAGGTCGGCAAAGTCGAGGCTGTAGTCGCCCTTGTATGAGATCTGCAACTTGCCCTTTGCGGGCGCCTTCGTCTCGATGACCACAACGCCGTTGGCTGCCTTCGAGCCATAGATGGCGGTGGAAGCGGCATCCTTGAGCAGTGTCACTGAAGCCACACGGTTCATGTTGAGGTTCATCACGGTCTCGAGCGTCGTCTCGAAACCGTCGAGGATAAAGAGCGGCTGGTTGGGGTCGGAGCCATACTCCTCTTTCAACCCTGCCACGCTCGACTTGCCGCGTATCTCCACGTCGGGCATCTTGTTTGGGTTGGAGCCGGCAAGGTTGTTGTCCATTATCTTGAACGACGGGTCAAGGGTCTTCAAGCTCTGGAGCACGTTTTGCGCGCCCACGCTCTTGAGCTCGTCGCCATTGAAGGTCGTGGAGGAGCCCGTAAAGCTCTCCTTCTTGCGACGATACACGCCCGTCACCACCACGTCCTTGATGTCTGTGGCCTCAGGCTTCATCATGATGCGCGAGAAGGCTGAGAGGTTGCTGCCCGTGTAATGGACGACAACCTTCTTGTAGCCGATAAACGACAGCACTATGTCGCACTCCTTGTCGACCGGCAAAGAGAAATGTCCGTCGATATCCGTTGTCACGGCATTGGTGGTGCCCTCGATGGCCACCGTGACGCCAATCATAGGCTCATTGTCGGCACCGTCGAAGACCTTGCCCTCTACAACGCCATGCCTGGCTGATGTTACGGTTTGCGGAGTCGCGTTTCCCGTCGTTCCCTGCGCATAAGCGGAGACGAAAAAAGACGAAGCGAGACAGCACCCCAACAAAATCGATCGGCAAGCATTCGTGGTTAATTTTATAGTCTGCATACAGCCACTATCCATTTGAGATTTCCTGAATGTGATACGTTTATATACACTTGATATAGAACATTTTGCAAAGGTAGACATTTTTCACGAATTATCACATATTTTTCCCCTTCGGCTTTACACTGAAAAGGCGATGACATTGCACTGGAATGGTAATGACATTGCACTGCAAAGGCAACGACATAGCACTGGAAAGCCGAAGGGGGTTTATTGGATAGCATAAAGGCGAGCCCGACGCAAGTCAGGTTCGCCTTTATGCTATCGGCACGCAGGTGCCGACAATGGTTGTCGCGCGTCTATCAGATGGCGCTGAAACCGTTGGTTGAGTTCTCCTTCATGATCTCGCGCACGCCTTTCTCCACGTACGGGCCGTCATGGTGGGCGGTGGGATCGTCATGGTGAGGGACATCCTCAACGTAGTTGAAGTTCTTGTAGTGCATCTCGCCGATGCCCCACAACAGGCACGCCACGACGATGAATGCTATCAGTGCTAATGCATAGCTCATAATGCGTAATATTTTAAAGTGATAAATTCTTGGTTTATAATTTTTGGCAAAGTTACTGAAATTCCCCTTATTTTCTCCACTTGGTAATTGTTTTTTATTAATTTTGCAAGTAAAACTTATAAATAGGATAATATGTCAATGGGAAAATGGATAGGAGGCTTCCTCGGCCTCATGGCTGGCGGCCCCCTGGGTGCCATCGCCGGTTTCGTGTTGGGGTCGCTCTTCGACTCAAACAACAGTGCCGAGCCTTCCGTTGGCGACGCCGCCGGGCAGAGCCAACAACAATACTATGAGGGTCAGCGCAACACGTTCCGCTTCTCGCTCCTCGTCTTGGCGTCGTATATCGTCAGGGTCGACGGCAAGGTGATGCACTCTGAGATGAACGTGGTGCGCTCGTTTCTCCGCCAGACGTTTGGCGAGCAGGCGGTGGTTGAGGGCGAGCAGATCATGCTGAAGCTCTTCGACCAGCAGAAACGCCTCGGCATGAACGAGTTTCGCTCGGCAGTGTTCAGCTCTTGCCAGCAACTGCGCCAATTCATGGCCTACGAGCAGCGCCTTGAGCTTGTCCACTTCCTCGTGCTCATAGCCCAGGCCGACGGCGTGGTGTCTACAGAGGAGGTCACCGCCCTGCGCGAGTGCGCCGCCCAACTCGGCGTTGACAAGCAAGACCTCGACAGTATGCTCAACCTCCACGACGCATCGTCGTCGCTCGATGCCGCCTACAAGGTGCTTGGCGTGGAGCCCTCCGCCACCGACGACGAGCTGAAAGCCGCCTATCGTCGCCTTGCGTTGAAGAACCACCCCGACCGCGTGGCATCGCTCGGCGAGGAGGTGCGCAAGGCCGCGGAGAAGAAGTTCCAGGAGATAAACGCCGCCAAGGAGACGGTGTGGAAGGCAAGGGGCATGAGGGGATGATAAGCCCCCATACCCGCATAAAAAAAGAGGACATTCTTGTTTGAATGCCCTCTTTTTTTATGCGGTGTTCTTTGAAATTATTCGGCTGCGTCGTCAGCCTTCTTCTTCCTCACGGTGCGCTTGCGCTTTGGCTTATCCTCCACCTTAGGCTCCGTCTTTATGCCAGCGAGCTCTGGGTCGATGAGTATGCGGCCGCAATATTCGCACACGATGATCTTCTTGTGCTGCTTGATGCCGATCTGCCTCTGTGGCGGAATCTTGTTGAAGCAACCGCCGCAAGCGTCGCGCTGCACGTAGACGATGCCCAGACCGTTGCGCGCGCCCTTGCGGATGCGCTTGAAGCTCTGGAGGAGACGCGGCTCGATATGGGTCTCAAGCTCCTTGGCCTGCTCCTTGAGGTCAGCCTCGGCCTCGCGTGTCTCCTGCATGATGTCGTCGAGCTCCTCACGCTTCGACACGAGGTCAGCCTGGCGGTCGCTGATGCTCTCCTCCACCTTCTTGAGGTCTTCCTGACGCTCGTTGATCTTGGTCATGGCCTCCTTTATCTTCTTGGTGGCGAGCTCTATCTCCAGCTCCTGGAACTCAATCTCCTTGGAGAGGTTGTCGTACTCGCGGTTGTTTCTCACGGTTTCGAGCTGGCCCTTGTAGCGTTCCACGCTCTGCTTGAACTGCTCAATCTCGTTGCGCTTCTGCGCCACGGCGCTTTGGTAGTCGGCTATCTCGTCCTTGATTTTCTGCATGCGGGTGTTCAATCCCTCAATCTCGTCCTGCAGATCCTCAACCTCAAGAGGCAACTCGCCTCTCAACGCGCGCTTCTCGTCGATTGACGAGAGCGTCACCTGCAACTGGAAAAGCGTCTTGAGCTTCTCCTCCACCGTCATCTCAGATGGGTCTTTCTTTACTATTGCCATAGTTGTTTTTATTTTGTCTTGTTGTTGATTTCCTTTTTATGGGCTTTATTATGCATAATAGGCATATTACGCCCAATATGCATAATAGGCATAATAGGCATATTATGCCTACCAAGTCTACCCGGCCCTCAGCTAAATATACAGTATGGGGTTCGTGTTTATCTCCGACATCACGCATCTCACGCCGGGGCAAGCGCTCTCTATTACCTGCTTGAATATCTCCTTGGTGAACTGCTCGCTCTGGTAATGGCCGATGGCGGCAATCTGGATGGTCTGCTCCATGCCGAAGAACTGGTGATAGTGCATCTCGCCTGTCACGAAGGCATCGGCACCGGCTGCCACGGCATCCTTCAACAGGAAGTCGCCCGCTCCGCCACATATCGCCACGGTGTTTATGGGTCTGCGCAGCAGTTCGCCAGCCATGACGCACTCCACATGGAAAACGTCCTTGAGCATCTTCAGGAAATCATCGGCTGCCAAAGGCTTCTTGAACCTTGCCACAACGCCGTCGCTACCGCTCACGACCACGCCTTGACGGTTGGCGGCTTCCTTGCGCTGCCCTATGGTGCCGCACACCTCAGCGCCCATCTTTTCGGCTATCTTGTAGTTTACGCCATTCCTTGCCGCGTCCATGTTGGTATGCATCGCCACTATGCCAATGCCCTTGCTTATGGCACGCATCACCACGCGCTGCACGTAGTCCTCGCCCGTGAGACGCGCCAACTTGCGGAAGATGAGAGGATGATGGCTCACAATGAGGTTGCACCCATTGGCAACCGCCTCGTCGACAATGCTCTCGGTAACGTCCAAACACAATAATGCCCCTGATACCTCGGCCTCTGTCAGTCCCACTTGCAAGCCGGCATTGTCGTAGTCTTCCTGCAGGGGCAAAGGCGCGAAACGTTCAAGGGCATCTACCACTTCTATTATTTTCACGCTTTAAAAACGATTTGGTGCAAAGTTAATAAAAGCGCGACACAATCTTTGTGCCGCGCTATGCTTTTTACGTTTTTTTAAGAGCCTAAAGGCGCTTTATTATTCAGCCTCTTGCTCTTGGCTTGCTGTCTCTTCCTCTTCGTCCATTGAGAGCAGGCCCTTGAAGTCGGTGTAGCCGTTCTCCACGAGGAGGTTGTACCACTGCAAGAGCTTCTTGATGTCGCTGTCGTGCACGCGGTCGCGGTCGTAGCTTGGAAGAACCTCGCCAAAATAGTCGCGAAGCTCCTGCGACGAGCATTTCTTGTAGTCGAGGGCAGCCTTCTTTGAGCCTTCCTTCTTGCCCACGCTGTCGAGCACCTGCCAGAGAGGCACGTCGTCGGCATCGGTATACATGGCGATGTCGCTGAGGCTTGTCACCTTGTCGGTGGCGAACACTGGTGTGCGGCGGTGGGTTGCGTCGATGGTCTCCACGATAAGGTTCATCTTGCCGCGAGACACGAGCTTGTAAAGTCCGGGCTTGCCCGAAACGGAAAGTATTGTCTCCATGTTTGTTGTTTTGTTATATGTATGTTATTGTTGTTCTGTTAATGATGTTCTTTCAACGATGGTTCATCTCGCTCTCTATCAACCTCTTGATTTGGCTGTCGAGGTCTTGCTTGCCATCGTTGTGGATGACGAAGTGGCAGAGGCTCTCCACCCTGTCTTGGCTCCATTGCCTGCCTATCCACTCCATAGCCTTCTCGCGGCTTATGCCGTCGCGCCTGATCACTCGCTCCACGCGTGTCTCCAACGGAGCCGACACGCACACCTTGAAGTCGAATTGGACGCGCTTGTCGAACCCGCTGTCGAAGAGTATGGCGCTCTCAAGCCAGCCGTGACCGCTGCGCAGGAAGTCGCGGGCAATCGCGGGATGGATGAGGTTGTCGATGGTGAGCTTGTTGTCGTCCGACTTGAGCAGGTATTGCGCGAGCACGCGCTTCTGCAACACATTATTTATATACACGTCGTCGCCGACAATCTCTCTCAGTCGGCGTTGCAAGGTCTCGTCGGTTGCCCAAAGGCGCTTTGCCGCGCTGTCGCAATCGTAGACCTCGATGCCGAAGTCTTTTAGCCTCTTGCATACAAAACTCTTGCCGCTGCCTATGCCTCCGGTGATAGCTATGTGCCTCATGCGCCTGGCTTATTGTTGCTCGATGAGATAATCGACCTGTGGGGTGTCGAGGGTGGCCTCGCGCACGAAACGCGAGTTGCAAACCAAGTGGAGCTTGCACTTGTCGGAAGGGTTGTCGGCTATCTCCATATAGTCGACGGTAACCTGGAAGTCGGAAGGCCGCACAAGCCTATACGACATTGCCCCCACCGTATATCTCACCTTGACCATTTGCGGGAATGTCCTTATTATCAAGCCTTTCGGCTTATTGATTGCCACTATGGGCACATCAACGCTGCCTTCTGTCAGCACGTCGGTGAACAACGTGACCTTTACCTTCGAGGGCACTATCTTGGCCCCGGCAATGGCGCAGAGGTCAACCTCGCGCGTCACGGTATCTACGACATTGCTGAGATTGAGATTCTCGGTGAGCACGGACTTGATGGTCTCCAGCTGATGCTTGTCGGCATAAACGGAGACAAACTCTGGCACAATCTGCACATGAGCCAGATAATAGTTGTTGGCAGGCAGGATCTTTCCGGCGAGCATGACCCTCACTCTCTTGTTCTGTCCATAATTGAACGCGAAGTCGGGCTTGTCGCATTTCAGCGACGTGATCAACGACGATCCGTAAATCTGCTGCCTCACCATCTTCGTAAGGTCGGCAAGCGGAATAGACGCGTGCCCCGTCTTGGTGTTGGCGTAGGCGTAGAACCTCACGGTCAGCGGGCTGAGCTGATGATACACCGAATAAGCCATGATGACGAAACCCTTGTCTTTTATCGTCACCCTTACCGAGTCGGACGGATCGGAGGTCATGACCACGTTCTTGGGCACGCCGGCAACAACCAACGGCACCTTGTACTCCACCTCATAGGTCTCGTTGAGCGTCGTCATCAACCAGAAGATGCCACTGAGCGCAAGGAAGAAGAGAAAAACCAAAAACTCCTTGCCCGAGAAGTCGGACAAGAAGCCTTTTATGATTTTGTATATGCGTTGAAGCGTATGCATTAAGCCTTAACCTGTCCCTGGGCCATGTCCTGGAACACGCTGCCTTTGTCGATGGTGATGACGACACCCTTGGCAATCTCCAAGTCGATGGTGCCTTTTGTCTGGTCGATGCGCTTCACGGTGCCGTAGATGCCACCGCTCGTCACCACGCTGGAGCCTTCGGTCAATGAGTTTTGGAACTCGCGGATCTTCTTCTGGCGCTTCTGCTGTGGGCGAACCATGAAGAAATACATTATCACGAAAATGGCAACGAGCATGAAAATCATTCCGCCGAATCCGCCTTGTTGTGCTGCCTGGGCAGCAAGAACCATTGTTGTCATAGAAATAGTCTTATTGTTGTTTGTTTATTTTTCCGTCTCAGCCTCAGAGCCTTCCGTCATTGGCTCTTGACCTTTGGTCTCGCCCTCGCCCGTTTCAGCCTTTGGCTTGTGGACGAACCTCACGGGCTTGCCATAGCCATTGGCGCGTGGCCGGCGTGGCTGCGGGCCTTCCTCCGACCTTTCTGGCATCTGCTTGAGCAGCTTGCCCGAGTCGACGAGGTGGCGCGCAATGGCATCGAGCATGCCGTTGATATAGCCTGCACTTCGCGGAGTGCTGTATCTCTTCGCCATGTCGACATACTCATTGATAGTGACCGACACCGGAATGCTTGGGAAGTTGAGCAGCTCGGCTATGGCTATTTGCATTATCACGATGTCCATGTAGGCCAACCTTGAGAAGTCCCAATTTCGCGATGTCTCGCTCATGTAGTGTTGGTACTCGTTGGCGTTGAGGATCGTGGCGCGGAAAAGCTTCCTTGCGAAGTCCCTGTCGTCCACGTCCTTATATTCTGGCAGAATCGGCTGGTCGCCCTTCTCCTTCGGGTCGAAACGCTTTATGGTCTTCAGCACGAAGGTGTCTACCACCTCCTTGTCGTCGTTCCAATAGATGCTCTTCGCCTCAAGCAAGGCATCGATGTCCTCGTTGTCTTCTATGAGCTGGCGATAGAGCTTGCGCCACAACTCGCGGTCGGTCTCATAGTCGTCGGACGACGAGTCCATGTATTCATTATATGTGTCGCACTGCTCAATCTTGTCACAGAGCTTACGCACCAGGTCCGTGTCGCCGTCCCAAGACATGTTCTTGTCCTCGTTGAAGCTGTTGAGGGTCTTGTTCTCCTCCAGCTGTATCTCAAACTTGTTGAAGATGAATTTTGTGGACGGTTCAGCCTTGCCCTCCCTGCGGTTGCGGATGGATGCCTGCTCAACGCGCTTGCGCTCCTCCTTGGTGACAGCCACGATGAGGTCAAGAAGAAAATTGTATAGGTCGTATGCCTTGGAGAGGCTCAAAAGCAACTCTTTCTCGGCATTCTCGATGTTTTTACTGCCGTTTTGGTAATAAGCATAAGTCAATTGCACAATCTTGGTGCGTATCAGCTCTCTGTTAATCATGATTCTGTTCTTTGGCAGTGTCTTTCACACTTTGGGTCATATATTACTCTGCAAAAGTAGTAATTATTCGAGTTCTAAGCAAAAATAATGGGCAAACATTTTGTTTTTTTTCAATTATCTTGGTCAAATAGCGAAAAAGCAGTAACTTTGCACCGCTTTTCAGACTTGGGAAGTATTCCAGTGTGATGGCGAATTAATAAATCATTTAATTTAGAGTAACACATTTTACAATGAAAGAGATCAGCATTTCAGGCAAGAAGCGCGAGGCCCTCGGCAAGAAAGCTTCTAAGGCCCTCCGTAAGGAAGGATTCGTACCTTGCAACCTCTATGGCGAGGCAAAGGACGCTAACGGCAACCCAGCAGCGCTTGCTTTCACAGCTTCGTTCAGCGAGCTGCGCAAGATAATCTATACTCCTCACATCTATGTCATCAAGGTGACTATCGACGGCGAGGATCACACCGCCATCCTCAAGGAGATACAGTTCCACCCAGTGACCGACGCTCCTTTGCACGTCGATTTCTACGAGGTCAACGACCAGAAGCCTATCACCATCGGCATTCCTGTCAAGCTCAACGGTCTGGCACAGGGTGTTCGCGACGGTGGTCGCATGAGCCTCTCTATCCGCAAGATCAATGTCACAGCTCCTTACCAGATCATTCCTGAGCACCTCGACGTTGATGTCACGAGCCTCCGCATCGGCAAGAGCATCAAGGTTGGCGAGCTCTCATACGAGGGTCTCGAGATTGCCACAAGCAAGGAGGTTGTCGTCTGCTCTGTCAAGATGACACGTAACGCCAGGGCTGCCGCCGCTGCTGCAGAATAAGGGTTAGACAAAAAATAAAAGGCGAAAAGGAAAGTCATGGCTTCAAAAAGCGTGGCTCTCCTTTTTGTCTTTTATTATATCCGGTCTTTTTATCGTGTCAGCGCGATGGCGCGCGACACACGTCTACAAAGAATATCATTTACAATGGACAAATTTCTCATTTGCGGCCTCGGCAACCCCGGCGACGAGTATCAAGGCACTCGCCACAACACCGGATGGATGGCTCTCGACGAATGCGCCAAGGCCTTGGGTGCCGAGTGGCGTGACCGCCGCTACGGTTTCGTGGCAGAGGCTTCGCTGAAAGGCAGGAAAGTGTTCTTGCTGAAGCCCACCACGTTCATGAACCTCTCGGGCAATGCCGTCCGCTATTGGCTCAACGAAGAAAGAATAGACCAGTCGCGACTGCTCGTGATAAGCGACGACGTGGCCCTACCCCTTGGCGAGTTTCGCCTGAAGGCGAGCGGCAGCAATGGCGGCCACAACGGCCTCGGCCATATCATGCAGCTCATAGGCGAGGGCTATGCCCGACTGCGCATAGGCATAGGCAACGACTATCCACGTGGCGGACAGATAGATTGGGTGCTGGGACACTACTCCTCCACCGACATGGAGACGCTCCAGCCCACGCTCGACCTGTCTGTAGACATCGTGAAGAGCTTTGTGCTGCAAGGCATAGGCGAGACAATGAACCAGTTTAACAAGTTAGGGAAACACAAGAAATGACAGCCGGCGCCATTCCTCACATGCCGAAGTTTGGCGACTCGGCACGTATCGACAAGTGGCTTTGGGCGGCAAGGGTGTACAAGACGCGCTCGCAAGCCGTGGAAGCCATAAAAAACAACCGTGTCAACATCGACGGCACGGCGGTGAAGCCAAGCCGCACCATCAAGGCGGGCGACGTGATAAGCGTGCGCAAGCCGCCAATAACGTTCTCGTTCAAGGTCATAGCCTGCCTTGAGACGCGCGTGGGGGCGAAACTGCTGCCGCAGGTCTACGAGAACGTGACACCGCAGGAAGAATACGAGAAGTTGGAGATGAGCCGCATCAGCGGCTTTGTGGACAGGCAGCGCGGCACTGGGCGACCAACCAAGAAGGAGCGCCGCCAGCTCGATGCCTTCAACGACCCTGTGTTGTTTGGCTGGGACGACGACGAATGAAAACGCTTATACATATTGTAAAAACGTTTATACCTATATATATGACAAGAGCCTCACATTCTCACGAATGCGAGGCTCTTGTAGATTATGTTCTTAGCAAATGCCAAGAACCATCTTTATCATAAAAGTGTATATTATTGTAAGAGAGATTATATTTTCCTTTTAGTCGAGCAGCTTCTTGATGTCGCTCAACGGGCGCTTCTCCTGTGTGCCGTCGGGCATTGTCACCATGAAGTAGTCGTAGCGCGACTTACCGTTGTTGTATGCCACCACTGCCACGCCTCCGTCGCGGAGCTGCAAGGTGAAGTATCCGTTGCGCTTTCCGTTGACGTATGTGCCATGCAGCTTTTCCTTGCCGTTCTGGTAGTAGGTTGTCACCTCACCGTTGAGCGTGGTGTTCTTGTCGTTGCTCAAGTCGATGAAAGAGTAACCGCCCTCGGCGCGCAAGTTTCCATTCATGTAATAATCCTGGAAAACGTCTTCTTTCTGCATGCCGCTTCCTTGTGTCTTCAGTATGCGGTAGTAGGCTGCTTCCTGTGCGTTTTTCACGCTCAAGTTGTTGGCTGCGTAATAAATGGTATCGCTCACCACCTTTGCGTTCTCGCTAATGCGTGAGTGTCCAAAACTCACTGCTGTCATCAGCAACATGGCTGACATTAAGATGATCTTTTTCATAAGGCAACTCCTTTCAGTTGATTGGTTTTCTTGTTTTTCTGTTGCAAAGATATACATTTTTCATGTACGTTGTTCTTTCCGTTAACGTTATTTTATTATTAATTTTCGCATTCGGAAAACCGTTACTTTTAACCACGTTTTTTCTCTGAATTCTCAAAAACGACCATCAACAACTTACACTTTGCAAAGCATCAACTTTGATATTCCTACGTATCAGAACTATTTGCTTACTATTTGTCAGAAGTTATCAGACGGTTGAGAAATCAAGAATTATTTTTTTCTTCATCGCCAGGTTAGGATTGCTTGATTATCATGTAAAGATTGTTTACCTCTTCGCTTATTGACATATATCAAGGTCGTTAAGTTTCAATTTGTTACTACGAAGGTAAAATCATCACCTTTTAGCAACGATTTTACGCGCCATCTTTGGCACTTACGTAACAATTTCATACTTAAAAAATGCGCCATCAACGCAACAGGTGCCGTTGATGACGCATCATGGTAGATGTTCGGGTATTATTTCTCGATTGTTTTCTCGCCTTTCAGGTCTTTATTGTAATTGATGCTTTCCGTCAAGATTGTCGTGCCCAAACGCACTACTTTCAGGGTGTAGCTGCCTTCTTGCAATTCGCCAACCTCCATGGTCAAGTCGTAGCTGCAAACACAATTGGCACTCTCGTTTGTCGCCGCCTCATTTATCACGATGGTCTTGTTGTCCTTGTCAAGATGAGCCTCTGCGGAAATATTAGCGTCGCAGCCAAACACGGCGTTGAAGTGCTTCACGACAAGTTTCCCATTATTAGAAGCCTCATACACGATCTTCTCTTCGCCAAACAGGCCATAGGCTGCTCTCGTTTCCGTTTGCGTCTCCTGCTTGCAACCCGAGTTAGAGAAATTCCTTAACCCTATGGATGTCACGTCTTCCGTGCTTCCACACCCTGCCATGCATAGAAATGACAATGCGAATAATAAGTTTCTCATAATCGTTCATTTTAAAGAGTTAACTTTGAGGTAAG
The DNA here is from genome assembly GCA_963588155.1 of Lachnospiraceae bacterium. Taxonomy (GTDB): domain Bacteria; phylum Bacteroidota; class Bacteroidia; order Bacteroidales; family Bacteroidaceae; genus Prevotella. Next base: position 9,711 of record CAVAGT010000026.1, on the reverse strand, counting down.
AACGGTATCACCAAGACTTACCCTAACTACATATAATCCTTTTCCCCAATTTGAGGTATTGACTTGGTAAGAATTACCGCTAAACGTATCATGCAGTAACCGATCTCCATTAATCCCACTATACACCTGAATGTCATACACTGACTTTTGATTGGGCACACCAGTGTCCTCTAGAGTCTCCAAGTCTTGGCTCATGACATTAACCATTGCTGATTCTTTACCAGACTTTACTATCTTCAACGACTTTGTAGTTTTAATGTTCCCATTGTAGGATACCGTGAAGAAGAGCAAGTCCGTGGAAAGGCAATCGCCATCCCCTGTTATAAGGATATGGAACGGTATGCCACCAGAACCTAACGGCAAAGAAAAAACTATCTGGTCTTTTCCATCGTAGAAGAACACTTCTGGGTTTATCCCACTATGTTTAACCTCTCGATTTGGTAACATATTGGATTTAATATGTACCATACATCCTTGGTGCACAAACATTGCTTTTGATGGAGACAATATTGTTGTAGATATAGCAGGATGAGCAGCCGAATAGTACGTGCATGTCTCTTGGGTATAAGTCCCATAAAAATAAGTAGTAGAACAACTTACTGGCTTTGAAGATTTAGCAACAATTTCCTTACCATCATAGAATTGAGGAGTTTCCTTTTGAGCATCATTTGAGCATCCATAATCGAAAGCTTCTTTCATGGAAATTTTATTATCACTGTTTTTGTCAGCTTGAGCCGCACCACCATTTGGATAGCTTCCATTTACGGCAGCCGTCCAATGATATACAAACTCATCATATAAATAGTTACTCGTAGAGAAAGAACTTTCATTTCCAGAACAAGCTGTTGACACAACCATGTTCTCCCTCTTAATATAGTTTGTAAATACACACTTCCCCATTAGCCGCATTTACAAATGCGTATCTACACGGATGTGACCAACTCTGATAAGGACTATCGTCCACAAAGAAAAACCATCCATCAAAGTTCGGTGCCTCTATGTCATTTATTATTCTATGAATTGTAGACTTGGCACCAACGGTTTCTGTAGATGCGTATACGCATGAGGATTCATTTTCATCAAGTCGCAGAGTATCTTTTAGTATTGTCCATGCTTGCAAACGTGTTAATGAACTTTTTGCGTCAACTTGCATAGAAAACGCCACCAAGGAAATCAATAAAAATAATAAGTTTTCCATAGGCTTTTGTTTTTCTTGAAAATTTATGGAAAATACAAATACAGTCCAATGAAATATTTGTTAAATTACATCAACACAGCTCATTAAGGCTGGTATGTTATGGGCAGATACAGCCTCACCATGACGTTTTTGCCATCTTGCTGCCCAGGCGTGAAATCGGGCAAGCCCTTAACCGTCATGGCTGCATGACGGTCTATAATGGGGTCTACGGGCTGCAACACGCACACGTCGCTCACCTTGCCGTTCTTGTCAACCACGAAACTCGTATAGACCTTCACCGGGCCAGACAATCGCAAGCTCGGCTGGCTAACGTGGCTGAGATAGCGTTTCAAGGCATCGTTGCCGCCTTTCATCTCTGGTTGCTTCTCCACATTACTATATATGGAGTCGCCACCGATCACGTTTGTTTGCGTCGCTACCTGCGGACTCAAGACCTCGCCTTTTTTAGTGAAAAGCTTCTTGCCCTGCCGCGAGAGCGAGTAGGAGTAAGCGTCGAGAGGCATGGAGGCGATATAGGTTCGCCTCGTGTCGAGAGCGGTCGCCTTGACGAGGAAACACAGCATACCCCTCGTGACCCATACGCCATCAATCTCATAGGCGGTCATGGTATTGAAGAAATTGTCGCCAAGGGGTTGGAAAAGCATATCATAAAACTCCTGCGGCTCAGTGCGGTTCTGTATGCCTGAACCGACGAGATTGCTCGCATGATGCACCTTTCCGCTGGCAAGGTCGCATACCACCACTCTGTCGTCGGTCACGGCCTTGAATGCCGACAACTTGCCAGGCTCAACCTTCAAGCTCACGTGATAGGCTATCCAATGGTTCGGCTCATAGCCTACAACCCGGGCTGAGGCAGTGACGTAACAGAAGCGACGGTCGTCGGGAATCTCGCGAAACATCTCCGTCACCGGAGTGCCATAGCGTTGGCGCAAGCTCGTCACAAGAGAATCGAAGCCCAACGTGGCGACGCCGGCAAGGCTTTCGCTGATAAGGCGCTGCAGGTTTGGCACATGACTATAGCCCACCACTTCCGGCCACTCGATGTCGTAGTCGACGACATTGATGCCAGAGTCTTTCTGCAGCAGGAGGTGTTCTTTCTCGTAGCGCACGCTGTAACCCACCGCGCGCCCGTCAACCGTTTGCGCCTCAACGTTGGCGACAGCCACGCTGAGGACAATTGCCATAAGCCAATTCTTCATTTCCATCGATTCCTTTCTTTTACCTTGCCGCGGTTCAGTCGGTCTCGCTGTCGAGCGAGAAACCCATCTTGCTTCTCACCCTTATCACCACCGCCCATGTGGCCACGACCGAGAACAGGGTCAAGACGAAGAACTGGCGATAGCCGAGAGCCTCCTCCAGTCCGCCAGCCACGAGCCCTGGCAACATAAGCGAGAGCGTCATCAATGCCGACGCTATGGCATAGTGGGACGTGCGGAACTCGCCGCGGTTATAATATATGAGGAACATCATATAGGCGGTGATGCCAAACCCAACGCCCACCTGTTCCACGAATACCGTCACGGAAACCATGACGAGACTCTCGGGAAGCACGTAGGCAAGGAAGATATAGATGACCGGCGGCAACGAATAGGCTACGGCCATGGGGTAAAGCCATTGGCGCAACCCGTTGCGACTCACGGCTATGCCGCCCACGATGGAGCCAATGATTATTCCCATCATGCCTACCGTGCCTTGCACGAGGCCGTATTCCTGTGGCGCGAGGCCTAAGCCGCCGTTATGACCCGAGTCGATGAGGAAGAGCGGACTCACCTTGGAGAGTAACGCTTCGGGCAAGCGGAAGAGCATGATGAAACAAAGCGCCAACACTATGTTTGGCTTGCTCAAGAAGACACGGAACGTGAGCGCGAAGCCACTGAGTATGGAGCGCGCGCTCACTATGGGGCGGCTGCGGTCGTCGCGTGCGTAAGGCATCGCCTTGCAATGCCAAAGCCACAGCAAGAGAAACATGCCGGCAAGGCCATAGAAAGTGAGACTCCACGAATATCTTATGGAGCCGCGGAAGATCACTTGCAGGTTGCCCGCCACCATCACCAGCACGCCTTGTCCCACGATTGTGGCAAGGCGGTCGCCCACCTGGCGAAGCCCCATGAACCACGCCTGCTGCCGCTCGTCGAGGGCGAGAAGATAGTAGCCGTCGGCGGCTACGCAATGGGAAGCGCCAGTGAAGGCTGCCACCCAGAAAAAGAACAGCGTGCCTTGAAGCCAAAACGACGTGGGAATGGTGAACGCCACGCCGCCGAAAGCGGCTCCAAGCAGCACCTGGGTCGCCAACACCCACCACCGCTTGGTCTTCACCAAGTCGATGAACGGGCTCCAAATGGGTTTGAGAATCCATGGAAGATACATCCATGAGGTATAGAAGGTTATGGCGGCATTGGACAGTCCCATCTGCTTATAGAAGATGAGCGACACCGTCATCACGGCCACAAGAGGGAGACTGTCGGCAAAGGACAGCGATGGGACCCACGACCACGGCCGACGGTTTTTCTTGTCCGATGTCTTGAAGTTGTCTTGCGTGTTTACCATGCCTTTTCTATCTCCGCTCCCGGGTAATAATGTTTCAGAATAGTGTCATAGCTATAGCCTTGGTCGCCCATCACGGCGGCGCCAATCTGGCACAGGCCAACGCCATGACCCCAACCGGCGCCAATAAGCTCGAAGGCGTCGCCGTGTTTCTCCACGATGAAGGCAGAGCTGTAGAGGTGGCTCTCGCTAAGGGCGCGACGAATCTCAAGTTCCTTGCCAACGACAATGGTCTGCTTGGTGCCAGTGATCTGCAGTTCGTAGATCCTGCCACTCACGCCGCGCTTCAACGGCTTCATGTCGGTAACGGTGCCAAGGTCCACGCCAACCTTCTTCTCTATCAACCGCGAGAGTTCGTCCTTGTCGTAGCAGACGCGCCAACGGTAGAAATCGGTCGTCTCCTGGTCGTAGTCGTTGAGCACTTGGCTCAGTATGCGCTTGTCGCTGGTGTTGCAGAAGCTCTTCGGGGTGCCGAGTATCCACTCGCGCGCGTTTTCCTCGACGGTGAGGTCGGGGATGGTCTCCTCCGGCGTGTCGCCAATGCCCTTGAGGTATGCCTTCGGCGTGTCGTCCCAGCAGTATTGAAACTCCTCCATCGCGCCTCCGCAGCACTTTGAGAACCTCGCGTCGCAAATCTCGTCGCCATAGGTCAGCAGCTCGCCACGCGTGCGCTTGACGGCCTCAGCCACGTTGGGACTCGTTTCCTTGGTTATACCCTGGTAGCGCTGGCAGTGGTCGTCGGCACACACGTCGAAGAGCGTATGGTCGGTGTGGTCGTACCAACGAATGTAAGCGCTGCCGTGAGACGCCTGAGTGTTGGGCGAAGCCTTGCCGTCGATCTGGCTCATAAGCCACGAGCGCGATATCACGGCGTGCGCCATGAGAAGCGGGAGGCTCGACTGTGCGCTCATCTCGCTCGATATGACGCTCTCAAGATAATCCTCCACGGGCAGGTCGTTGATGGCCCATATCTTTCCGCCGTCGGCCAAGAGGCGGAGCGAGCCGCGGAAGGTCTGGGTCTCGAGTCGCTGCCAATGGAAGTTGACACCGATGACGACATCCATCAGAGAGAAACTGTCGGCGGGAGACTGCGGCTCGAAGCAGATCTGGGTGTGAGCCTTGCCGTCGTACTGTATCAGTCCGTTGCGTATGGTGGCGGTGCGGGTGGAACCGTCAGCGCCATAGCCATTGAGCGTGAACGTTATGCTCTCGGCTCCAACGATGCCAACGCTCACCAATGGCGTACCTTCATATTTTTTTATCATAGATGCATGGATTTCTTATTTATGCAAAGGTAGCGTTTTTGTGCCAGTTATCACCACAAAAATTCAATAAACTTTCGTAACTTTGCACGTATATGGAAAAGAAAACACTATTAGGTCTCACCCTTGACGAACTGAAAGACGTGGCAAAGGAGCTTGGCATGCCTGCCTTCACGGGCTCGCAAATTGCCAAGTGGATATACGAGCGTCGCGTAAAGAGCATCGACGAGATGACCAACCTCTCCAAGGGCAACCGCGCGAAGTTGGCGGAGAGTTATGAGATAGGTTGCATGGCACCAATAGAGTCACGCCGCTCCAAGGACGGCACGGTGAAATACCTGTTCCCCGTGAGAACCACCGATGGCGATGCCTCGCGCAAGCGTTTCGTGGAAACGGTCTACATACCCGAGGAGAACGGCCATGCCACGCTGTGCGTGTCGTGTGAGGTGGGCTGCAAAATGAACTGCCTCTTCTGCCAGACGGGCAAGCAGGGATTCCACGGCTATCTCACCGTTGCCGACATCCTGAACCAGGTCTACAGCATACCCGAGGCCGCGAGCCTTACCAACATCGTCTACATGGGGCAAGGCGAGCCAATGGACAATCTCGACAACGTGTTGCGCTCCACGGAGATACTCACCGCATCCTACGGTTGGGCATGGAGCCCCAAGCGCATCACCGTGAGCTCGGTGGGACTGAAAGACAAGTTGCGACGGTTCCTCAACGAGAGCGACTGCCAAGTGGCGATAAGCCTCCACTCGCCAATCCACGAGCAGCGCGAGCAGCTCATGCCCGCCGAGAAGGGAATGGCGATAAAAGACGTGGTTGACCTCTTGCGCGACTACGACTTCTCTCACCAGCGGCGTCTCACGTTCGAGTACATCGTCTTCGGCGGCCTCAACGACAGCCTGACCCATGCCCGGGAGATTTGCCGACTGCTGAAAGGTCTCGACTGCCATGTCAACCTGATACGCTTCCACCAGATACCCGACGTGCCATTGCACGGCGTGAGCCAAGAGCGCATGGAGTCGTTTCGCGACTACCTCACCGCCCACGGTTTCTTCTGCACCATCAGGGCGAGCCGAGGCCAGGACATCGAGGCGGCGTGCGGCTTGCTGAGCACGAAACACCGCGAGGCAGAATAAACGCCCCCAAGGCTCCATGATGAACAAGGCCTTTTATCTTGCGCTGTCACTTGTCTTGCTGCTTTGCTCGTGCGACAATCGCAGAGGCTTGCTCCCTCCTTCGGGCGGCAAGCTCTATGAGGTGTTGCTCGTGGGCGACAGCGCCGACATAGTGAAAGGCGCGTTGCAAGCCGACATGCCAGGGCTGCCACAAGGCGAGCCACAGTTTGATGTCTCGTCGATAGACTCCGCTGCCTTTGGCGCAACGCTTAGAACAACCCGCGAGATTGTGGTGGTGAGGACGTCGCCAAGGCTTTACGCCACAGTGAGGATAAGATACGACCGCAACGTGTGGGCGGAGCCGCAGACGGTAGTCACACTCACTGCCCCAAGCATGAAGATGGTAAGCGACAGCATAGGCAGGATAGCGCCAACGCTCCTCCGCCTTCTCAACGCGGCGGAGATGAGGAAGTCGATGGCGATGCTCCGCGACCACCGCAACACCAAGGCCGAGCGACTTGTCGACAGCATGTTCCACGTGAGGATGTGGATTCCTCTCGACATGGTGTCGAGCCGCAAGGGGCGCGACTTCGCATGGTTCAGCAACGGCTCGCCAAGCATGATGAGCAACATCGTGGTCTACAAGGCTCCACGTCATGGCGACCCCGTGGCACAGCGAGACAGCGCGTTGGCGAGAAACATCAAGGGCGAGACTGACCGGATGCACATGGCCACCGTGGCAAGCACCGTGGCGATGAACGCCACGGGCACAGCGTTTCGCGGCCTATGGGAGATGAAAGGCGACAACATGGGCGGGCCTTTCGTGTGCCGACGAGTGCGGATGCCCGATGGCGACTCCAGCAGCGACGTGGTGGTGGAAGGTTTCGTCTTCGCGCCAGGCAAGGACAAGCGCAACGCCATGAGGCAAATGGAAACTGTGCTCCACTCTATAAACAGGACACAGCCGGGCAAACAAGCTGCGACAAAATAAATAAACCGACAAACATATTTGAAACAACAATAAACACAAACGAAATATGGACAAAAGAAAAATACGCGTGGCACTGACCAACGGTGACACCAATGGCATTGGCTACGAACTCATCTTCAAGGCGTTCAAGACGCCGGCGATGTTCGACATCTGCACACCCATCATCTATGGCTCGCCAAAGGTGGCTTCTTACCATTGCGACGCCCTTGGGCTCGACGGCAACACGTTCAGCATCATCTCAGACGCTTCGGAGGCCAAGGACGGCAGGCTCAACCTTCTCACCGCCTACGACGACGACGTGAAGGTGGATCTCGGCATTCCGTCGCAAGACGCGAGCCGCGCTGCCATAAAGAGCATCGACCGTGCCATAACCGACTTCAAGGACGGGCTCTTCGACGTGCTCGTGATGGCTCCCGTGGACAAGAACAACATGCACGTTGACGGCTACGACTTCCCTTGCAACGAACGCTTCATAGAGATATGTCTCGCGAGTGAGAAGAAGGGGCTCGACGTGCTCATGGGCGAGAACATGCGCTTGGCGTCGCTGACAGGCGACATAGCCTTGAGAGACGTGGCCGCAAACATCACCGAGGATGGCATCATCAACACCGTGGCACAGCTCTACGCCACCTTGCGCCGCGACTTCTCAATAGAGAACCCTCGCATAGCGGTGCTGGCGCTCAACCCCAACGACAGGGACGCTCATCCCGAGAAGGAGGAGCAGGAGATGGTGATGCCAGCCATACAAAAACTGTCAGACGCGGGCGTGTGTGTCTTTGGGCCATACCAGAGCGAGAAGTTCTTTGGCGACGGCGATTTCGCGGCTTTCGACGCAGTGGTGTCGATGTATTGGGACCAGGGGCTCGCGCCGATGAAGGCCTTGTTCCCCGACGGCAACGTCCACTATCTCGCCGGCCTGCCAATCGTCAGCACGTCGCCCGACATGTCACCACGTTACGACATCGCCGGACAGGGCAAGGCTGACGCCACGGCCATGCGCAACGCCATATACCTCGCCATCGACGGCTTCAGGGCTCGCCAAGAGTTCGACGCGCCTTACGCCAACCCCTTGCAGAAGATATACAAGGAGCGCAAGGACGACAGCGAGAAGGTGCGCTTCGCCATTCCCAAGAAGCACTCTTTCCACAAGGATGGCGACAAGGATCGCAGGGAAGGCAGTCGTCCCAACACTGCTCCGACCGATGCCGCGCCAGCAAAGGAATAAGGGTTAGATGAAAAAGAAATACCAAGACGCGTTTTTCGTTTTCGGTGTCATCGTGCTCGGCGTGATGGTCACGCAGCTCGACTTTGCCCAGGTGTGGCAGGGCCTGAAGCACGCTGGCTATTGGTTTGTTGCCGTCATGGTGTTGTGGGCGGCTCTTTACGTTCTCAACACCGCGGCTTGGTATCTCATCATCAAAGGCGTTTGCCAACAGCCTTCGGCCAACGGCGATGACCTTCCGGCTGCCAACGCCAAACGGCCAGTTTCCTTCGGTTGGCTATACAAGATAACCGTGTCGGGCTTCGCGCTCAACTATGCCACGCCAGGCGGCTTGATGGGCGGCGAGCCCTACCGCATCATGGCTCTCTCGCCGAAGATTGGCGTGGAGCGCGCCTCGTCGTCGGTCATACTCTATGTCATGACCCATATCTTCAGCCACTTCTGGTTTTGGCTTGTCTCCCTCGTCTTGCTGTTCGCCATCCATCACGTAGGCGTGGCGCTATGGCCGCTCGCCGCAGCCACGGGTGCGTTTTGCGTGCTCGGCATCTTGTTCTTCATGTCGGGCTATCGCAAGGGGATGGCAAACAAGTTAATGGCGTTCTTGCGTTTCGTGCCTTTCGTGAAACGCTGGGCTGGGCCTTTCGTGGAAAAACACAGGCAACAACTCGACACCATCGACAGCCAGATCGCGGCACTTCACCGACAAAACAAGGTTTTCTTCGTGGCATCGGTACTGCTCGAACTTGGCTGCCGCGTGGCATCGGCGCTTGAGATATACTTCGTGCTGTTGGTGCTCATGCCGTCGCCAAGCTATCTCGATTGCATTCTCATCCTCGCCTTCACATCGCTTTTCGCCAACATGTTGTTCTTCATTCCCCTTCAACTGGGCGGTCGCGAGGGCGGCTTCCTCATGTCGTCGGCTTCACTCGGATTGCCCGCGTCGGCAGGAATCTTCGTGGCGCTCATCGTCAGACTCAGGGAATTGGCATGGGTTGGCATCGGTCTGCTCCTCATCAAGATGGAAAAGAAAACCCGAAGTGAAATATAATTTAGCACACACGTTTTCGCGCAAAAAGAGGGGAAAACAGAGGCCGTTTGACGGATTTATCTGGGGAAATCAAAGAAAAATGCACTTTTAGGCAAAAAAAGTTCCAAAACATTTGGAGGTTCCGAAATTTCGGCGTAACTTTGCACTCGCTTACAAAATATGGCTCCGTAGCTCAACTGAATAGAGCATCTGACTACGGATCAGAAGGTTCCGGGTTTGAATCCCAGCGGAGTCACTAATTTTCGAAGCAATTAAATCTTAATGGTTTGGCTCCGTAGCTCAACTGAATAGAGCATCTGACTACGGATCAGAAGGTTCCGGG
>CAVAGT010000025.1:0-32431 GCA_963588155.1 Lachnospiraceae bacterium | reverse complement strand
GATGTCTCTCCTCACCGCCATCTTAAGGCTGCGTGCGAGAGCCTTGAATATCCCCTCTATCTTGTGGTGCTCGTTGGTGCCCTCAGCCTTTACGTTGAGGTTCATCTTAGCAGCGTCGCTCAAGCTCTTGAAGAAATGGAAAAACATCTCGGTGGGCATCTCGCCAATCTTCTCACGCTTGAATTCCGCGTCCCACACAAGCCACGGGCGACCACCGAAGTCGAGTGCCACCTGGCAAAGGCAATCGTCCATGGGCAGGCAATATCCGTAGCGCTCAATGCCTCGTTTGTCGCCAAGGGCTTGTAGAATGCACTCGCCCAAGGCAAGCCCCGTATCCTCTATAGTGTGGTGCTCATCCACGTATAAGTCGCCGTTGACATGAACGGTGATGTCTATCATGCCATGATGCCCAATCTGCTCAAGCATATGGTCGAAGAAGCCAAGGCCCGTAGTAACATCGCATTTGCCAGAGCCGTCAAGGTTGAGTCGCACATACACGTCGGTTTCTTTCGTCGCCCTGTGCACCTCGGCTATGCGCTCGCCAGCGAACAAAATCTCAGCTATCTTGCTCCATGTCATGCCATCCTTTCCAAGTATGAGCGACTTGCATCCCATGTTCTCGGCAAGTTGGGCATCGGTCTCCCTGTCACCTATGACGTAACTTGCTGCCATGTCTACAGTGTCATCGGCCATGTATTTCTCAACCATGCCCGTGCCAGGCTTACGCATTGGCGAATTGTCCTCGGGAAAATGGCGGTCTACCAATATCTCGTCAAAGGTGATGCCCTCACCCTTGAGCGTGTCCAACACGAAATTTTGTACTGGCCAAAAGGTGTCTTCTGGGAAAGAGTCCGTACCCAATCCATCTTGATTGCTAACCATAACCAGCTTGTAGTCAAGATGCTGCGTTATAAATGCCAAGTTTTTGATAACCGTTGGCACGAACTTCAATTTCTCGAAGCTGTCTATCTGCTCATCGCTTGGCTCTTCGATAAGCGTGCCATCACGATCTATAAAAAGGATGCGTTGTTTCTTCATTTTATTTTACTTCTTCAAAATCTATTGACCTCTCATTACTTGCCGTCTCATTTGGCTTCTGGCTTTCCTCTGCTTTCTTCAAAGCCATTCTCGCCTTCTCCTTCTCATCAATGCAACCATAAGCGTAATAGAAAACGAAGACAACCCAGGGCCTTACAAAAGTCATGACAAACGTGCAGACGGTTGAAGTGAGAAACGCCAACGAGCCAAAGCCTGAAGGCAAAACTGGCGAGTCGCCCTCCATCAAACTGATGCGCCTCATGCTTGAGGCAAGCGTGAGAATATTGTTTGGCATACCCACAAGCGTATCGATGACCATCACGATGATGCCTACGAGCAACGCGATTATAAACAGGAAGCCCCATTGATGCCAGCCCGTGAAATAATGGCGCTTGAATATGTCCATGAGCTTCTCGTCGGTCTCCACGCAATATTTCATGACCGAATAGCATAACGGAAGCGCCAACACATACACAACCACGCAAGCCGCAAGCCCACCAAGAAGACCAACAAAAGGCACAGAGTTGGGTTTGGGCTTTGCCAAGCTGACGCTGCCTACGGAAATCAAGGCAAACACAACACACGCCAGTATTGTCAAGCCTAGAACTACTAAGGCTAAGCGAATCATGCGAGGCAAGTTGTTCTTCACGCTCTTGCCATTGAGAAGGCTAATGACAATTGTAAAGAACCATACGTAAGCACACACGCCCAAGACACCCAACACAGTCAAGGCTATGTAGCTGCCGACGCTCAAGCTGGCAGATGTTACCGCCATTACCACATTTGTACTTACGAGATACGCGGCAGCAGTCAAAAGCGACAAGACAAGCGATGGCAGCCATAGACGGCGAACTATGGTCTTGAAATTGGTTCGGTACAAATTGTAGGCATCGCTTAGGCACCTGCCCAGGCTGCGGTTCTTATATAGTTCTGATTCCATTATTCTATTGTGGTTATTAATGTGTTCTTGTTTCTCAATATGATGCGGTGCAAGAAATGCCAGACGCGACAACCAAGTCCTTGATTCGGTCGAGCTCTTCGTGGGTAGCCTTTTGAAGTTTCTTGTCGGGTGTCTCGCGGTCGATGGTATACACCATGACCTCCCGTGGGTTAATGTCTTTCACGGCATCCAACCATGGCATCACATATTCGTCACCCGTGTTGTCGGTGCCATCACCTTTCATGAACATTGTCTGTATGACTATATGCCCTTCAAACCACTTCATGTGCTTTATTATCTTGTTCACATCGTAGGTGGGTTGGGTAGGGCGGTCAACCTTTTTTATGTATTCAGCGTTCACGGTGTCGAGCTTAAGTATATTGTTGTCAACCTTCATCAAGGCCTCCCTCACTTTCTCTCGATCGATGAACGTGGAATTGCTCAACACGCTTATCTTGGCATCCGGACACCATTTGTCGCGAAGCTTCACTGTGTCGTCTATAATCTCGGGGAAATGCGGATTGCTTGTTGGCTCGCCATTGCCCGCGAAAGTGAGCACGTCGGGATGCTCATTGTCATTGTGCATCTTAACCAATTGTTTTTCCAATGCCTCTGCCACGACCTCACGCGTTGGGTAATGGGAGCGTGTGCGATGGTCGGCATTGAACCCACACTCGCAGTATAGACAGTCAAACGTACATATCTTACCATCGCCCGGCATAAGGTTTATACCAAGGCTAAGACCAAGACGACGACTATGAACAGGTCCATAAATAGGACTCGGGTAAATAACAGTGCTCATGTTATGTTAACTATTTTCTTATTCGAAGACAATGCAAACGTGTGCAATGAAAACCTGCTTTTAGATTGCCGATTGCTGCTTATCTCATGCTTATCTTATGCAAAAATAAGAAATTGTTGAGCGGTAGACAAACAATTTGGTAGTTTTCTCTCTAAAATTTCACTTATCTTTGCACAGCTCGGCGTTTCTAAGCCAGACTATTTGGCAACATTCACCTCAACATGCTTGTAGCCCATGGCATGAAAGAGCGCCGCCACTTGTATACGGGCGTTATGAGTGGCTTTTTGATAGTTCTCTTTAGTGAGACACCTTTTCCGCATCATTCTCGCTGCTTTTCGTGTCAAGGCTGCCCTGTCGGCCTCAGTCCATTTGCCGTCCTCTATCAAAGGCCTTGTACGAGCCTCATCAATAAAGTTGTCGTCAAGCAGCGTAATCTTAGGAAGGGTTATGACAATGGAGTCGTTTTTAGCACGCGCGAAATCATCACCGGCCGTGCTGAGGTCTGAGCCAAGTCGCAACGTGCCGTAATAGATACGCGAGAGCTCATTGTCGCCAAAGAAACTATGGCGCACGGTGTCGACGATTTCCTCATCGCTCAACGTGAGAAACTCCCATTGCCCGATGCTTCTCACGTTCACCACTTCCATTGGAGTAGGCATCGTGTTGCCCTTGGCGTCAACAGTCACAAGAGGTTGCTTGTTGAGATACAAGAACACGATGAGCGCACAAACCATCCCAAGTAAGACAATAGACAATAGCAGTATATTTCGGATTTTCTTCATGATTGTCTTTTTAGTTTAGCTGCCTGATAAGCACGTTGATATCTCCAGGGCGGAAATCCTTGCGGAAAGTCACAGTGACGTTTCCCTCAGCAAAGCCACACTGCACCGCAATTGGCACAATGAGTATTGCCGCGTTTCGCTGTGCGTCGGCTACAATATTCGTCCTCGAAATGCTTTCGATGATTTCTTTTCGCCCTTGATGTTGTAACTTTGTCATTTCCTCATCAGTAAAGTTATGGCGCAGAATCCCAACTTTTTGTTTCACACCTTTGTGGTCAATGGTTGTTGAGGTGAGCATTATCTCCGGGTCAGGAAGGATAATCTCCAGATGGTCGCCTCGTTTGACAATGTCCTCACGCTTAATCTTTCCAAGGTCTATGAAGGCCTTTGCCGTAGCTGAGATGGGGATGGCTATCTTGCGTCCGCTCAATGGTAAAGCTACCTTGAGTTGATGATTCAAGAAGTTGCCACTGATGGTTGTCGTGTCGGTATAAACCATTATTTTACGCACGTCGTATTGAGCGGTATAGAGCCTTGAGCAAGCAGATATGTTTGTGGCAAGCACCTCCATGGTGTCTTTCCTGTCCATGTTTTCCGTTTTGGTTGTCTTGTGGTTGCCACACGCCGCAACAATGCATAGCCAGCAAAGACAACAAACGAAAAGTATGTTTTCCTTAATGATGTTCATGTCAATTTTCCTGATATTATCACACCGCAAAGATAAAAAATATTCTACATTTTTATTACCTTTGCACGTGCAAATTGAGTTTGAAAAACAAAAATAACATGAACAAAGCAATAATTTACTGTTTGCCACTGCTTCTCGCTGGTTTGGCGTCATGCAAGGACAAGCCACAAAGTAATATCATTATTGCGCACAAGCCTGTTGTCGTCACCAGTCAGCACAAGCCTCGTGCCATTGGTGATGTTGTTAGAAACAGCAACATCAATTGGGTAGGGGGAAAATACACGGTAAAGGTTACCGTGAAATGCGACACGTCGCTGCCGTTGGCAACCGACGGTGTAACAAATTATTACGACAACCGAGTGAACATAAATATCTTTCGTTCAGACGGTTCGTCTTTCTTCAATCACACATTTACGAAATCAGATTTTAAAAGCCATGTCGACAGCCATTTCTATGACCACGGAGCACTTATAGGCATAATATTTGAGAAAGTGGAAGGGGAGAACTTGAAGTTTGCCGCAAGCATCGGCAACCCGGACAGCTCAATAGATGATTTTGCCTCGCTCGACATAACAGTAAGTCACCTTGGCGGCATTTCCATCTCAGCAAGCAATAACGAAGAAAGCGAGTAAGAGGTTTCTTACTCGCTTTTCTTTTTATTGTCTTAGTGGGTTATCTATCAGGGGTTGATAGAATCCTGTAGGAATTCTCAAAACTCCTTGGATGCTTTCCTATCAAGCAGATATTTACCAAACAGTTGGCAAGCAACTCCGCGTCGTTAAGATTCACACCCTTTTCCCTGGTGAGGTTCTTTCCGATAATCACCTCCCATGTTGTGTCGAAGTCGCGGTCGTCAGCTCCGATGTACTGCTCATCCTCGTTGGCTCCTTTGATGAACTTATACTTTATTTCTTTCTTCGACGGCACTGGTCTCATGCCGAGAAGGGCGTTCCAAGCCTCGCTCAACTGTTCCCGAAACTTACCCGTCCCTGGGAACATATCAACGATTACAGGCATTATCTCGTCAAACTCGTAAGCTTGAAGAAGTTCGTATAAACGCATAAGAGAAAGTATTTGTCCTTTTAAAATTTGGCCATCATGATGGCATCAGCAGCACACTCCGCACCTTTGTTTCCAAGCTTTCCGCCACTTCTCTCCTTTGCCTGTTGCAGGTCGTTTGTAGTAAGGAGACCATAGATGACCGGAATATTCTGCGTAGCATTGAGATGTGCTATCCCGTAGGTCACGCCTTGGCAAATGTAATCGAAGTGAGGGGTCTCACCACGAATAACGCTTCCAAGGATGATAATAGCGTCAAAACCATCGTTCTTGCTCATCTGCTGCGCTCCGTAAACAAGCTCAAAACTGCCAGGAACATGCTTGACATGAATATTCTCTGTCAACGCTCCGTGCTTCTCAAGCGTGTCTACTGCACCTTGAAGCAATGCTCCGGTAATCTCGTGGTTCCAATCGGCTACCACGATACCGAAGTTCATATTGCTTGCGTCAGGAATGTTAACGTCACTTAAATCAGTAAGATTATGAAGCTCTGTTGCCATTACTTGGTAGTTCTTTCGATATACTTGTCAATGTCGTTGCTCTGAACGAGAGCCGAATTGGGATATTTCTTCTTGATGTCCTGATAAAGCTTGTTAGCCTCATCTGCCTTGTTCTGCGACTCGAGCAATTCTCCAGCCTGAAGCAAGAACGTTGGCGAAAGACTGTTGTTGGCGTCATTGTCAGCCTTTGCATCAGCCTTGCTTGCCGCGTCTTTGAGAGTGCTGATAGCCTTGTCTATCTGGCCCACGTGAGCGTAAGCGTTGCCCAAAGCCTCGATAGCGGCAGGGCTAACCATGGCATCACCCTTAGGCGAATAGTTTTCCAGATATTTCACCGCGTCCTGCCACTTGCCGAGATTAGCATAGCAAAGACCAGCATAGAGGTTGGCGAGGTTGCCGGCGTCAGTGCTGCTATAGTCGCTTGCGATCTTGACGAAACCCGCATAGTTGGCGCCGTCGCCGTTGAGGGCCTTGTCAAACTGGTCAGCATTGAAATACTCTTGGCCACGAGACAAGGCCGTGCTTGCCTTCTCCTGACGGGGGCCACCGATAAACTGGTTGTAACAAATCACAGCTGCCACGATAACGATGGCGGCAATGATGACACCACTGATAATCTTCTTGTTCTTTTCGAAAAATGCCTCCGACTTTACGGATGCATCAAAAGTCTCCTTTTCGTTGTTGTTTGCCATTATTTTTATTTATTATTTTTCTATACGATTTGCCTATACTTAATGCGTGGCAAAATTAGTCATTTTTATTCAAACATTGAAATTTATAACGCTCTTTTTTCAAATTGTGATACAAAAGAATAGGTTTGTCGCATATTTAAGTTACCTTTGCCGATAATTATGATACTCAAGAAAATTTCCATAATCAACTATAAGAATATCTTGCAAGCCAACCTCACGCTTTCACAAAAGCTGAATTGTTTTGTCGGAAGCAACGGGGTGGGGAAGACCAACTTGCTTGATGCCGTTTACTTCATGTCTTTTTGCCATAGCAGCTTCACCAATCTTGACAGCATGGTAATCAATCATGATCAAGACTTCTTTGTCATTGAAGGCGACTATCTTTCCGACAACGCAACAGATGAGCGCATTTACGCGGGCATGAAGCGCGGCAAGCATAAGCATTTCAAGCGCAACGGAAAGGATTACAAAAGGTTGTCGATGCATATCGGCATGATACCGCTTGTCTTTATCTCGCCTGCCGACAACAGTCTCGTGACGGGTGGAGGCGAGGAGCGGCGAAAGCTCCTCGACGTGGTAATAGCACAACTCGACAACAGCTACATCGAGGCGTTGAACAGGTATAACAAGGCATTGCAACAGCGCAACGCACTCTTGAAATCAACGCAAGAACCTGATATGACGCTTATGCAACTCTTTGAAGAGGAGATGGCGAGAAACGGGGAGATAGTGTACAAGAAGAGAGACGAGCTCGTGAACGACATTACCCCGACGTTCCAAGAGGCATACTCTCAAATATCTGGCGGGCGCGAGAACGTGTCGCTACGCTACGTGTCTCATTGCCAGCGTGGGCCGCTGCTCGATGTAATCCAACGCGACAGGTTCAGGGACAGGGCGGTAGGTTATAGTCTCCACGGCACTCATCGCGACGACCTTGAGATGCTTATCGACGGCTACCCAATACGCCGCGAAGGCAGCCAGGGTCAGACTAAGACTTACGTTTTGGCCTTGAAGCTCGCGCAATTCGCTTATCTCAAACAGAAAATGGCGGGCAAGATGCCATTGCTGCTTCTCGACGACATTTTCGACAAGCTTGACTCCAACCGTGTGGAGCAGATTATCCACTTGGTGGCTGACAATAGTTTCGGACAGATATTCATAACCGACACCAACAGGGAACACCTCGACAAGATTCTTAGTCATGCCGACGTGGACTACAAGTTGTTTGACGTTAGCGATGGGGAGATAACGGAGAGGACCAACTAATCTAAACGGGAAGACAGAATGTTTAAAAGGGACGTTAAGCCATTGGGCGACTTGCTTCGCCAATTCATCCGAAACGAGGGATTGGAAACTCCTCTTCTTCAAAAGCGCGTAGTAGACGCATGGGACGCGGTGACAGGTAGAGCCGTTGCTCAATACACCGCTGAGAAATTCATAAAAAATCAAGTGCTTTTCGTGAAAATAACAAATCCCGCCCTTAGGCAGGATTTGAGTATGATGCGGTCGCAACTCACACGCCGCCTCAACGAGTCGGCAGGAGCTACGGTTATCTCAGACGTAAGAATTTACTGACCCTTTTCCATAATATCAGTTCTTGAACGAATGGATAGGAGCCGGTATGCGACCTAAACGATTCACGAGCCCCTGGCTTGAGAACTTGTTTACGGGCATTATTGGCGCATGACCCAAAAGGCCTCCCCATTCGATTGTCTCGCCCACGTGTTTCCCAATTACTGGGATTATGCGCACGGCGGTAGTTTTTTGGTTAATCATGCCTATGGCAGACTCGTCTGCTATTATACCCGAAATGGTGGTTGCTGGCGTATCACCGGGAATGGCTATCATGTCAAGTCCAACAGAGCATACGCAAGTCATTGCCTCAAGCTTCTCCAACGTCAAGGCTCCAACGTTGACAGCGTCTATCATGCCCTGGTCCTCACTGACAGGTATGAAGGCTCCCGACAGTCCTCCTACATAAGAGCTTGCCATGATGCCGCCTTTCTTCACTTGGTCGTTGAGGAGGGCGAGCGCGGCAGTTGTTCCAGGCGCACCAGGTTGCTCAACGCCGATGCATTTAAGGATGTCGGCAACAGAATCACCAACAGCCGGTGTAGGAGCCAACGAAAGGTCTATAATGCCAAAAGGCACGTTTAGTCTGCGACTTGCCTCCTGTGCCACGAATTGTCCCACGCGGGTTATCTTAAACGCGGTGCGCTTGATTGTCTCGCAAAGTGTCTCGAAAGTGGCAGTCTTGTCGTCGCCGTTAACCCTGCGGCAGTCGGCGTCCATCTGCTCCAATGCCGACTTCACGACACCAGGTCCCGATACACCCACATTAATAATAGCGTCGGCCTCGCTCACGCCATGAAACGCGCCAGCCATGAACGGGTTGTCGTCGGGAGCGTTGCAGAACACCACCAACTTAGCCGGGCCAATGCAGTCTCGGTCTTTGGTTTGCTCAGCACAATCCTTGATAATGGTGCCCATCAACCTTACGGCATCCATATTTATGCCCGTCTTCGTGGACCCCACATTGACGCTTGAGCAAACCACATCGGTAACGGCGAGGGCCTTGGGGATGGAACGGATAAGCAGTTCCTCGCTCGGGGTCATGCCTTTGCTCACTATGGCAGAGAATCCGCCAAGGAAGTTGACACCTATCTTTTTGGCCGCGTCATCGAGCGTCTTTGCTATTGCCACATAGTCGTCGATGGTCTTGCAACAAGCCGCTCCCACCAACGACACCGGCGTGACACTTATACGCCTGTGCACAATAGGGATGCCTATTTCGCGCGATATGCTCTCGCCAGTCTTTACAAGGTCCTTGGCAAGTGTGGTTATCTTGTTGTATATCTTGTCACAAGTCTCTTTCAAGTCAGAGCTTGCGCAGTCGAGCAGGCTAATGCCCATCGTGATGGTTCTCACGTCAAGGTTGTCCTGCTCAACCATTCGCTTGGTCTCGAGTACTTCAGAAGCTGTTATCATAATTTATCTTTGAAGAATTTCCGTTAACACGATTCCACCACGTCAGATTCTGTACATCTTGTCGAAGATGGCTTCCAACTGTATCTTAGCCTGCACGCCCTTTTCCTTGCCAGCTTCGTCAAGCTCCGAACTGATTGCCTCGAAAGCCTTGGCGCTTTGCGATATATCGACAATCATCATCATGTTGAAGAAGCCATTCACAATGGTCTGGTTGATGTCAAGAATGTTAATGTTGCTCTCGGCAAGGTAGGAACAAATGTGCGCAATGATTCCAACCGTGTCTTTTCCCACAACGGTAATGATAGCTTTTGTCATCTTATTCAGTTTTGGTGATAATGAAGGCAAAGGTAGTACAATTTGATTAATAATCAAAATTAAGAGAAACAAAGTTGCGATTTTCCATTATTTCCGCGCGCACGCCTACTGCAATTTTGACACACCACAATGCCATGTTGTCACGTTTGATGTTTAGGTACGTCGTTTGATGGAATGGGGGTGTAACAAAACGTGAAAATAAAAGAAAGGAAGAAATATGACATTAGACAAATTTACAATCAAGGCACAAGAAGCCATCCAAGAGGCAGTGAACACCGCGCAGATAGCTCACCAACAGGCCATTGAGCCTGTGCATCTATTGCAAGGCATCTTGCAAAAAGGGCGAGACGTTACCAACTTTGTATTTCAGAAGCTTGGCGTAAACGCCATGCAGATTGAGAGTCTCGTACAACAAGAATTGAAACACTTGCCCCGTGTGGAGGGTGGGGGACAGCCTTACCTTTCCAACGATTCCAACAGCGTGTTGACTAAAGCCGTGGAAGACTCGCAGAAGATGGGCGACGAATTCGTCTCTGTAGAGCCTATCCTGCTTGCTCTCTTGCAGGTGAACAGCACCGCAAGCCGAATGCTCAAGGATTCAGGTTGCACAGAGCAGGAAATGACCAAGGCCATACAGGAACTTCGTCAAGGCCAGAAGGTGCAAAGCCAAAGTGCCGACGACAACTACCAGGCCCTGTCAAAATATGCCCGAAACCTTGTGGACGAGGCCCGCAAGGGCAAGCTAGACCCGGTGATAGGCCGTGACGAGGAAATAAGGCGCGTGCTCCAGATTCTATCACGCCGTACCAAGAACAACCCCATCATAATAGGTGAGCCGGGCACTGGCAAGACGGCCATCGTGGAGGGACTCGCCGAGCGCATAGTGCGCGGAGACGTGCCGGAGAACTTGAAGAACAAACAGCTCTACTCGCTTGATATGGGCGCGCTTATAGCTGGCGCGAAATACAAGGGTGAGTTTGAGGAACGCCTGAAGAGCGTCATAAAGGAGGTGACCAACGCCAACGGCAACATCATTCTCTTCATTGACGAGATTCACACGCTCGTGGGTGCTGGCGGTGGCGAAGGCGCGATGGACGCAGCCAACATCTTGAAGCCTGCCCTGGCTAGAGGCGAACTGAGGGCTATCGGTGCCACGACCCTCAATGAGTATCAAAAATACTTTGAGAAGGACAAGGCTCTGGAGCGACGGTTCCAAACCGTGATGGTTGACGAGCCCGACGAGGCTGACGCCATAAGCATTCTTCGAGGCTTGAAGGAAAGATACGAGAACCATCACAAGGTGAGGATAACCGATGATGCCTGCATCTCCGCGGTGAAACTCTCCGAGAGATATATCTCCGACCGTTACCTCCCCGACAAGGCCATCGACCTCATGGACGAGGCTGCCGCAAAGCTTCGCATGGAGCGCGACTCCGAGCCTGAGGAGCTCGACGAGATCTCACGCAAGCTCAAGCAGCTTGAGATTGAGCGTGAGGCTATCAAGCGCGAGGGCGATGACGACAAGATTAAGCAACTCGACAAGGACATTGCCGAGCTGAAAGAAAAAGAGCACTCTTACAGGGCCAAATGGGAAGCCGAGAAAGGACTGGTAAACAAGATTCAGCAGGACAAGCAAACCATCGA
This sequence comes from Lachnospiraceae bacterium, assembly GCA_963588155.1. Lineage (GTDB taxonomy): Bacteria > Bacteroidota > Bacteroidia > Bacteroidales > Bacteroidaceae > Prevotella. The sequence continues at coordinate 20,983 of CAVAGT010000025.1, read as the reverse complement.
GAGCCTGAAGTTTGAGGCTGAGAAGGCAGAACGTGAGGGCGACTACGCCAAGGTGGCTGAGATACGCTATGGCAAATTGAAGACCTTGCAAGACGACATCAACTCCGTGCAGTTGCAGCTCCATGCCACTCAGGGCGGCGACGGACTCGTGAGGGAGGAAGTGACCGCCGACGACATAGCCGAAGTAGTGAGCCGATGGACAGGCATACCTGTGGCGAGGATGATGCAGAGCGAGCGGGAAAAGTTGCTTCATCTTGAGGATGAGCTTCACAAGCGTGTGGTTGGTCAAGACGAGGCCATAAACGCCGTGGCCGACGCCGTGCGCCGCTCGCGTGCCGGACTTCAAGACCCTAAGCGCCCAATAGCGTCGTTCATCTTCCTCGGAACAACCGGTACAGGTAAGACCGAGTTGGCAAAGGCTCTTGCCGACTATCTCTTCAACGACGAGAACATGATGACGCGAATCGACATGAGCGAATATCAAGAGAAGTTCTCGGTGACAAGGCTCATTGGCGCGCCTCCAGGATATGTCGGCTACGATGAGGGAGGACAGCTCACCGAGGCCGTGCGTCGCAAACCATACAGCGTGGTGTTGTTCGACGAGATTGAGAAGGCACATCCCGACGTGTTCAACACTCTCTTGCAGGTGCTCGACGATGGCAGGCTTACCGACAACAAGGGCCGCACGGTGAACTTCAAGAACACCATCATCATCATGACCTCCAACCTCGGCTCACAGTATATACAGTCGCGTTTCGCTGACATGACGGACAGCAATCGCGAATATACCATCAAGGACACGCGCAACCACGTGATGGACATGCTGAAGAAGACCATACGGCCGGAGTTCCTCAACCGCATCGACGACATAATAATGTTCTTGCCACTGACGAAGCAACAGATAGGCAAGGTCGTGAGCTTGCAGATGAACCGAGTAGCCAAGATGCTTGAGACTCAAGGTTTCACGCTGAAGTGGACTCCCGAGGCCATTGAATGGCTCGCCAAGGTCGGCTACGATCCGGAGTTTGGCGCCCGTCCCGTGAAACGCGCCATACAAGACTACGTGCTCAACGACCTTTCAAGACAGATTCTCGCCGAGAAGGTTCTTCGCGACAAACCAATAGTGATAGACGCCGATGCCAACGGCATGACGTTCAGCAACTAAAAGGCACGACAGAAATGGTTAGAGGACAAGATAACTGATTAGTATACTGCATAATACGTAAACAAAAAGTCGCAGGACGTTTTTAAGCGTCTTGCGACTTTTTTTTATGCTTTTCCGAGGCTTTCGGCTTTGCACTGAAAAGCCGTCACGATTCTAGTGCAAAGGCATCGTCATTCTAGTGCAAAGGCATCGTCATTCCACTGGAAAGGCAACACGAATCCAGCGAAGAGACGAAAGGGCTTGATTTGCGAGCTACGACGTCTTGCGATATTCCGATGGAGTGTGTCCCGTATGGGTCTTGAAGAAGCGCACGAAATGCTGCGGATATTCGAAGCCCAGGCGCATGCTCACTTGGGTGACTGTCAGCGAGTCGTCGCTGAGCAACTGCTTTGCCTTGCGCAACACACGGCCATTTATAAATTCCTTTGCCGTCTTGCCTGTCTCGGTTTTTACAAGTTCGCCGAAATACTTGGCTGAATAGCAACACTTGTCGGCAAAATAAGCCACAGAGGGAAGTCCGTCGCGCTCGGCGTTGTTGGCAATGTAAGTATCAAGAAGCGAAGTAAACTTCTTCACTACCGAGTGGTTGATTTCCTCGCGGGTCACGAACTGCCTGTCGTAGAATCGCAGGCAATAATTAAGCAAAAGCTCTATATTGCTAACTATCAACTCCTTGGAGTGCTTGTCTATGCCACGACGAAGTTCTTGGTTTATCATATCTAGAACCCCACGAAATATATCTATCTCACCACAAGACAGATGGAGCGCCTCGCTTGAGGTGTAGTCGAAAAACTCGTAGCGGCTGATGTTTCTGCCAAGCGTTGTGCGGTTGAGAAGATCGGGATGAAACACCAGGCCCGTCCACCGTGGGTACGTGACATTAGGCATAGGCTCCACATGAATCACTTGGCCAGGGGCGAAACTCGTCACCGTCATCTCGTCAAAGTCGTATGGCGTGCGACCGTACGACAGCTTACACCCCTTGTTTTCTTTTAGGAAAAGGGCATAGATGCCGTAATGATTTATAGTCTCCTCGATTCCCTTAGTGTGCTCATAGCTCGCGACACTCACCAGCGGATGCAACGTCTCAAGTCCAAAATAATCGTTAAACTCTTGTACCGAATTATAATATAGTTCAGTCATTATGATTTAAGCCATTAATCGTTTTACCTTTCTTTTCCATGTTTTCTCTTGATACTCGCGAATTGCCTCCATTGCACGAGGCAGAGGCAAGCTATATCAGGAGCAAAAGTAATAATTTTCTTGCTTTCTTTTGGTTCGTGATTCCAATATTTAAAATTTTCAACTTAGAAAACCGCAAAACAATGGTTGTATTCTCAGAATCTCACCTTAAATCCTCCCATCACGGTAAACCCGGGCATGGAGTAACCATTGTTTATCATGTAGCTGGCATTGGTGATATTGTCGAGATTTACAAATATGTCGACATACTTTATCGGCTTGTAAGTCAACCGCATGTTGAGCAAGGCGTAGTTCTGGTGAGCTATGCCGTCGGCGACGTAAAGACCTCCCACGCCCGTCAGTTCCGCGTTCACGGTAAGCTGTGGCAACACGTCGTAGTCTACGCCAAGGAAGTATTGGTTCTTTGGAGCCGCCGTCAATGTCGCAAGCGACGTGTGCATATAACTGTATGATGCGCGCAACGACAACACGTCGAGCGGACGACTTGTCGCGCTAAACTCTACGCCCTTATTGCGAAAGCTGCCCGTGTTGACATTTTTTCCGCTGACGGTCTGTATGATGTTGCTGCCCTCGGCAAAATAGCCTGTAAGGTCTACGCCCAGATAGCGGGAGAAACGACGACTCAGAGTGACCTCATAGTTCATCATGCTCTCCGGGTCAAGATCGGGGTTGTGAGGAGGATACAGATACAGTTCGCGGAAAGACGGATTGCGATAGCCCTTAGCCATGGAAGCCCTAAACGCCCACCCTTGGGCAGGATACAAGGCAAAACCGAGCTGAGGCAACCAATGCGAGCCAAACTTGTCGCTGTTGGCCATGCGCAAGCCACCGCTTAACGAAAGCAAGCCGTGGAAAAGCGACTGTTGGAGAGTGACATAAGGCGAATACTCAGTGATGTTCTTGCGGCCAAGCGTCCCGTTGCCCGAACTATTGCCTCCCGACATGGGTATCTTGCCCGAATAGACGTTGAAGTCGAAGCCGATGGTTGAGGTTGCCATGTGCCACGGACTGAAGTTCTGATAGGCAAGTATTCCGAAGCGGTCGTCAAGACTGTGGAAATGGTTTGGGTCATCTATATAATGATTGCCATAACTATAGTAGAGGCGCACCACACCATCTGTGGAAGCATAGCGATTGCTTAGGGCAAGAGAAGACTCACCTCGCGTCACGTTCTGGTGGATTACATAGTCGGCACCACGAAGACGGGCATAGACGGGGTCATTGGCACGGAAATTCATCAGCGAATAGTCGGCTGCCAATGCCCAACGACGCGAAATGTCGTATCCAACCTTGGCATACAGGCTCTTCTGCTTGAAATCGAAGTTAGCCTCCGTGCCATCAGTGCGGTCGTAGCTAAGGCTTACCAACGAAGAAAACTTGCCGTGGCGCGCCATGTTGGTGAGCGAGGTCTGCCAAGTGTTATAACTTCCGTATTGCGATGAGAGCGTGGTATGCACACCATCCTGCCGCGCTTGTCTTGTTATGACGTTTATCACTCCGCCCATGGCATTAGAACCATAGAGCACAGAGCCCGGCCCGCGCAATATCTCCACATGGTCTACATACTCCGTGCAGTAAAAATCGGCTACGGGGTGGGAGTAGAGTCCAGCGAACTGCGGTTGGCCATCGACCATCATCAGCACACCGCTTGTGGGCGAGCCGCCCACGCCTCGTATCTTTATGCCACCACTTCCGCCATTGCTCACGCCAAATCCAAAAAAGCCGCGTTGCGACACGAAAAGGCTTGGCACCTTGCCCGATAGGGCTGACAGGAGTTGCGTCTTGCCCGTGGCCTCTAATTGCCGGCTATCAACAACCGACACTGTGTATGGCAAAAGGTTGCGCGACATGGCCTTGTTGCTTCCCGTGACAACCACCTCGTCAAGCCCATGAACAAAAGAAGAGTCGCTAAGCGCAGCCCTTGCCGTTGAACCGAGCACGACAGCTATGAGTAAAAGGTGAGACCTGTGCGTCATTTTATCATCTCTATTTTGTATTTTCTGCTTCCGAGACCTATCTTTTCAGCATATTCCGTGATATAAGTGCCATGTTGGCGATTGATGCGCTCTATAAGAGGCTTTTCGTCATCGCCAGGCTGTGCCTTGTGGTTGAACACGAGGTCGAGGCACGCCTGATCGAGCGCCACGGGGTCCGTGCTGGCAAGAATGCCCATGTCCTTGAGCTTGGGGTCGGCAGGATGGCTGTCGCAGTCGCAATCCACGCTCATGTTGTTCATCACGTTGATGTAGATAATGTCGTTGCCATGATTGAAATACTCGTGCACGCCTTGTGCCGCAGCCGCCATGCTCTCCAGGAAATCATCCTGCTTAGGCAGGTTCTGCCAAAGCTTTGACGGGTCTTGCACCTTGCCTGCGGTGTGGATGTAAGCCTTGCCATCGGTTGAGGCCACACCGATGCTTTGGTTCTTGAGCACGCCACCAAAACCGCCCATGGCATGACCCTTGAAATGAGCGAGATTGATCATGAAGTCATAATTGGCAAGATGCTCACCCACGATGTCGTATTTCAGATGCTTCTTGTCCTTCACGGGGATGCGCATCTGTCCATATTCATCCATCAGGTCGACGGCGGCAATAGAGTCGAAGCCATGGGCATGAATGGTCTCCCAGTGTTTGCCCTTGTCTTGTCGGCTTCCGCCATAGGCGGTGCAACACTCCACGAGCGTGCCGTTAACCTCGTCCACGAGACCGCGGATGAGGGTTGGCTTCAGATAGTTGTTGCCACCCATCTCACCCGAACTAATCTTGATGGCTACATGGCCATGAGCAGGCACGCAAAGGGTCTTATAGATGCGAACCAAAGCCTCGGGACTTATCTCCTTGGTCATGTAGACCTTCGATTGGGCATGGAGCGCAAGTGTGCTAACCAATGCCATGACAATGACAAAAAGTTTCTTCATAGCTTTTCGGTTAATGTCGTGTTATTATCATTGAAGTTTGCCGTATTCCTCATCGCTCACAGGCTCCAACCATTCGTTGGAAACGTTCTCGCCAGGAACCGCGAAGGCGAGATGGGCAAACCAACTGTCTTTTGCGGCACCGTGCCAATGTTTTACGCCTGCAGGAATGTGGATGACTGTGCCAGGCAGGATTTCCTGCGCCGGCTTACCCTCTTCCTGGTACCATCCACGTCCGGCAACGCCAACCAGCATCTGCCCACCGCCCTTGGTGGCATGGTGGATATGCCAGTTGTTGCGGCAACCCGGTTCAAAGGTTACGTTGGAGAACCCCACTTGCTCTTTCGAGATAGGGGCAAGATAGCTATGCCCTTTAAAATACTTGGCGTAGGCCACGTTAGGTTCGCCTATCGGGAATATCATCTCGCGCTGGAAGGCAGCCTTGGCATCGTCTCCCTTCACGTCTTCTCCCCACACTTCCTTGGCAAGGTTGAATGCCGCCCATGCCTTAGGCCATCCTGCATAGAAGGCTATATGGGTGATTATCTCCGCCACCTCAGTTCGGGTGATGCCATTAGCCTTGGCTGTTTGGAAGTGATGAGTCAACGAAGTGTTGGTAATGCCTTGGCTGATGAGCGAAGTGATGGTCACCAAGCTGCGGTCTCTCAACGACAGCAGGTCGTTGCGACTCCATACCTCGCCAAAGAGGATATCATCGTTGAGATGTGCAAATTCGGGGGCAAAACTGCCTAATTGAGTGCGTCCTGCCGTCTGTGTAACTTTTTTCTGTGCCATAATTTCAATCGTCATTAAGAATAATACCGCAAACAAGAATGTTCTCTTCATAAAACCAATTATTTGAGTAAGTTGATGATGTCTTCCACTATCTGCTCATCGAGCAAACGGTTGTCGGACAAGAGCTGGTTCACGTCGAAACGGTCGTAAAGACCTTTCTTGATGCCGCCCACCAATACCTTCATGTCGGAAGTGCCGTAGTAGGAAGCTATGCGCTCGCCAAATCCTCCGTCCTTGGAGCCGTCTTCAAGTGTAACCACCAACTGATGGTTCACCTTCAGCGAATCGAGCGTCTTGGCGTCGACACCATTCAGATAACGAGGATTGATGAGCGTTGCGTCGAGTCCCTTCTGGGCAAGCAAGCCAACGACATTCTCACCCTTTTGGAAGAACGAGCCTTCTGCGATTATAGCAACCTTCTCGCCACGATGAACCACCTTGTATTCTGGCTCATATCCATATTCCTCGTCTACCTTTTCGGAAGTGTGGTGAACTCCGTTGCTCGGCATACGGAGGGCAACGGGCTTCTTGTCTTGCTGGATTGCCCAACGCAACATGGCAAAATATTCCTCACAAGTGGTAGGGGCAAGATATATAAGTCCTGGGATGCTGCATAGCATCGGGATGTCGAAGAGGCAGATGTGCGTGATGTCGTTCATGGAGTTAACACCGCCCCACACTACGTTGATTACAGCAGGGTTGGAGTTGATGCAGATGTCCTGCGCAATCTGGTCGTAGGTGCGCTGCACGAAGGTGCTGTAAACCGTCCAGACAGGATGCAGTCCGCCTTTGGCCATGCCCGAAATCATTGCCGCTGCCTGCTCTTCGGCGATGCCCATGTCTATGTGCTGCGCGCCTGCTTGCTTGCGTTTCTCAAGAGTGAATCCGGCGGCGGTAGGAGTGCCGGCAGTTACAGCAATGAGGGTTTTGTCTTGCTTCATCTCGCGCAACATCCAATCGCTGAAGAGCAGGCCGTAGTCCTCGCGTGGAGCTACCTCTGGAATGGAGCCGTCAGCGTTTCTGCGTGGGCTGCTTCCGTCATCCAGGTTGAAAGGCATTTGCCAGTGCCATGCCTCCTTATTTGCCACGGCTGGAGCATAGCCATGCCCCTTCTCGGTGTGGATGTGGACAACTGTAGGCTTTTGAGTGTCTTTCACGCTCTTAAACACCTCGATAAGCTTCTCTATGTCGTTGCCTTCCTCCAGATACTTATATTCGAACCCCCAAGCCTTGAACCAATTGTGCTCGCAAGTGCCGTGGCTCTCGCGCAAGGCACGCAGGTTTTTGTAGATTCCTCCATGATTCTCGGCGATGGACATCTCGTTGTCGTTCACGACGATGATAATGCCCGTGCCAAGCTCAGAAGCCTCGTCGAGCCCCTCAAAAGCCTCGCCTCCCGACAGCGAGCCGTCGCCGATAACGGCAATGATGTTCTCGTCGGTTCCCTTGATGTCACGCGCCTTCTGCAAACCCGTGGCTAGGCTAATGGACGTGGAAGTGTGGCCAACCTCAAAGTTGTCGTACTCAGGGCATTCTGCTGGAGACGAGTAGCCGCTTATGGCATCCATGTCGTCCACATTGCCAAGGAATCCAGCCGCGCGCCCCGTGAGTACCTTGTGAGGGTAGCTTTGATGACTAACGTCGAACACGAACTTATCCCTTGGCGCATCGAACACGTAATGTAATGCCACGGTAGCCTCCACGAATCCGAGATTGGGTCCCACGTGGCCTCCATGCTTGCTCACTCGGTTCAACACGGCTTGCCTTGTCTCGTAAGCTACCGTCTGCAACGCTTTCAAATCCAACCTTTTCAAGTCGGCTGGCGACTTAATACTCTCTATGTACATAATTCAATCGATTTTGTCTTAAACCACGCTTTTGGCGTGTATTATTTGATGTCTTTGTTCACGATTGCAAAATTACACATATTACTAATGCCACCTTATACCTCAAATTCAGATTATCTTACCACAATTGCCTTTTTAATCGCATTGCATAAGTTTTATTCATCTTTGACATGCCAATATGACCTTGACTTGTTTTTTTTTAGTAAATTTGCACCTACTGAGATAATCGCTTACAAAAGAAAAATCGTGTGTTCAATAAATAATGTAGAAATCTTTAATTTTTAAGACCATGAAAGACAAATTGCTTAGCGCGGCAATTCTTGCCGTAGGAATAATCGTCATGGGATTGTGCTTGAAAGCGGGCATGGACAATTTCACAGAGAAGGATCGCAAGGTAACCGTAAAAGGTCTCGCGGAGAAGGAAGTGAAAGCCGACAAGGTGACATGGCCCATCGTGTCAAAAGAATTGGGCAACGACCTTCCGGAGCTCTACAACCGCATAGCCGGCAAGCAGCTCACCATCAAGCGTTTCCTGATTGCCAACGGCATCAGTGAGAATGAGATTTCGGTAAACGCACCACAGGTGGTAGACTTGTCGGCGGACCAATACAACGAGAATCGTCGCGAATACCGCTATAATGTCACGTTGGTGATAACCGTCACCTCGAACCACGTGGACAGGGTGCGTGGCATCATAGCACGCCAAGGGGAACTGTTGAAGCAAGGCGTGGCAATAGTCTCAGGCGATTACAATAACCAAGTGACATACAGCTTGGAATCGTTCAAGGCCATGAAGCCAAAGATGATGACCGAAGCCATTGAAAACGCGGAACAAACGGCGAGCCAGTTCGCGAGGAACAGCAAGTCGACACTAAACAAGATCGTAAGCGCCGACCAAGGGCAGTTCTCCATAGACGACCGTGATGCCAACACGCCGTGGATAAAGCGGGTTAGGGTAGTGACCACGGTGACATACTCGCTAAAAGACTGATAAATACAACTAAAGAATAATGGAAACAGACAAGATAACAGAAAAGCTGGGCATCACCATGAGCCAAATGCAGCGAGCCGCTGCCGCTGCCATCATTCAAGACTCTGGCAATGTGGAGGTGCTCAGCCCTACGGGAAGTGGCAAGACGCTCGCTTACCTTCTTCCACTTGCACAGCTTATCGACGCTAAATCCGATGAGCTTCAGGTCATAGTGATAGTGCCGGGAAGAGAGCTTGCCATACAATCAGCTGAAGTGCTGGCAAACCTCAAGGCTGGCATAAGAGGCTACGCATGTCATGGTGGGCGCTCGGCAATGGACGAGCATCGCGAGTTGCGAAAAGTGATGCCTCATGTGGTTTTCGCCACGCCAGGAAGACTGAACGACCATTTGGGCAAGGCCAATATCGACGCGAGTGGCGTGAGGTGGGTCGTGATAGACGAATTCGACAAATGCCTGCAAATGGGTTTTGCCGACGAGATGAATCTTGCCATGGAACGCATGCCAAAGACTGCTCGCCGCATATTCCTTTCGGCTACCGACATGGTGGACGACGACAGGGCAAACGGAGAGTTGTCACCAGTGGGATTCCACATTGTAGATTTTCTCGAAAACACTGATGACAAGGAACGTGTAAAGACAAGCATCGTGCACAGTCCTGACAAAGACAAGCTTCGCACGCTCGCAAACCTGCTTGCCTGTTTTGGTGACGAGAGCACTATCGTATTCTTGAATTATCGTGACAGCGTTGAGCGCACGGCCGACTTCCTCAGAGGCGAGGGCTTCTCCTTGACCGCTTATCACGGAGGACTTGACCAGCGCCAACGCGAAGAGGCTATCTACCGCTTCGCCAATGGAAGTGCGAACATATTGGTGAGCACTAACTTGGGCAGCCGTGGACTCGACATACCAAACGTGAGGAATATCGTACACTATCACCTTCCGGAAACGGAGGAAGATTATACGCATAGGGTAGGGCGTACCGCACGATGGGACAAGACCGGCGAGACATATTTCATATTAAGCGAAGGCGAATCGCTTCCTGACTACGTGGACGCCACAACATGTGATTTCGAGTTTCCGGAAAAGTTGCCAAAGCCAGCCAAGTCACGCATGACAACACTATACATTGGCAAAGGCAAGAAAGACAAAGTGTCGAAAGGTGACATCCTGGGCTTCCTTTGCAAAACCGGAGGACTGAAAGGCGCCGAAATAGGACGCATAGACGTTTACGACTATTATGCCTATGCCGCGGTTGACAACAATAAATTAAACTCGGTGCTGAAAAACGTGCAAGGTTGTAAAATAAAAGGAAAACGCACGAAGGTGGAAGAGATGAGGTGAGAAGTTCCAACTTTGGCAAGACGACAAAAAGAGAACTGTTTGGGCACACAACCGAATAAGAACCGCATATTTACAATTTTTCAGTTTTATTCAAGCATATAAGCAGCTATTTTTGTATGAAAAATTTGCGTAGGTCAAAATAATTGATTAGGTTTGCAATCTAAACCATGAATAGATATCTAACTTTTTAAAACAGAAGATATGAAGAAGTACAATTTTAACGCGGGACCTTCAATGCTTCCACGTGTGGTTATCGAAAACACAGCCAAGCAAATTCTCGACTTCAATGGCTCCGGTCTCTCGCTCATGGAGATTAGTCATCGCGCCAAGGATTTTCAACCTGTTGTTGACGAGGCTGTGGCCTTGATAAAAGAACTCCTTGATATCCCCGAGGGCTATTCCGTCATCTTCCTCGGCGGTGGCGCAAGTCTCCAATTCATGCAAATTCCCGCCAACTTCCTCATCAAGAAAGCTGGATATGTCAATACTGGCACATGGGCCAAAAAAGCCATGAAAGAAGCCAAGCACTTCGGCGAGACAGTGGAGGTGGCTTCATCCGCAGCTGACAACTACACTCATCTTCCACACAACTTTGAGATTCCCTCAGACCTTGATTATCTTCACATAACGACCAACAACACAATCTTCGGAACGGAGATTCGCAAGGATATCGATGCTCCTGTGCCACTCATTGCCGACATGTCATCAGACATCATGAGCCGTCCTGTTGACGTATCGAAGTATACCGCCATCTATGCCGGCGCGCAGAAGAACCTTGCCATGGCTGGCGTTACAATAGTGATTGTCAAGGACGACATGTTGGGAAAGGCTCCACGCGAGTTGCCAACAATGATTGATTATCGCACACACGTGGAGAAGGGCTCGATGTTCAATACACCTCCAGTGGTGCCAATCTATTCATTGCTCGAAACCATGCGTTGGGTGAAAGAGCAAGGTGGTGTCAAGGAGATGGACCGCATTGCCAAGGAGCGTGCCGACGTGCTCTATGGTGAGATTGATCGCAACCGATTGTTCCGTGGCACAGTGGACGCTCAAGACCGCTCACTGATGAACATCTGCTTCGTGATGAACGATGAATACAAGGACTTGGAGAAGCCTTTCCTCGATTTCGCAGTGTCGCAAGGCATGGTGGGCATAAAAGGACATCGCTCAGTAGGTGGATTCCGCGCCAGTTGCTACAACGCTCAAACCATGGAAGGAGTGAATGCGCTCGTTAAGTGCATGCAAGAGTTTGAGGCTAATCATTAATCAAAAAGGACAGAATTAACTATGAAGATACTTGTTGCAACGGAGAAGCCTTTTGCTGCCACAGCGGTGAATGGCATAAAGAACGCGGCAGAGACAGAAGGACACGAGTTGGTATTGTTGGAGAAATACACCGACAAGCAGCAACTGTTGGATGCAGTCAAGGATGCGGACGCAATGATTGTACGCTCTGATAAAATCACCAAAGATGTGCTTGATGCTGCCACGAAACTGAAAATAGTAGTTCGCGCTGGAGCTGGTTACGACTCTATTGACACCGCGTACGCAAAGGAAAAAGGCATAGTGGTTGAGAACACTCCTGGACAGAACTCAAACGCCGTGGCAGAACTCGTATTCGGCATGCTCGTATACACCATGCGTAATTTCTTCAACGGCAAGGCTGGCTCGGAGCTTAAAGGCAAAAAGCTCGGCATACTTGCTTTTGGCAATGTAGGTCGCAATGTAGCCCGTATCGCTAAGGGATTCGGCATGGAGGTTTACGCTTTCGACGAGTTTGTGCCTGCCGACAAGATAGAAGCACAGGATGTTCATGCCGCAAAAGACAGAGACGATTTGTTCAAGACTTGCGATGTTGTATCGTTGCACATTCCTGCGACCGACGAGACCCGTAAGAGCATCAATTATGATGTTGTTTCCCAAATGGGAAAGGGAGGCGTTCTCATAAACACGGCACGCAAAGAAGTCATAGACGAAGATGGCCTGTTAAAACTCTTGGCTGAGCGTGAAGACTTGAAATACATTACCGACATTATGCCAGACAAGGACGAGGAGTTTCGCAAGTTTGCCGGACGCTACTTCTCAACGCCTAAAAAGATGGGGGCACAGACAGCCGAGGCTAACATCAACGCTGGCATCGCGGCGGCCAACCAAATCACCGCGTTCTTCAAGGACGGTTGCACAAAGTTCCAGGTGAACAAGTAAATACTAATTCTCTAATTGCTTTTTATTATGGCAACAGTAAAGCCTTTTCGTGGCATTCGCCCTCCAAAGGATCTTGTCGAGAAGATAGAAAGTTATCCCTACGATGTGCTTTCCTCTGAAGAAGCTCGCAAATCCGCAGGTGACAACGAGATGAGTTTCTACCACATCAACATGCCGGAAATCAACTTTCCGGTTGATGTGGTAGCCGATGATCCAAGAGTTTACAAAGAGGCTGAGAAACAATTCCAATTGTTTCTAGACAAGGGCTGGCTCAAGCAAGATTCAAAAGAATGCTACTACCTCTATGCCCAGTCGTTGTCGCCAGACAAGACACAATATGGGTTAGTGGTAGCCGCTTCTGCCTCTGATTATCACAAAGGAATCATCAAACGGCATGAGTTAACTCGCCGTGAGAAAGAGGACGACAGAATGAGGCACGTATTGGCAACCAATGCCAATGTAGGACCTGCATTCTTCGCCTATCCCGACAACGACACGTTAAACTCCATTATCTCGAGCTATGCGCATACGAAGCCAGAATACGACTTCGTGGCACCAGAAGATGGATTCCGCCATCGTTTTTGGGTTATCGACAACCCAAAGGATATAGACACCATCACTCGTGAGTTTGCGAAGATGCCATCCTTGTATATTGCTGACGGGCACCATCGTTCCGCGGCAGCCGTGCGTGTGGCAGATGACAAAGCAAAGGCTAACCCACACAACACGGGAACGGAAGAATACAATTTCTTCATGGCTGTATGCTTCCCGGCAAGCGAGTTGACGATTCTTGACTACAACCGAGTAGTGAAGGACCTTAATGGCATGTCGACAGAAGAGTTCCTTAAAGCTTTGGAGCAAGATTTTGTTGTAATGTACACTGGGCAAGAAGAATATCGCCCGAGTCATCGCCACGAATTCTCTCTTTATATTGATGGTAATTGGTATAGCTTGACAGCGCGTCCAGGAGCATACGATGACAACGACCCGATAGGTTGTCTTGATGTTGACATTTCAAGTCGGCTCATCCTTGACAAACTCATAGGAATTAAAGACTTAAGATCTGACAAGCGAGTTGACTTTGTTGGTGGATTGCGTGGACTAAAAGAACTGAAGAATCGCGTGGACAGCGGAGAGATGCGTTGGGCACTCGCACTTTATCCAGTGTCGATGGAGCAAATAATGAAAATTGCCGACAGTGGTAACATCATGCCTCCCAAGGCCACTTGGTTTGAGCCAAAATTAAGGTCCGGACTCGTGATACATAAATTGTCGTGATTTAAAAAGCTTGATGGAAGATACATATCTGACTATAAGCCCCAAACAAATAGGCGAGGGATACTACACGGAAAAGCGGAGTAAGTTCCTCGCCTTTGCCCATCATATAGAATCAACGGAAGAGGCAATGAAACTCATTGCCGAATATCGTAAAAAATATTATGACGCACGGCATTGCTGCTATGCATACATGCTGGGTAGTGAGTGCGATGAATTTCGGGCCAATGACGATGGAGAACCGTCCTCTACAGCCGGTAAGCCTATACTTGGACAAATAAACAGCCATAACCTTACAAACATCCTCGTTTGTGTCGTCAGATATTATGGTGGAGTGAACCTTGGAACAGGTGGACTTATCGTTGCCTATCGCACTGCGGCCGCAGAGGCTATAGAGAATGCCGTGATAGAGGAACGATTGGTGGAGGAAGCCGTCACTTACCAGTTTACATACCCTATGATGAATGGCGTCATGCGGATAGTGAAAGAAATGCAACCACGCATCGTTGATCAAAGTTTTGACAATGACTGCACTATCGTGCTTGCCATAAGAAAAAGCAAGGCTGGCGAACTCAAGGCAAAACTTGAAAAACTCGCGTTCAACATGTAACTTATTTGTGCATTAACAATATTTTTTTCATGGATATATTATTGTTTTCTTTTGCTCCTGAAATAGTGTGGGCACAAATACTGCTCTTAATTCTCGGCATTGTCGTCGTATTGAAAAGTGCCGATTGGCTGACAAATGGCGCAGTAGGCTTGGCAACAAGACTTGAAATCCCGCAAATAGTCATTGGTCTTACCATTGTGGCAATTGGCACATCAATGCCGGAGTTTTTTGTTTCAACTGTATCTGCCATAAAAGGTACTCCGGACCTTGCCGTAGGAAACATTGTAGGCAGCAACATTTTCAATGTGTTGCTCATTGTAGGAGTGGCTGCAATAGTGGCCCCCATAACGATTCAACGCGCAACTGTAAGAAGAGACATACCAATAGCGATAGTTGCTTCTGTCATGCTGGCAATCATGATGTTTGACGATATAATGTCACGGTTGGACGCATTGATTCTTTTCATTGCATTTATCGCTTTTATCTGGATTACATTACGTGATTCAAAAAATGTTTCCCACGAAAGTAGTTCTTCAAACGAAACGATAGGAGCGAAGAAATCTGTTTTCTTAATCGTCATGGGCCTTGTTGGCCTTGTATTGGGCTCTAATGTTTTTGTAGACAATGCATCGTCGTTGGCTCACACTTGGGGTATAAGCGATGCCGTAATAGGATTGACAATTGTCGCTGGCGGAACTTCACTCCCGGAACTCGCCACAAGCGCGGTTGCCGCAAAGAAAGGTGACAGTGGAATAGCAATTGGCAACGTATTGGGCTCCAATGTCTTCAACATATTGATGATTCTCGGCTTGACCGGCTTAATATCTCCTATGCACATTCAAAACATTACTTATGTCGACATGGCTGTAATGGTAATATCAATGATTTTATTCTGGCTTTTTTCCTTCACGAAACTCCGTGTTGACCGTTGGGAGGGATGTGTACTTATAGCTTGCTTCTTAGGATATATAACATGGCTTGTATCCAACGCATAGTTTCGATGGTTAATGTTCCATTAAAGAACCATAAAGCCGCAAGTATTGTTGAGCCACATTGACATAATCATGATGCCGAACAATATATTCAACACTTTGCCGCTTAAGCATTTGCAGGTTTTCCATGTGAAGGACTAAATTCTCCAATTGTGAGTAAACACTTGAATAAGAAGGCTCAACATTGATGATTGGCCTAAGCGCATTTTCATTCAATAAGGAATAGTTCTCTGGCTCACCACCTCCGACGACTACTATTCCGCGGCTCATTGCTTCCAGCGCATTCATTGCTGGAGTATAGCCATATAGTTGGTCAAGGAGAACATCGGCATGTCGCAATGCCTCGACGTATTCATCAAACGGTAGACTTTCAGCTACAAACAATTGAACCTTGTCGTAGTATTTTGTTGCTATGGCTTGTGCGGCACGAAGCATTATGTCCGTACCTTTGTATTTGTCACGTTGTTTGTTTATGCCTATGAAAATTCTTATAGGAGACAAACGACTGTTCTCAGTATAATGTCCTTTAGGCTCTACCGGGAAAGGAATGAACGTTGTCTTATCTGTAAAAACCGGATGATAAATTTCCCAATATTCATATAATCCTGCAACAATAGCATCACAATCGTCAGCTATTTGCTTATTCAACATTTCCTTGTCTGTACCAATCCAATCGTTTATATAGCGTTTGGCCTCTGGATCTTCACGCAAAGTGTCTCCTATATTAAAATCACTGTATCTCAGCGGTTTATGCACTATATTCTCATGAACCCAATAATAGTCCATACCGAATGCGCCCAACACAATCTTGCCATTGTGTTTTCTTAAATAATGGTAGAGTGGGGCGATGGTTTTAGCCTTCAACTCAAAAAACAAAGGATTAATTAGCTGTACAATATCATAACCTCTCAATTGAGGTAGAAGCGAAATGATTTTTATTAGGAGTCGACACCCGCTTAGTTTCCCATTTCCCCTGCTCACGTCAATGTCACGCGGATAATCTTTCCAAAAGTCACCATTGCTCACCACGGTAACCACGTGCCCTAAATTGCGAAGACCTTTGGCTAGTGTCGCATGTACGTTGCTGTATTCTCCAATCAACAATATTTTCATTCCGCTACATCAATAGTGTGTAGTTATTATAACTTTCAATGCCCACTACAGAGTAGCAATGAGAATAAGTTGACCAGCTTTCTTTTGAATCATATACCTGAATATTACATATTCTGGAGTATATTTGTTGTCTGGCAAAGGATAGAGGCCGTGTTCCCTCAACAATTCTATAGCATTATTTAATTGCTTGCGACTCTTGGTAAGCCTTATAACATTAATAAGAAAATCCATAGAGAGTTGAGCCACACGCCGTTCCATTGATTTGGCACGCAAATCATCTCCCTCGTCAGCAATGGCTTTCAAATGTATTATTACCTTGAAGATATCAGCCAACCGCTTGTTCTGTTCCTCTTTATTATCAGTGTGAGTTATCGAATCCTTACGTTGCCTGTAGAAATAAGCCTTGGCTTGTGTACAATAAATATTGTGCATATTCAATACAAGTTGAGGAGTGAATTCCTCGTCCTCATGCACAATACCAGGAGTGAATTTCAACTTGCCAAGCCGACTTCTGCGAAAGATATATCCACAGGCAGAAGCACGCAAGTTGTTGTTCGCCAAATATTCCTCACCAGTTATCGGACCAGTGTAGCTTGACTCCATTGGCTGATTCAGCGATGAAGCTGAATAAAACATCACCATGTCAACCGGTTGTTGATATCGTATGATGTCAAGACAGTGCTCGTATGGCGCATTAATGAGGCAATCATCGCCGTCTATAAACTGCACAAATTTTCCAGTCGACATTTTCAAGCCAACATTTCTCGCCACAGACAGTCCATGATTTGGCTGCCTGACAAGAATTATATCGCTGGCTATTTCCGTTAACTCATTTACTGGACAAAAGTCCGAGCCATCATCTATTACTATTATTTCCCTCTCTTGTTGTGACAACGAAAGTGCAACTATGCTTTTAACGCATTCGTGCAACAATACCACAGGAAGGTTATAAGTAGTTATGATAAAAGAAATTAATGGGTTGCCTAAGTCGCTCATATTGTTTTAATATATGTTTCCACCATCCCTATTTATCATAACAGCACTAATAGGGTTTATTTGCCAAGGAAAACTTTTATTCGTTGTTCTTCTGAAAGGTGACAAATCAACAGTCGGTTGTTTTGTTCGGCCACGACGTAATTTGACAATCCTTCTACTATCACTTGCTTTTCTTGAGATGTATGAATAATGCATCCGCGAGTATCGTAAAGACTGATGTCTTGTCCAATACATACATTGCCATTTACATCCTTGCTGCTTTGCATAAGCAACGATCCCCATGTCCCAAGATCGCTCCATCCAAAGTTAGCCGGGAACACGAATTTCTCTTCAGCTTTCTCCATCACGGCATAATCTATGGATATATTCTCACAGTTTGGGTAACATTGGTCAACCGTTTCCTGCTCTTTTTCAGTGCCGAGGATGTCTTGAATCCGCTCAAAGACATTATTTATTCTTGGTGCGTAAACCCTTAGTGCGTTGACTATTGTCTCAATATTCCAAATGAATATTCCCGCATTCCAAAAGTAGTTGTTTTTTGCCAAATATTGTGCGGCCTTTTCGGCATTTGGTTTCTCATGAAAAGCATCAACACGATATATTTCCTTGTTTCTCAACGTGTTAGAAGATAAGTCCGCTTCTATGTAGCCATATCCTGTCTCTGGACGCGTAGCTTTCATTCCAAGTGTTACAATGGCATCCGACTCCTTAGTGAAATTAAGGCTTTCGGTGATTACGCGCTTGAACTCAGCAGTGTCTATCACCACGTGGTCGCTTGGAGAGACTACTATGTTGGCAGAAGAGTCCTCCATCTTGATTCGCCAACTCACATAAGCTATGCATGGCGCAGTATTTCTCCTGCATGGTTCAAGGAGTATGTTGCCGCGTTTTATCATTGGCAGCTGTTCCTCTATGAGATGAGAATATTTCTTGTTAGTCACAATCCACACGTTCTCATCCGGACAAATACCCTTAAAACGGTCATACGTCATTTGTATCAACGTACGCCCGGTCCCCAAAACATCAATAAACTGCTTTGGAGTATCCTCGGTACTCATAGGCCAGAAGCGACTCCCTACTCCACCTGCCATTATAACCAAATGGTTGTGATTCTTTGCCATTTCTTAAATTTATTTTATGGTGCAAAAATAGCAAATATTTATCGTAAAGACAAATATTTTCGCCCCAAAAAGAATAGTTCCTCAGAGTTTATTCATAATTTTGCATTTACTCATTACCCTATAACATAATCTCCATGCTAATTGATAATCGATAATCAGCTCTAAATATTTAACATTATATTATATATGCAAGAAAAAGACAAAGAAAAAGACATCGTGCAACTTCCCGACAACGCGTTTCGCGAACTGGAAGTTGGCGAGGAGTACAAGCCAATCATGACTCCCGAAAAGGTTTACCCCGAGGTTAACACATGGTCTGTGGTATGGGGAATAGTAATGGCAATGCTTTTCTCTGCCGCGGCTGCCTATTTGGGGCTGAAGGTCGGACAAGTGTTCGAGGCTGCCATTCCTATCGCCATCATAGCCGTTGGCGTGAGCACGGCTGCCAAGCGTAATAAGGCATTGGGCGAGAACGTCATCATCCAAAGCATAGGAGCTTGCTCGGGAGCAGTTGTGGCTGGTGCCATTTTCACGTTGCCCGCCATCTACATTCTCCAGGCTAAGTACCCTGAGATGACCTCTTCTTTCATGAAGATGTTTTTCGCCTCGGCATTGGGTGGTGTGCTTGGCATTCTTTTCCTCATTCCCTTCCGCAAGTATTTCGTTAGCGACATGCATGGCAAGTATCCTTTCCCCGAGGCTACCGCGACAACACAAGTGCTGGTGTCGGGCGAGAAAGGCGGCGACCAGGCAAAGCCTTTGCTTTTCGCAGGCATCGTAGGCGGTCTCTACGACTTCATTGTCTCAACCTTTGGCTGGTGGAACGAGAACTTCACTTCGCGAGTCATCGGACTCGGTCAGGATCTTGCCGACAAGGCAAAATTGGTATTCAAGGTCAACACTGGCGCTGCCGTTCTCGGTCTTGGCTATATCGTAGGCTTGAAATACGCTCTCTACATCACCCTCGGTTCTCTGGCCGTTTGGTGGCTTATCGTGCCAGGCATGTCCATCATCTTCCACGACCAGGTACTCAACATGTGGGACCCTTCCATCACGGCTACAGTGGGAGCCATGAGTCCTGAGGAGATTTTCAAGGCTTACGCGCGCTCCATTGGCATAGGCGGCATTGCCATGGCTGGAGTAATAGGAATCATAAAGAGCTGGGGCATCATCAAGAGCGCTGTAGGCTTGGCTTCCAAGGAGCTGAAAGGCAAGAGCAATGGCGTGGCTAACGTGAAGCGCACCCAACGCGACATCCCGTTCAAGATTATCGCAATAGGCTCTATCGCAACGCTGCTCATCACGTTTGTGTTTTTCTGGCTTGGTGTCATGCAAGGCAATATTCTTTTTGCCGTTGTCGGCATCTTGCTTGTAGCAGTCATCGCTTTTCTGTTTACCACCGTTGCTGCCAACGCCATAGCCATAGTGGGCAGCAACCCCGTGTCTGGCATGACGCTCATGACGCTTATCCTCGCTTCGGTAGTGATGGTTGCCGTGGGCTTGAATGGTCCTTCTGGCATGCTCGCCGCGTTAATCATGGGCGGCGTGGTGTGTACGGCATTGTCAATGGCAGGTAGCTTCATCACCGACTTGAAGATTGGCTACTGGCTCGGCACGACACCATCCAAACAGGAGACATGGAAATTTCTCGGAACCATCGTCAGCGCTGCTACCGTCGTAGGAGTGATGATAGTCTTGAACAAGACCTACGGATTCGCGAGCGGACAACTTGCCGCACCACAAGCCAATGCCATGGCAGCCGTCATCGACCCATTGATGAACGGTGTTGGCGCACCATGGATTCTATACGGCATAGGTGCCATAATAGCGATCGTTCTCGACCGCTGCCACATCCCTGCCCTCGCCTTCGCCCTTGGCATGTTCATTCCTCTTGAGCTCAACGTGCCGCTTGTAGTTGGTGGCGCGATAAACTGGTTTGTCACAAGCCGTTCAAAAGATGCCGAGACAAACCAGCAACGCGGAGAGAAAGGCACGCTCATTGCCAGCGGCTTCATAGCAGGCGGAGCATTGATGGGTGTCGTTTCAGCACTTCTTAAGTTTGGCGGCATTGAGCTTTCTATTGCCGACCAATGGTGGAGCAACCCAATGTCGGAGATGACCTCCCTGCTCGCCTACGTCTGCCTTATCTGCTACTTCATCAAGGCTACAAGGGTGAAAAAATAAAAGCAGCAATAAACATAAACAATCACAAATACATTTGAGACCCTCGCCACATGAATTAAGCCAAGAGCATAATCCATGTGGCGAGGGTCTCACATTTTTCTTTACCCCAACTCCCGCATACACATACAGAAGGAAGTATCAATCTCCCCACATGGTCGAGCCAGAAAATGGCCCAGAAGGCTTAGCCAATTGCTCGCTAGGGTTAGCCACTTCGTTGTGCGGGT
>CAVAGT010000024.1:0-32496 GCA_963588155.1 Lachnospiraceae bacterium | reverse complement strand
GGGCATCGTCGCCATCCTTGGTCTCATTGTCTTTCTTAGGCTCCTCGTCTTTCTTTGGTTCTTCTGCCTTTGTTTCACCGCCGCCCGACTTGCCACTGAGCAATGAGGTGATGATGTTTCCCGCAGTAGTGACGGCATTATTGACTATGCCCGAGTTGGCTGTCACTATATTGTCGCGCCCCGTGGCGGTGTTGGTATCGGCAGTCTTGAGCAGTTCGCGCATATCTATGCTGGCAAGCGCTTCGGCAAACTGGGGAGACTTGGCCAAGGAGGCGAGTATGCCGGCACTCTGTATGTGCTGCGGAAGTGTCGCGCCCTGTGTCGGCATGGTGACCGTGGGTGCATTGGCGTTAGCGCTACTGAGCAAACTGTTGGCAGTGAGGTAACTCGAGTCGAGCGTTGCATGGTCTATATCTGAATCTTTCCAGTTCCAGAAACGCGTGATGTCTATCTTCTCGCTGACATTGGTCTCGCCCAACACGGCCTCGCCAATCATGCCGCTTGTAGGCACGGAGACGGTGGCAGTGGGAACGCGGAAGCCCATCGACTGGAACTTGTAGATGCGTTCTTGCAACGTAGCGCTGGTGAAATCGTCGGTCTCTTCGTCGAAGAGTTCCTTGCCCAATGCTGCCCTCACCTCGTCGTTGTCGGGGATGTAGAACGGCAGCACGATATTGTTGCCGTAGAAACCGAGTGGCGACAGTGCGTCCACGCAGTTGAGCAGCGGATATGAGGTGGCGGTAGACGTGCCGTCGGCATCGGCATCGAGGTCGATGGTGTAGCCTTCGAGCATCAGCACACGCTCGCCGTCGCTCATGCCTTCCCATACAAAGCGCGAGTAGTCGTAGGTGTTGGCCAGCACATGCTGGTAGAGTTCTTCCACGCGGCGCAGTTCATCCTTGCTGAAGTAGCTGGATCCTTTCCTGCAGAGCGTAAATTTCATCTTGCTGCCGAGAACATTGCCCACGCCGGTGAGCGCAAATTTGTCTTTCCCACTGTAAGAATACAGGCTGATCTGCACACTCAGGTCGGCTGCATTGAGCACTTTCTGGGCACTGAGCGTGGTGGAGAAATTCTGTATCAGTTTTCTGGCATATTCATAGTGATTGATATCTTTGATGTCACCACTGCTGTTGGTATTGTCCTTGGCGAAGTCACTGAGTTTATCACTCAGTCCCTGGTATGCCTTCTCTGTCAAGCTTTTGCGTTCGGCTTCAGTGATGGAGTATACCGTCAGCGACTTGCAACGATGGAAGACCTCTACGGTGAAGGTCTCGTCGGTAGCGCTTTCGGCCGGTATTGTAAAGAGGTAGACATATCCTGTTTTGGCAGTGTCGACGTCATTGCGTGTCTGCGCGACCAGGTCGCTCAAGTCTGATGTCGTGGAGATGGTGGGCTGATAACTGCTGACAGACGGCATGAGCCCCGACAACTTACGAGTTTGGGGGTAGAACACTTGCCCGTCTGACGTACGGATAGTCATCTCGATGATATCCGCGTCGATCAGATTGCCACAGAGTTGGATGGTGACGTTTACCTCCGTTGCGCCCGTATCCTGCTTCCACGATGGCGTGTTGAAGATGTTGCGGCAGAGAGTCAGGTTGCGACGATGGTTCCACGACAGGCACTTTTCGAGCACGTCGGCGTAGCGCACGAGCCCTGCATAGCGGCGTTGGAAACGTATGGGGGTGATTTCGCTCTGCACAAACACGCTGTAGTCTACCGTTCCGAGGTCGCCACCCGCATAGAAGGGGATGAGCTTTAGCGGCACAAAGAGCACGAGCTTCACGTTCTCGATGCAAGTCTGCAGTTTGTAGCGACGCATCACCTCCCAATACTGCACGGTCATCACGTGTGAGTGGTTGTGGTTGGCCACCACCTTGGATGCCACCGACTCGCTGTCGCTGCTCGAAGCGGCACGTATGGAGACGCGGTTGGTCTGTGCCAGACGGGTGCTGGTGCTGACGATTGAGGTCTGGAACCGTTCGGCGGCTTGCGAAGCATCGCTATATACGTTGCGCGACGAGGCAGCCGAGGATGACGTGCCGTGGCTCTTCGACGTGCTCGATGATCCGCCCAGCAAGCCAATGAACAGACCCATGCCGCTTGTTCCACGGCTCTTGGCATAGGTGGAATATTGCGACGACTGCGAGGCGGCTGAGGTCTGTGCGGCGGTCTGCGAGAAGATTTCCTCTATCGCGTCGCTTTGATACTGGCTGGACGAATCGGTCACACGATCTGTGCCGTCGGATGTATCGTTCACGCTGTAGGCTTCGGTATGTTCCTTTACCACAAGGCGTTGTTCCTCGCCAGGAGCGAGTACAAGGGAATAGAGCAGATTGCCCAGGGCGTAACCGTCGGGCACCCATGCCTGACTCATGCCGAGCACATACCCGATGCTCAGTCCGCCGCTTTGGCAGATATTGTCGTGGTGGAGCCGCAGGTTGCTC
The DNA here is from genome assembly GCA_963588155.1 of Lachnospiraceae bacterium. Taxonomy (GTDB): domain Bacteria; phylum Bacteroidota; class Bacteroidia; order Bacteroidales; family Bacteroidaceae; genus Prevotella. The sequence continues at coordinate 30,046 of CAVAGT010000024.1, read as the reverse complement.
TTAAAGCCATACACGTCGATGGGGGAATCCACCGTTTCGCGCCCGTTGGTGGTGCACGGCACGGAAAGACGCTGCAGGAGGTTGTAACTGAACGTGCGCGATGGGGCGGTATCTGGGTCAAGGTAAACGGGATGAGCGCCATCCTCGCCCTGCAGACGTACGCTAGGAAGGATATTCTTCTCGCTCGCCGTTGCCTTGAAACGGGTGTTGTCGAGCGAGAACGGTTGGGCGGTGAGGTCGCACACCACGCTCACCGAGGCATCGTCGGTCTGCGTGGAAGCCGTGTTGACGATGATTTCCTCGGCCGACTTGCTCACTTCCTGCTGCCCGTCGGCATTGCTGAAGGTGAAGGTGAGCGTGGAACAGAGATTATACTTCTCGGGCATCCGTATCTCGAAACATCCGTTGGCATTGGTGTACGCCTGTACGGGTTTTTGTATGGAGGATAGGTCGCTGACCGAGGTGAGGAAGCCTGTGAGTTGTACAAGCATGCCTTCGAGAGCCTGGCTTTGACCGCTGTTCGACACTTCCACCCGTCCGGTGATCACTTGCGGGAGTCCACTGGTGTCTCCAACGTTGAGCGCCTTTATGGCTTGGGAGATGGCCGCGAAGGTGCCTACGGCATCGGTCTTGGTCTCAGAATTGTCTACAAGGGCGTAGAGATGGGTTGGGGCGTCTTGTCCTGAGACGTCGAGCACAAACGCGCTGGCCGACTCATAGATTTGGTAATGGCTGTCGTTGGGGTACTTCTCCTTGTACTCCTTCGCCTTGGTCTGTATATATTGAAGGTCTGTAGTTGATGGCGGAACACACTGGCTGCTGATGCCTGAAAATTCGCTGCGGTAGACGCGTTGCAGCATGCGCACGTCGTTTTTGGCGTCAAGGGACAACAGGCTGTAGTCGTCGGCCTGTTTGTCGTTGTCGCTGTCCGACGCGAAGATGCGGTAGATGCCTATGGCATGGAGGGCACGCACGAGAGCGTCGTCCATGCGTTGCACGCCCATCATGGTACGTAGGTTGACCAAATTGCTTACGCAAGTTTTCTTGGGCGCGATGATGCCAGCGACGGCTATATATTGGGTCAGTTCGCTCTCCGTGGGACAGTTCACAGCCGTGAGTTGTCCATCGGCCAAAGCCTTGATCACAGGGTAGAGACGAGCCGCGTCGCACTTGGCAAGGTCTTCCACGCTGCGCACTCCGGCTTGGGCGATGAGCCATGCGGCATCGACGGTGATACCTGACACGCGCCACAAGTCGGCTTGCCGCACCCAGAGATTGATCTGTTGCATGGTTGGCAACTGCTCGTCTACGATCTTGCTGTTGTTTTCGAGCATCTTGTTGACCAGTCGCGTGCCAAGTGAGTTGCGTTTGGCAGCGGTGGCGCCAGCCTTGAGTAAGCCGGTCACGTCGTAGACGCCGAGTTGGCTGAGCGTGTCGCGGATGCTCTTGCAGATGCCCTTGATGGCAAGGAGCGAGCTGCTCACGGCTTCGGGCTCCTTCTGCGCAGTCTCGGCAATCTGTTTGGTCTGCGTCTCCTTGACTTGGATTTTCGTGTCGGACGGAAGAATCTTCTCCTCTATCAAGGCTTTCAACAGTTCTGCCCGGCTTATGGTGAGCCGTCCGTTGACGATCCTGTCGGCTAGCTTCCCCAGTTTGATACTGCCGGAGACTGTGCTGCCCGTGGAAGTGTTACTGGTCGTGGTGTTGGTTTGGGCAGTTGAGCTAGCAGACTGCGTAGTTGATGACTGTGCGGTGGAAGTATGTGTAGTATTGACAGATGATATTAAAACACCGTTTGGGGTCTTACCTGTAGAGGTAGAGGCCTTCCCCGTCGAGGTAGAGTTCTTTCCCGTCGGGTTGCTCGTCAATAAAGTAGAGCCTTTCAGGTTTTGATTCTTGATATCGTCGAGTGTTTTTTTGTTCTTTGCCATAGGTACATGTTTTAGAGTGAGGTTGTAGTGGATGGATGAAAAGGTTCACGCACTGTCACTTGACGGAATAGTTGGCGTACGCCTTGGCTAGCTTCTTGTCGTATTGGTTCTCGGCATAGGCGCTGCCATTGTAGTGCAGGGCAAAGGCGGCCCACTGCTTGGCTTTCAGCGCCTGATGGAGTGGGGTGGAGTGGCGTATGAAGCGGCAGAATAGCAGCAGCTGACTCCGCTCGCTGTCGCACATGGCCTTTACAAAGGTGGCCACATCCTTCTGTTCGCACAGGGCGTGGTTGAAGCCCATGATCTGGAACATGCCCCAACTGGCCGATGCATTGGCGGCATCCACGTTTATCTTGCGGGCTTTCTCCAATCGGGTATATTCGGCGATACCGCCGATGTAGTGTTTCTTGTCCCACTTGGGGTATACGATGTCGGGGTAAGTGGTCGCGTATTTCTCGGGAGAGATGCCACGCTGCTTGAGTTGCTTCCAGAAGACGTGTCCCTCAAAGAGGATGGCAGGCTTGCCGGCGGCGAAGAATCCGCCACGTCCGCTGGTCTCCACAGCTTGCACGGCCTTCATAGCTGCAGTCTCGCAGTCGAGCAGGCGGGCTGCCAACGTGAAGTCCTCTTCTGAAAGTTTTTCTCCTGCTAGACGGTTGGTGAAGAAGATTTTCTCCCAAGAATTGTAGCCTACGATACCGTCGGGTGACAGTCCCTGCTTCTTTTGGAAATCAACGACGGCCATGCGTGTGGCATCATCGAATAGCGGGGAGGTGTCAAGTTTGTATCCGAGTCGGGCGAGTTCCTTCTTGAGTGTCACGACCGCGGGGTCTTGTATTCCTTGTTTGAGAGTTTTCATGGTATTTGTGTTGACAGTATTTTTTTATTTCGTTCCAAGTATATATAGTGTGTATTGAGTTCCACGAGTGAGATGTAGCATAGAGACGGGTTGTAGTTACGATGGCAAAGTTCGGCAAAAAATGGTCTGAAATGTAGGATATATTTTACAAAAAACAGCCAATTTTGTTCATTTCGAACAAAATTGGCTGTTTTCTAGCGTTTCTTAGCTGCTGTAAACTAGTTTCTCCGTTGCTGCAAAGTTGGTTGCCCGCGTTCGTGAACCATAATGCCCACAGACGTGATCAGTATTGCCCACGAACGTGAACCATATTGCTCGCGAACGTGGGCAAACTCTTAATGAGCTTCGAGCCAGTTGTCGCCCAAGCCCGAATCTGCCGTCAGAGGCACGCTGAGGTTGGCGGCGTTCTCCATTTCCTGCACCACGATCTCTTTCACTTTGTTTTCCTCATCGGGATAAACCGAGAAGTTGAGTTCGTCGTGCACCTGGAGAATCATCTTTGATCGGAGGTTTTCCGCCTTGAAGCGTTTCCATATGCGTATCATGGCAATCTTGATGATGTCGGCCTCAGTGCCCTGTATGGGAGCGTTGATGGCGTTGCGCTCGGCAAAGCCGCGCACGGTGTTGTTGCCCGATGTTATGTCGGGCAGATACCTGCGCCTGCCAAACATGGTCTCAGCGTAGCCTTTCTCCCTCGCGCTCTCCTTGGCTTGTTCCATGTATTGATGCACCTTGGGGAAGGTTTGGAAATAGTCGTCGATGAGCTGCTTTGCCTCCTTGTTGCTAATGTCCATTCTCTGCGCGAGTCCGAAGGCGGTGATGCCGTAAATGATGCCGAAGTTGGCTTGCTTCGCTTTCTTGCGTTGTGCGTCGCTTACCTCCTCGATAGGCTCTTTCCATATCTTGGATGCTGTGGCGCGGTGGATGTCGAAACCCTCGCGGAATGCCTCTATCATGTTCTCGTCGCCAGAGAGGTGTGCCATGATGCGAAGCTCGATTTGAGAGTAGTCGGCAGAGAACCATTTGCACCCTTCGTCGGCTATGAAGCATTTTCTTATCTCCTTGCCGTCGTCGTCGCGCACGGGGATGTTCTGAAGGTTTGGGTCGCTGCTCGACAGTCGGCCCGTGGCGGTGATGGCTTGATTGAACGACGTGTGGATGTGCTGGTCTCTCTCGTCGATAAGCTTTGGCAATGCCTCCACGTAAGTGCTGAGAAGCTTTTTCATGCCGCGATAGTTGAGAATGTCGTCAACGATTGGTGCCTTGCCACTCAATTGTTGCAACACTTCCTCTGAGGTGACATATTGTCCGGTCTTTGTCTTCTTAGGCTTATCAACCAATTGCATCTTGCCGAAAAGAATGTCGCCCACCTGCCTTGGTGAAGATATGTTGAACTCTTGTCCGGCTTCCTCGAAGGCGTGGCGCTCATATTGGTTCATCCTTTCGGTAAACACCTCTTGCGTCTCCTTCAACTGATCGGTATCGAGCCTCACGCCGTTTATCTCCATGTCGGCAAGAACCTTCACCAATGGCATCTCAATTTCCTCGAAAAGTTTGCGGGCATTAACCTCGTCGAGCTTTTGTTCTAACACGTTTTTGAGTTGTAGCGTGATGTCGGCATCCTCGGCTGCGTATTCGTAAACCTCCTCGGGCTTGAGGTCGCGCATATTCTTCTGGTTCTTTCCCTTTTGCCCTATCAGCTCCTCGATGTGTACCGTTTGGTATCCCAACAAGGTCTCTGCCATGTAGTCCATGTTGTGGCGCAGTTCCGGATGCCACACATAGTGGGCGAGCATGGTATCGAACATCTTGCCTTGTATGTCAACGCCATAGTTGCGCAGCACCTCGTAGTCGTATTTTATGTTTTGTCCAATCTTCAGAGTGTCGGCGTTCTCGTAGAGTGGCTTGAATATGTTTACCATTTCTTGCGCCTCTTCCCTAATTGGAGATATAGTCACATAGTAAGCCTCGTGTTCTTTTATCGAGAAACTAAGTCCAACGAGCTCAGCGTCTATAGCATTTGTAGAGTTTGTTTCTGTGTCAATGCTTATAAATGGGCTCTGCATTAACTTCTCGCATAGTTGCTTCGCCTCCTCTTTATCGCTGATTAACACGTAATTATGCTCAACAGTTTTGATGCTTGTGAGGTTTAATCCTGCACTCACGATTTCCTCATTGTCCTGTTGCTCTTTTGTGCCGTTGGTGGCTTGTGCGTTTGCGTCGTTGCGTGCAATTGTAACGTTTCCGAAAAGGTCAGGTTGTTGTGGCACCTTTGTTTCAGGCTTGCCAAGAAAACGCTCGGTGAAGCGCTTGAACTCAAGGTCATTGAATATGGCGCGAAGCTTGTTTGCATCGGGTTCAGTTACTTTCAGCTTGTCGAGGTCAAGCTTCATGGGCACGTCTGTCCTTATGGTTGCCAGAAACTTCGACATCTTTATGTCGTCCTTCGCGTTCTCCACCTTTTCCCTTATCTTGCCCTTAATCTCATCGGTGTGAGTCAAAAGGTTTTCGGTGGTGCCAAACTGGTTGATGAGTTTCGCCGCCGTTTTCTCTCCTACGCCGGGACAGCCAGGATAGTTATCGGCAGAGTCACCCATCAGCGCAAGGAGGTCTATCACGTTAGCGGCATTTGGTATGCCATATTTTTCCTCTATGTCTTGTTCGCCAATCTTGTCGTAGCCGCCACCATGCCTTGGGCGGAACATGAACACGTTTTTCTGGATTAGTTGTCCATAATCCTTGTCAGGCGTGAGCATATATGTCTCTACCCCTGCTTGTCCAGCTTGCGTGGCGAGTGTGCCAATCACGTCGTCGGCCTCAAAGCCCTCGGCGATGAGGATAGGAATGTTCATGGCGGCAAGGATGTCTTGTATGATAGGCACCGAAAGTTTTATGTCCTCGGGTGTCTCCTGTCGTTGGGCTTTGTAGGCTGGAAAAGCCTCGTGTCGGAATGTCTTTCCCTTGTCGAACGCCACTCCGAGGTAGTCGGGCTTTTCCTTGTCGAGAATCTCTTTCAATGTATTGCAAAACCCCAGTACGGGCGAGGTGTTAAGCCCTTTAGAGTTGATGGTGGGACGTTTCAGAAAAGCGTAATAAGACCGGAATATGATGGCGTATGCGTCAAGCAGAAATAGTTTGCCCATGATAGTGATGTTGTCAAAATGTATGTGAACTTCTATTTTTGTGTAAAATTACGAAAAAGTTGCCACAGCGTCTCCACTATATCATTTAAAATAACTAATTTTGTGGTAAATATCACATACTGATGGATTATATCTCATTAATTCGGCAACCTATAGTTTCGGAGTTGAACGATTTCAAGGATTTGTTCGACCGTTCCTTGTCACATTCTGATGGTCTATTGTCACAGGCTTTAGACCATATCCGTCAGCGTGCAGGCAAGCGCATGCGTCCGATGCTTATTCTCTTGATGGCTAAATGTCATGGTGGCATCACAGATGTCACCCAGCATGCCGCCGTTGGTCTTGAGCTTTTGCATACCGCTTCATTGGTTCACGACGATGTGGTTGACGAAAGCGAAGAGCGTAGAGGACAGGCAAGCGTGAACGACGTGTATGGCAACAAGGTGGCTGTGCTCGTGGGCGATTATATACTGTCGACGGCATTGCTTAACATCAGTTATACGCACAATGAGGTCATCATTCGTTATCTTGCCGAATTGGGCCAGAGGCTTTCGAATGGTGAGATTTTGCAACTGCAAAACGTACATTCGAAAGACTTCTCAGAGGAAGCTTATTATCAAGTGATAAAGCAGAAGACGGCAGCGCTTTTCGAGGCTTGCGCTGCTATGGGAGCCTTGAGCGGTGGTGCAAAGGAAGAGGAGATCGAGTATGCGAAACAATTCGGCAGCAACCTTGGAGTGATATTCCAGATTCGTGATGACATATTCGACTATTATGACCAGTCGGAGATAGGAAAGCCTACCGGCAACGACATGGCTGAAGGTAAGCTCACCTTGCCAGCGCTATATGCCTTGAACAGCACTCAAGACAAGGATATGATAGAAATTGCCTATAAGGTAAAGGATGGCACAGTGACCAAGGATGAGATTTCGCGACTTGTCACATTTACTAAGGTCAATGGTGGTATAGACTACGCTGAGAGAAGAATGTGGGAACTCCATGCCTCTTCGTTGGCGTTGCTCGACGAGAGTGTGGAAGAAGGGCCGGTAAGAGATAGTTTGAAGGCTTACCTTGACTTCGTGATTGAGCGTAAGAAGTAAATCAGTATTCTTTATTATTATAAAACAATATTAGGGGCGGTCACTTATTGTGATCGCCCCTAATACGTTTATTCAATGGTTTTTAGAACCACTTTGTTTCCTTGCCAAGGATTTCGCTGAGAAGAAGGTTGGTAAGGCGGCTTGTGCCCAAACGGAAAAGCTCATTGGTGAGCCATTTCTCGCCGAGAACCTCTTTCACGATGGTATAATAAACCACAGCATCGTTAACCGTGTTTATTCCGCCAGCGGGCTTCAAGCCAATAACGATTCCCGTCTCGTCGTAATACTCTTTTATGGCCTTGCACATAACGTATACGGCCTCTGGAGTGGCTCCTGCCTTCTCTTTTCCAGTAGACGTTTTCACGTAGTCGGCACCGCTGTACATAGCGAGGATTGCGGCTTTCTTAACGTCTGAAAGGGTAGGGAGGTCGCAGGTCTCAAGTATAACCTTCATTGGCACTTCGCCGCAAGTCTGCTTCAGCTCGTTGATGTCGTCGGCTACGCCCTCGTAGTCCTCAGAAAGGTATTTGCCAACGGGAAGCACGATGTCTACATTTGTGGCGCCATCTTTTATGGTAAGGGCTGTCTCTGCCACCTTTACCTCGATAAAAGTCTGAGAGGATGGGAAAGAGCCCGAGACAACTGCTATCTCAACACCGTCAACCTCAAGCGTATCGTTTACCAAACGCGCGAAGTTGGGGTATGTGCAGATTGTTGCCACGTGTGGAAGGTCAGGGTATGCCGCCTCAAACTTGTTTACCTTTTCCACCAAGGCGAGGATGCTTTCCTCCGTGTCCGTAGTGTGGAGGGATGTAAGCTCGACAGAGCCCAAGAGAAACTTCTTCACGTCGAGTGTGTTGTTCTCAGGCACCTTTTCGGCAATGATGCTTTTCACCTTGTTTGCCACTTCCTCGTCGTTTACGTTCAGGTCATACTTGGTAAAAGCTTGTTCTATCTTGCTGCTGCTTACAATACCCTCGCTACGCTGTGCTTGGATTTCCTTTGTTATTTTTTCTTTTATCACTCCCATTTTTTCTTATTTTAATTTTTGATTGTTTATGTGTCTTTCCTTATCTCGTTTGGTTTTCTTGTCAATGCTTTTCTTGAACTCTTCGGTTATGTCTATGCCCGTTTGGTTGGCGATGCAGCAAAGCACCCAAAGGATGTCGGCTATTTCCTCGCCCATGTTGTCCTTCTCGCCTTCCTTGAAACTTTGGTCGCCATATTTCCGAGCCATGACCCGAGCCAGTTCACCAACCTCTTCAGTCAGAACAGTCATGTTGGTCAGTTCAGAAAAGTATCTCACGCCGTATTGCTTTATCCATGCGTCAACGGCGTCTTGTGCTTCTTTTATCGTCATATGATTTTAGTCTTTTGCAAAGGTAGTGCAATTTTTTCATTTACAGTCTTGGCAAACTTTTTATTATTGTTCCTTTTTATGATTGCCTTATCCTTCGTTTGCATAATTCGTCGATTGCCTTATTTTGCGATTGCATAATATAGCGATTGCTCATTTAAGGGATTGTCTTTTTGCTTCTTGGCGTGATCGTCCCATTGGCTGCTTGTGTGCAATATTGATTGCGTGCAATTGTGCAAACGCTCAGACTTTTGACCTTTGTTCGCTATTTTGCATCTCTTTGGGAATGTTACTTTGTAATAAAATAATCATAAATGTTTAATACAACCTATTGTTTTGCAATAAGTTAGATGTTCTCTAATTATTTTTATCCCCTTTGAGAATCCATTTTTTACCCACGCCTTACCACTTGGCTGGATTCAAGCCCGGCTTTTTAAGCCCCTTTTTAACCCTTTTGAGGAAGATTATTTCTTCTAGACGAGCATGGAAGAGAGCGGTCTTGCTTTTGCTCACTCCTTGTTCTTAGTGTCCATGCATATCGTCACGGGACCGTCGTTCAGAAGTTCCACCTCCATCATCGCGCCAAACTCACCAGTGCCGATAGGTTTACCCATGGCGGTTGTCAGCAATTCACAAAAATGATTGTAGAGTGGAATTGAGATGGAATGGGGTGCCGCCTTGATCCAACTTGGCCTATTGCCCTTTTTGTAGCTTGCCATGAGCGTGAACTGCGAAACGACAAGGATGTCGCCACCCACGTCGCCAATGCTTAGGTTCATAACGCCATTGGCATCGTCGAAGACGCGCAATCCTATGATCTTCTTTACAAGCCAAGCCGCGTCTTCCTCTGTGTCCTCAGAGCACACGCCAACGAGTATTAGGAAACCTTTGCCTATGCTTGACTTCACCTTGCCGTCGATCGTCACAGATGCTTTTGTGACACGCTGTATAACTATTCTCATTGTCCTATTGCCTGTTTAAATGATTATTCTTGATTTAATGGTTCTGGTTTGTTCAATGCGTCGAAGACCTTTTGCGCCTTGTCCTTGCCAATGATGGTAGCAAGTTGGTCGATGGTTGCACCTTTTATATATTTGGTTGATTTAAAGGCTTTTAGCAACGCTTCTTTGCTCTTTGGACCAATACCTTTGATGTCATCCAAGGCAGAGTGTAGCGCGTGCTTCGAACGCTTGTCGCGATGGAACGAGATGGCGAAACGATGCACCTCGTCTTGTATCTGTGTGAGCACATGAAACAATTCGCTGTCGGTCTTTAAGCCTATCACTTGTGCCGGGAAGCCAAAGAGCAACTCGTTGGTACGGTGGCGATCGTCTTTAGCAAGTCCGGCTATGGGTATATGGAGATGCAGTTCGTCTTCCACCACTTCCCTCACAATCTCCATCTGGCCTTTGCCGCCATCCGTGATGATAAGGTCGGGTAGGGTGGCGTTCTCGCTTATCATGCGCGAGTATCTACGCCTCACGACCTCTTGCATGGAGGCGTAGTCGTCAGGCCCCACCACGGTCTTGATGTCGTATTTCCTGTAATCCTTTTTCGAAGGCTTCATGCCCTTGTATACAATGCAGCCAGCCACGGCGTCGGTGCCGGAGATGTTTGAGTTGTCGAAACACTCTATTTGATATGGAAGTTTGTCGAGATGAAGTTTTTCCTGCAACTCTTTCATCAATCGCGTCTGTTTTTGCTCAGGGTTGAGCTTCTCGGTTTGCTTCAGCCTGTCAAACCTATACTGTTTGGCATTCATCTCAGAGAGCTCCAAGAGATGCTTCTTGTCACCCCGTTGAGGAACGAAAAACTCCGCGTCGCGCAGCTTCCATTCCATTTGAAACGGAACGATAATCTCTTTCGACTTGCTTCCGAACCGCTCCCTTATTTCCGGAATGGCTTGTATAAGTAAGTCTTCGTCGCTCTCGTCGAGCTTTCGCTTATACTCGTAAGTGAAACTCTGGTTTATGGTTCCGTTCTTTACGTGTATATAATTAATGTACGCGTTCTTCTTATTGTCGTCGTCCGTTATGGTGAATACGTCCACGTCGTTGATTGTGTGGCTCACCACCTCGCTCTTCGACACGAAGTCCTGCAAGAGGAGATAACGTTCTTTCAACCTCTCAGCCTCTTCAAACTTCATGAGCTCGGCATTTGCCATCATGCGTTTATAGACCCATTCCGACAGTTCGCGAGTGTTTCCCTTCAGCACCTCCTTCGCTTGCCTTATGTTCTCAAGATAATCCTCCCTCGACTGCTTGTTGACGCAACAGCCCTCGCAGTTGTGTATATGATATTCGAGGCAAGGGCGGTATTTGCCCATGTTGATGCCTTCTGGGGTTATGGGCTGGTGACACCTTCTTGGCTTGAATGCCTTTTGAATCAATGCCAAGACATTATACATAGAGGAAATGTGTGGGTATGGACCAAAGTAAGTGCCGAGTTTCTTGTTTATGTGTCGCGTCTTGAATATGCGCGGGAAAAACTCGTTGGTCACGATGATCGAAGGGTAGGTCTTGCCGTCTTTTAGCAAGACATTGTATTTTGGGTTATATTTCTTTATGAGTGCGTTTTCGAGCAACAAGGCATCCTCTTCCGTGTTTACCACGGTATAGGATATGTCCATTATCTTAGAGACAAGCACCTTGGTCTTGAACCTGTCTACCTCCTTGTGGAAATAGCTCGACACTCGTCTCTTCAGGTTTTTGGCTTTGCCCACATATATTATGTTGCCCCCGTTTTCGCGTAGGTCATCATAATATTGGTAGCTGCCAGGTTTCTCGGGCATATTGAGCACTATGTTTTTCAAGTACTCTATCCTTTTCTCATTTTTTTCTTTAGTCATACCCACTAAGTTGCTGTTTTCAAGCAGCCATTTCCTTGGTTTGTTTCACGTGGAACTAAAACTGGAGCAGGCTTGTTACCTCAACGTCCTTGTCGAATATCTCTCGCGTGTGAGGGAATTCAGAGTTGAGTTCCATGATGAAATTGCAGTAAATCTTCTTTGGGTTGAACTTCCTCACGAGGTCGCAGGCAGCCTTCATAGTGCCACCTGTGGCCAACAGGTCGTCGTGGAGAAGCACCACGTCATCGGACGTAATGGCATCCTTGTGTATTTCTATCGTGTCTATCCCATACTCTTTGGCGTAGCTTTGCTGTATGGTGTCGCAAGGCAATTTGCCTGGCTTGCGGCACAACACGATGCCGGCGTTCAATTTTATGGCTGCGGCGGAGCTCATGACGAAGCCACGACTCTCGATGCCGACAATCTTTGTCACGCCCTTGTCCTTGTAAAGGTCATACATCATGTCGCTGATGATCTTGACGCATTCCGCGTTTTTGAACAGGGTAGTGACATCGCGGAAATTGACGCCTTTTATTGGCCAGTCTTTAATGGTGCGTAGGTTCTCTACCAGTGTTTGGTTGTTCATGTTTTACGTTTAACTTTAAGTGTTATCTTATTTGTTTTCAAATGTTTATGTTGTGTTTTGTTTCACGTGAAACGTTTAGAGGTTCCACGTGTAAGGGATGATGTCAGGCAGGTCTTATCTTCCGAGCAAAACGAGCAGAACGTTGATGTCTGACGGTGAAACGCCTGGTATGCGACTTGCCTCTGCCAACGTTTCCGGGTCGATGCGCTGAAGCTTTTGGCGACCTTCCGTGCTTATCTCTGCAATCTCGTCGTAGCGGAAATGTCCCTTTATCTTTATGTCTTCCAAACGGTGCATTTTCTCGGCGACGATCTTCTCGCGCTCTATGTATCCCTTATATTTTATCTTTACTTCGGCAGCTTCTATGGTTTCTTCCTTTCTGTCGTTTATCTTGTCGAGTTCCTCGTTAAGCGATGGAATGGCGATGGATAGCTCGTTGAAGGTGATTTGCGGACGGCTGATCAAATCGGCTATTTTGCATCCAAAGTGGAGTGGGGTGGTACCTATTGCCTCAAGTGCGGGGTTGATGTCTTTGGGATGAACGGTGGTGGATTCGCAGAAATTGATAATGTGGTCTATCATCTCTTTCTTGCTTGTCCAACGGTCGTATCGGTCTTTTTTAGCGAGACCAATGTTGTAGGCCTTTTCCGTAAGTCTTGCGTCGGCATCGTCTTGCCTGAGCAGTATGCGATATTCCGCCCTCGACGTGAACATACGGTAAGGCTCGTCCACGCCCTTTGTACACAAGTCGTCGATGAGTACGCCGATATACGCCTCGTCTCGTTTCAATATAAATGGGTCTGAAGAGGCGCATTTCAGCGCGGCGTTGATGCCTGCCATCAATCCTTGTCCCGCGGCTTCCTCATATCCCGTGGTTCCGTTGACCTGTCCGGCGAAGAAAAGGCGTGATATTACTTTCGATTCAAGCGAGTGGCTGAGTTGTGTCGGGTCGAAGTAGTCGTATTCTATGGCGTAGCCCGGGCGGTACGCCTTTACATCCCTTAGCGCGGGAATTTGGCGCAAGGCTTTCAACTGTGTCTCCATTGGCATCGACGACGAAAAGCCGTTGAGATACATCTCGTTGGTGTTCTCGCCTTCCGGCTCGATAAACAAAGGATGATGGTCGCGATCAGGAAACACCACGAGCTTGGTCTCTATTGATGGGCAATAGCGTGGTCCGGTGCTCTTGATTTGACCGTTGAAAAGGGGAGAATTGGCAATGTCGGCTTTCAGTATGCGGTGAACCTCCTCGTTGGTGTTGCAAGTCCAACAAGGTAGCTGCTTCAGAGCATGCTGCACCCCACTGAACGAGAATTGATGCCAGTCGGCATCGCCCGGCTGCTCTTCTGTGTCTTCGAAGTGGATGGAGCGTTTGTCGAGCCTCACGGGTGTTCCTGTTTTCATTCGCCCGGCCCTCACGCCATGTCTTGTTATAGATTCCGTGAGATGGCATGCGGCAGGTTCCGCTATTCTGCCACCAGCCACTTGCTTGTGGCCGATATGCATCAGTCCGTTTAGGAACGTGCCGGCTGTTATCACCACGGCGCCAGCCCTCAATTCCACCCCCCATATCGTCTTTACGCCCACGGCCGTTCCGTTTTCCACAATCAGCTCCTCGGCTTGGTCTTGCCAAATGTCGAGGTTGTCGGTGTGGTCGAGCCTGTCGCGCCACTCCCAGATAAACCTTCCCCTGTCGCATTGCGCCCTTGGCGACCACACGGCGGGGCCCTTGCCCTTGTTGAGCATCCTGAACTGGATTGAGGTGAGGTCGGTGACAATTCCCGTCTGTCCCCCCAGCGCGTCAATCTCGCGCACTATTTGCCCTTTGGCGATACCTCCTATTGCCGGGTTGCAACTCATTTGCGCAATCTTGTTCATGTCCATCGTTATGAGGCATGTCTTCGCGCCCATGTTAGCCGCGGCACACGCCGCTTCACAACCAGCGTGGCCTCCGCCAATGACTATGACGTCGTAATTGAAAATCATAATAAATAATGTGTTTTGGCGCAAAAGTAAGAAAAAGAATCGAATAACCCGAATAAACAAATTCATTTTTAGGCTTTCCCCGTGTCCTCGTGTCGTCCTTGCTTGGTCGTGGCGAGATTTATAGCCAAATTTTACCCAATCGGCTTTCTTGCGAATAGCCGTCGGCATTGCACTGGAAAGCCGTTGGCATAGCACTAGAATGTCGTTGGCATAGCACTAGAAAGCCATCGACATAGCACTAGAAAGCCGACGGCATATCACTGGAAAGCCGAAACATTGAAAAAGGGACCTTGTTTCAAGCCTTTTGTCGCGGTTTAGGCAAACTGGTGTCGCGGCTAGGACATCCTTACGTCTTGTCTGTGTGGCTTTCATGGCAGGGCGCGGTTTTATATGAAATGCGCCCTTGTGGATTTCTGAACCACGAATTAAGCGAATCGAGCGAATGGTCCGAACGTCCGCTATCAATTATTGGTTTAGAAATGTGTGGTTTTAAAAACATTTTGCTACTTTTGCATCGTGTTGACGCTGCATTTGTGCGGAATAATAAATGGTGTGTGACAGTTTTTAAGTAATATAGAGTTTTTATGAACAATCTGCAACTAGCCCCCCCTATAGGCTTACAGTTCTTAGCTGGATAGGCTTTTTCCTTTTCTCTTTCTTCTTGCTGGCGTTCATCTCGCCCGACTCTTTCTTAACCCACTTATGCACCATGCGTGAAGATTCGGCATGGTTTTTCACCTGCGGCAAGGCATGGATGGAAGGCATGACACCCTATGTCGATTTTGCCGACTCCAAGGGACCGTTGCTTTGGCTCATTTATGGCATTGGCTATCTGCTTTCGCCCACTTCTTATATTGGCGTGTTTTGGCTCAGCGTGCTGTCCTACACCGTGACCTTCGCCATCGTGTGGCGCACGGCGCGGCTGTTTGTCGGATGTCGTGAGTCGCTGGTGGTGCTTGTCGTTATGCCAATGCTGATGTTCTACCGCGTGCTGCACGACGAAGTGCGGGCCGAGGACTTTTGTATGCTGGGAATTTGCATCGGCATCTACTGCACTTGCCGTCCACTTGTGTCTCCGAAAAATGCATCGGTTAGGAAATATGCCTTTTGGCTCGGCGTGGGTATGGCTTGGTGTCTGCTCATAAAGTGGAACTGGTTTGTATTGATGGGTGGCATGTCACTTATTATATTATGTGTGTCGTTTGGCAGACGGCGTGCCGACGGTCTCGGCTTTGGCTTGCTGGGCATTGGCGCGTTGACGTTGCCCTTTGTGGTTTATTTCCTGTGGAAGGGCAACCTTGTGGCTTTGGTTCAAGAGTATTTTGTCAACACGTTTCTTACCACGGGCCGTGGCAAGGACCCCGGGGTGTGGCGTACCGTGTTCTTTAACTTATTGACCGACCGCATGGCAGATTACCAAGCTGCATTGCTTGTCGGAGCCATTGTGGGTATTGTCTTGTTTTGCCGTCGTTTCCGGATTTCGTATTGGTTGCTGTTGGCCTACCTGCCTTTCTTTCTTGGTCTTGGTTTCCAACCGTCGTGGTATTACTACTTTTCTATAGTCATGCCATTCTACATGTTTTTCCTGATATTCCTTGTAAGTTGTTGTTCCCGTTCCGTTTGTATGCTTCCCAAGAAGGTGTTTGCCGTCATTGCGTTTTTCGTTTTCCTATGCTGCATGGTATGGAACACGCATTGGCGAAACCTCGTGTTCTTCCCATCTGCCGATCAAGAGCAATGGGATGAGATACAATCGGTGATGCAACGTAAACAACGCCCACGCATACTCACCATCAGCGGCGATTATGGCTATGGCCTCCTTGTGCGTGCCTTGCCAGCCTGCAAATATTGGGCTTTGCAAAACAATTCGGGCGAGAGAATAAAAGAGGAAAGGTATGAAGCCATACGGACGGGCAAGCCCGATTTCGTGTTGGTTTCCGACCGGTATGGAAGTGACAATGAAGAGCAATTCGCCAAGTTCTTCACCGTCCTCCGCGAGAGCGGCTACCACCATTGCTATGTTACGACCATGAAGAACGGCAAGGCGGTAAGGAAGACGGTGCCCGTGTATGCGAGGGAGTAGGAGATAACGTCAGAGGTCGGATATGATATTCGTAAGATTCGTCTTATTAGTGGTTCGGTTTCGAGATAGCGTTGGGCACAGATGTCACCTATTCCTACCGCATCACTCCCGGCGTGGCGCGCAATCAGAACGCCACCTACCTTCTCGGCCGTCTCTTGCAGCAACAATAGGACGGGCCGTTTGGGTTGTGCGTGTATCATGCTTGTTTGGCAAGTTTTTCATTAACGTGCAGACCTTTTAACATTTCCTACCTAAAAGTTAGTATCATGCCAAGACAAATAATGTGGAATTTTTGTCGTTTTGACTTGTTAAATTCCTGAAAATATAGTATTTTTGCAGCGGAATGGCGCAATCGGTACCGAAGGCGAGGTATGCGCATGCCCAAAAATGATTATAATACAAAAACATAACATTAATATTATCTTTAAACTCAATCATTTATGTGGTTAATCAATTCTCCGATTGGTAGAAAGGTGGTGATGTCTGTCACTGGCATCTGCCTCATTCTCTTCCTGACCTTCCACTGCTGCATGAACGTAGCCGCATTCTTCTCTGGGAATGCCTACAACATGGTTTGCGAGTTTTTGGGAAGCAACTGGTACGCAGTAGCGGGAACGCTGGGCCTTGCCTTCTTGGCAGTGTGCCACATCGTTTACGCATTCATCCTCACGGCTCAGAACCGTAGGGCTCGTGGCCCACAGCGCTACGAGGTCACAAGCCGCCGTCCTGAGGTGTCTTGGGCTTCGCAGAACATGTTGGTGCTTGGCCTTATCATCGTGGTTGGCCTTCTGCTCCACCTCTACAACTTCTGGGCTCACATGATGCTCGCCGAGCTCGTTGGCTGCGCCACCACACCGGCTCCCGCCGATGGCTTTGGCTGGATTCAGCAGACATTCGCCAGCCCCGTGTTCTCTGTGCTCTATCTCGTGTGGCTCGTAGCCTTGTGGTTCCACCTTTCACACGGCTTCTGGTCAGCAATGCAGACCCTGGGTTGGAGCGGCAAGATTTGGCTGAAGCGTTGGCAGTGCATCGGCATCGCCTATGTCACCATCCTCATGGCTGTTTTCGCCTTCCTGGTACTGTCATTCTGGTTCGGTTTCGCCCCCAGCTTCTAATAGTTGATAGCAAATATAGTTTTTAGTTTTTAGTTGATGAAACCTGTAGCCAAACGCTATTCAAGACTATAAACGAGAAACTCACAAACTATAGACTGTAATCCCAACAACTATAAACTCATAATAAAATGACTCAGATAGATTCAAGAATTCCAGAAGGCTCTCTTGCCGAGAAATGGACCAACTATAAAGCTCATCAAAAACTGGTGAACCCAACCAACAAGCGTAAGCTCGACATCATCGTCGTGGGTACGGGTCTGGCTGGAGCCAGCGCCGCCGCCTCTCTTGGCGAGATGGGTTTCCACGTAATCAACTTCTGCATTCAGGACTCTCCTCGCCGCGCTCACTCTATCGCCGCGCAGGGTGGTATCAATGCAGCCAAGAACTACCAGAACGACGGTGATGCCATCTACCGCTTGTTCTACGACACCATCAAGGGTGGCGACTACCGTGCTCGCGAGGCCAACGTCTACCGTTTGGCAGAGGTGAGCGCCAACATCATCGACCAGTGTGTTGCCCAGGGCGTGCCTTTCGCACGTGAGTACGGCGGCATGCTCGCCAACCGTTCGTTCGGTGGCGTTCAGGTGAGCCGCACGTTCTACGCCAAGGGTCAGACCGGTCAGCAGCTTCTGCTCGGCGCTTACTCTTCTTTGATGAAAGAGGTGAACAACGGCACCGTGGAGCTTCACACTCGCACCGAGATCGAGGACGTGGTCATGGTCGACGGCCGTTGCCGCGGTGTCATCGCCAAGAACCTCGTCACGGGCAAGCTGGAGCGTTATTCCGCTCATGCCGTTTGCCTTGCCACCGGTGGTTATGGCAACACCTACTTCCTCTCTACCAACGCCATGGGCTGCAACTGCACCGCCGCCATCCAGGCTTACCGCAAGGGCGCTTGGTTCGCCAACCCATGCTTCGTGCAGATTCACCCAACGTGTATCCCCGTGCACGGCGACAAGCAGTCGAAGCTCACATTGATGTCGGAGTCGCTTCGTAACGATGGCCGCATCTGGGTGCCAAAGAAGCTTGAGGACGCCAAGAAGCTCCAGAAGGGCGAGCTCAAGGGCCGCGACATTCCTGAGGAAGACCGCGACTATTATCTCGAGCGCCGTTATCCAGCCTTCGGTAACCTCGTGCCTCGCGACGTTGCCTCACGTGCTGCCAAGGAGCGTACCGACAAGGGCTTTGGTGTCAACAACACTGGCCTGGCCGTGTTCCTCGACTTCTCTGAGGCTTTCAACCGTCTCGGACGCGACGTTGTGGACCAGCGTTATGGCAACCTCTTCGACATGTACGAGGAGATCACCGACGTGGATCCTCACGACAACCCAATGATGATCTTCCCTGCTATCCACTATACCATGGGTGGCCTTTGGGTAGACTATGAGCTGCAGACCAACGTCAAGGGTCTCTTCGCCCTCGGAGAGTGCAACTTCTCTGACCACGGCGCAAACCGCCTCGGTGCTTCAGCCTTGATGCAGGGTCTGTCTGACGGTTACTTCGTCATTCCTTACACCATGCAGAACTACCTCTCCGACCAGATCCAGGTGAAGAAGCCAAGCATCGACTCTCCTGAGTTCGTGGCAGCTGAGAAGGCCGTGCAGGATGAGATCGACCGCATCATGGACATCCAGAACAAGCAGACCGACAAGTCTAAGCTGAAGAGCGTCGACTCCATCCACAAGGAGCTCTACAACATCATGTGGAACTACGTTGGCATGGCACGCAACGCTGAAGGCTTGAAGAAGGCCCTCTCATTGCTTAAGGACGTGCGCGAGCAGTTCAACACCTGCGTGCGTGTGCCAGGATCCAAGGAAGGCCTCAACGTCGAGCTCGACAAGGCTATCCACCTCCGCGACTTCATCCTCATGGGTGAGCTCATCGCTTACGACGCCCTCGAGCGCAACGAGAGCTGCGGTGGCCACTTCCGCGAGGAGAGCCAGACCGAGGAAGGCGAGGCAAAGCGTGATGACGAGAACTACATGTACGTGGCTTGCTGGGAGTACAAGGGTGAGAACGAAGCCCCCGCGCTCTACAAGGAAGACCTCGACTATCAGTACATCAAGGTTCAGACGCGTAACTATAAATCATAGTTTTTAAGTTCATTAACTCAAGAAAAACAATGGATCAGAATATATCATTCACACTGAAGGTTTGGCGCCAGAACGGCCCTAAGGCTGAAGGCCACTTCGACACCTTTGAGATGAAAGACATCCCTGGAGACACCTCTTTCCTGGAGATGCTCGACATCCTTAACGAGCAACTCATTGAGGGTGGCAACGAGCCTTTCGTCTTCGACCACGATTGCCGCGAGGGTATCTGCGGTATGTGCTCACTCTACATCAACGGTCATCCCCACGGACCAGCGCAGGGCGCTACCACTTGCCAGCTTTACATGCGTCGTTTCCACGATGGCGATGTCATCACCGTTGAGCCTTGGCGCTCAGCAGCCTTCCCAATCATCAAGGACTGCATGGTAGACCGCTCGGCTTTCGACAAGATCATCGCCGCAGGTGGCTATACCAGCGTGCGCACTGGCCAGGCCCAGGACGCCAACGCCATCCTTATCTCCAAGGAGGCTGCCGACGAGGCTATGGATTGCGCCACTTGCATCGGCTGCGGCGCTTGCGTGTCTGCTTGTAAGAACGGTTCAGCCATGCTCTTCGTCTCATCTAAGGTCAGCCAGTTCGCGCTCCTGCCACAGGGTCGCGTGGAGGCCGCCCGTCGTGCCAAGAACATGGTTGCCAAGATGGAGGAGCTCGGCTTCGGTAACTGCACCAACACCCGCGCTTGCGAGGCTGAGTGCCCGAAGAATGAGTCTATCGCCAACATCGCTCGCCTCAACCGCGAGTTCATCAAGGCCAAGCTTGCCGACTAATACGCCGCCAGGCGGCTTCTAAGGTATCATTTCGAGCCTTTTGATGCCGCGGGCAACAATCATACTAGGGGAAGAATCAAACGTTGATTCTTCCCCTTTTTCGTGTGCGGCATTGACGCAATCCTTATTATTAATGTATGGTGGCATTCTGCCGCGGACGGCCACAGGGGCCGCCCCTGCAAAGCATAATACCCACACGAATCAACATGGAACCAAAAAAACACGGGCGGCATCCCATTGGGAAACCGCCCGTGAAAAATTATTATTATAAGGGAATTGTTACTTGCCGAAAGTCTCGTCGAGGAATGTGTAGAACGAAGGATCCTCGCCAACTACGGTCTTCACGATCTTGCCGTCGGGACCAACGAGAATCTTTGTCGGGAAGCCCTGGATGCCATACAACTGTGTTGTCTGCAAGTCGCCAGTCTTTGGCTGGTAAACGTTCTTCCAAGGAAGCTCGTGCTTCTTCACGCCCTCTTTCCACTTCTCCATGGTGTCGTTGCAGTCGATGGAGAGAATCTCAAACTTGTCCTTGTACTTGTTGTAGTATTCCTTCATCTTTGGAATGCCGCGCACGCACCATACGCACCAAGTGCCCCAGAAGTCGAGGAGCACGTATTTGCCCTTGAAGCTTGCGAGCGACAGGGGCTTGCCATCGATGTCGTTCAGCGTGAAGTCGGGCGCCACCACGCCAGCGGCTTGCTTCTTTCCTGCCTCAGCCACTGCTTTCTCGCGTGCCTCCATCTGGTCGATGACCTTTTGGTAGTAGGCGTGCATGCGTCCGTTCTTGATGTTCTCCGACAGCGATGCCGCTGCCTTCTTCATCGTGGCGATGTCGCCCAGACTGGGGATGAACGCCGCTGCTCCTTCCGAGTTGGGGTGCTTGGCAATGAAGTCTACCAAGGCGTTGGTGGCTTGCTGCTGGAGGGCAGGAGCCTTCTCGCTGTATTCTTTCTGCAAGGCCTCTTGCGACTCACCGTTTTGCATGCGCTTGTTGAGCGACTCCATGAGCTCGTTGAAGGGCTTGAGAGCGGCGGAATAGGTCCTGTCGGCCTCATTGTATTCCTGATAGAACTTGCTGCCGCTGAAATAGTATTCCTTGGATATGTCGCCCGTCATCACAGCCTTCTCGCCAGGAACAGCGATAGCCTCGAAGCCGACGCGCTCAGTGCGGCGAAGTGTGCCAGGGGTGTAGGCGTATATCGTGGTAGGCTCGTTCACGTTGACGGTGAACTGGAACTTGCCGTCTTTCGTGAGCACGGTGTCCTTTTTCATGTTTCTCTCGCCTGTTGGCGTCATCACGATGAGCGTGTCTTTCAAGCCGCTCAACTCGCCCGAGAAGCTGACGTTGCCCTTGTTGTCGGCAGCGTCGGCGCAAGCCGTCAGCATGGCCAGGGCTGTCATGGTCAGGATAGTCTTTTTCATTGTTTGTTTTTGTTGTGATTATTGTTTAATGTATCTTTATTTCTTCTTGGGGAAGCGTCGTGCCCATCCTTCTTCCGTGAAGTCTGGTTCCTCGTCCTTGAAGCCTTTCTTGTTGCCGCCATTCATCAGCGCGCGCCAGTCGTCCTTGCCTTTCGCGTTGTTGTCGGTGTTCTTCTTCCGGTATTCCCTTTTCTTTTGTGGGGCGTTGCCGCGTCCTGCGTTCTTGTCCTCGGCATCGTTGCACCTCACCTCGCGTCCCTTGTATTTCGCGCCGTTGATGGCGCTCATCACCTTGTTGGCGTCTTTCTCGGGCACCTCTATGTATGAGAACTTCGACAGCAGGTCGATGTGCCCAATCTCTTGTTTTGGCCCGTGCACGTGGTGGTTGATAAACTGCATCACCTCGCCCGGGTAGAAGCCGTCGGCCTTTCCGAGGTTGATGAAGAGCCTGCGATAGCCTGCCTCCGCCTTGCGTGGCCCGCGTTGGCGGTCTCCGCGTGAGCCGTTTCTGCCTTTCTCACCCTTGTTTTTCCTGTCGTCACGCGCGTTGCCCCTTGTGGGTTTCTCTATCGTAGGCGCGTTCTTGTAGTAGTCGAGGAATCGGCCAAACGTGTTGGACACCATCTTCTTTATGATGTCTTCCTTGTCGATATACTCAAACTGGCGGTTAATGTCTGTCATGTAGGGCGCTATCAAGTCCTCGTCTACGTCGGTCTTCATGATGTCGTCCATGGTCTTGAAAAGCTGTTTCTTGCATATCTCCTCAGGCGTAGGCAGTGTGCCGTCGACAAACTCCTTGCCGATGACCTTCTCGATGGCTTTCACCTTGAATTTCTCGCGCGAGTGTATGATGGAAATGCTGGTGCCCTTCTTTCCCGCGCGTCCGGTGCGTCCAGACCTGTGGGTGTAGTTCTCCACGTCGTCGGGCAGTCCGTAGTTGATGACATGCGTGAGGTCGTCCACGTCGAGACCGCGTGCCGCCACGTCGGTTGCCACGAGCAGTTGCACCAAGTGCTGCCTGAACTTCTGCATCGTGAGGTCGCGCTGTTGCTGCGACAGGTCGCCGTGCAGCGACTCGGCGTTGTAGCCGTCCTTGATGAGCTTGTCGGCCACTTCCTGTGTCTCCAGCTTCGTGCGGCAGAATATTATGGCGTAGATGCGTGGGTAGAAGTCCACGATGCGCTTCAATGCCAGGTACTTGTCCTTGGCGTTCACGAGATAGTAGATGTGGTTCACGTTCTCCGCTCCCTCGTTGCGCGAGCCGACCACTATCTCCTTGTAGTCGTGCAGATAGTTTTTGGCTATTTTCTCTATCTCCTTGCTCATTGTGGCGGAGAAGAGCAGCGTGTTGCGGTCTTCGGGCACACGCTCGAAGATGGCGTTGATGCTGTCGGAGAATCCCATGTTGAGCATCTCGTCGGCCTCGTCGAGCACCACGTTGCGAATGTTCTCGAGCTTCACCTTGCCACGCTCCATGAGGTCGATGAGGCGGCCGGGCGTAGCCACTATGACTTGTGCCCCATGGCGCAACTCGTTGATTTGCGTCACGATGGACGCGCCGCCATATACGGGAATGACATGCATATGGGGAATGTACTTGGCAAACGAGTTGAGGTCGTCGGCTATTTGCAGGCACAACTCACGCGTGGGGCTCAAGATGAGCGCTTGCGTGTCTTTTGTCGTGGCATCAGTCTTCTGCAACACGGGAATGCCGTATGCGGCGGTCTTGCCCGTGCCGGTCTGTGCCAGCGCGATTACATCGTTGTGCTCACCCAATAAATACGGGATAACTTCCTCTTGGACGGGCATCGGCTGCTCGAATCCAAGTTCTTCAATGGCGCGGCGGATAGGCTCGCTCACGCCCAATTCTTCAAACGTCTTCAAAAAAATATAGCTATATAAAATAAATAATATGCAAAGTTACTGTAAAATAAGAGATTATGCGACAAAAAATGTGATAATTATTGTTATCTTTGCCGGACAAAATCTTGAAGACATGAAAATAGCAGTGTTTTGTTCAGCCAACGACTCCATCGCCCCAGCCTATTTCAAGGCCGCCGAGGAGCTTGGCACGTGGATGGCGGAGAGTGGTCACGCCCTTGTATATGGAGGTCAGAACCGTGGGCTCATGCGATGCGTGGGCGCGGCGGTGCACAATGGCGGTGGCCAGATAATAGGCGTCATACCACAGATTCTCGTGAACAGCGGCCAGCGCCCCGACTACCTCGACGTGGAGATACCATGCGACAACCTTTCCGACCGCAAGGACATCATGCTCGCCCAAGCCGACGTGTGCGTGGCGTTGCCTGGCGGCATAGGCACCCTCGACGAGGTGTTCACGGTGGCGTCGTCGCGCAACATCGGATACCATGGCAAGATGATGATTCTCTACAACGTGGAAGGCTTTTGGGATAAGACCATAGAGATGCTCGACGACATGCAGGGGCGAGGCTTCATGCGTAGCCAATGGACAGATCATGTCAAGGTCGTGGAAAACATGGATGAATTGAAGGCTTTGATTAATTAAAGGCAGATTCTAAAAAAAATGTCATGGCTGTGCAAGGTTTCGCCTTTATCGGCATTTAACCCTTGAATAAAAGAAGAACAGCTATGAACAAACTATCGAAGATGATGGCCTTCGCGGCCATATTGTTTTCCACGGCGTTGTCGTTGCAGTCGTGCGACAATGACGACAACAACACGTTGGTCATTGATCCCGTCTACACTCCTAACGCGTTGGTGACCCTAAAGACCGACGCCACGAGTGGTCAAGTCTTCATGCAGCTCAACGACTCGGTGACCCTTGTCGACGAGAATTACAAGAAGTGGCCTTTTGAAGACACCAACAAGAAGGAGGTGCGTGCGCTCGTGTCTGTTGTCTTTGACGACAAGGACAAGAATGAGGCTCAACGCTCCGTCCACCTCGTCACCTTGTTCGACACCATCCGCACAAAGGCGATGTCCCCAATTGTCAGCGACATAGAGAAGACCTACGGCGATGACCCCGTGGAGATTGTCAACAGTTGGAAGACCGTGTGCGAGGACGGCTACCTGACGCTCCACTTCCGCACGTATTTCGGTGGCAAGAAGATCCATACTCTCAGGCTTGTGCGCATGACCGATGGCACGCTCAGGCTCTTCCACGACGCCAATGGTGATATCAAGGGCGTGGCGAGCGACGGCCTCATCGCTTTCAGGCTCAGCGACGTACCCAAGCCGCAAGACGGCAGCAAATACCAGGATATCACGTTGAAGTGGAACTCGTTCTCTGGTGAGAAGAGCCATACCTTTAAATACAAGTATCGCGAATGAGCAAAGAACAGCACATCCTACAACTGTTCGCACGGGGAGATTCCCGCGCGATGGATGTGCTGTACGCTGAATTTGCCGACTATATGGCTGGCGTTTGCCTGCGATACGTGCCCCAGCCCGACGACATGTGCGACGTGCTGCAAGAGGCTTTGATAAAGATCTTTTCATCTGTCGGCAAATTCAATTATCGTGGCGAGGGTTCTTTGAAGGCGTGGCTGACCCGTGTGGTCGTCAACGAGGCTCTGATGTTCCTCCGCGATAAAAAGAAGATGTTGTTCGTTGACAGCGAGCGCGAGATTCCCGACACGCCCGAGGAACCGCCCGACACGTCGGGCCTCACGGCCGAGATGGTCGATGAGGCGTTACGGCAATTGCCCGACGGCTATCGAGCTGTTTTCAACCTCTATGCCATAGAGGGCAAGAGCCACAAGGAAATTGCCGAGTTGTTGGGTATAAAGCCCGACACCTCGGCTTCGCAATATCACAGGGCCAAGGCGATGATGGCAAGGATACTTAAAAAGAGAAAGGAGGAAACGCAATGAACGAAGACTGGACCAAAGACATACAGCGGCTCATGGCCGACCGTCAGGTCAAGGCACCCGACGGTCTTCTTGAAGAGGTGAAGAAACGACTCGCCTCTACCACGCCCGTGGCGCCAAGTAAACCGATTCAGCCTGCGCGGAAAGTGGCGATGTGGCAATATCGTTGGCTTACCGCAGCCGCGGTGGTGGCGGCCATTGCCGTTCCCGTGACGTGGCGACTGCTGAAGGTCGACGAGTCGCCGCGCGTGACAGCCGTGTCGCAAGCCATCCGTCAATCGGCAAGCCGTGCCGAGGCAAACTCGGGCCTCGATGCCGACGCTAACCCCGCCTCGGGCGTTTTGGCTGCCAAGTATGAAACAGCCATACTTTCCAAGCACGATGAAACGCCAAGGCTTAGGCATTTGGCAGATAACGTACAAGCCACGACTGACGCTAATACGGAAGCCATTGAGGAGACTAAAGAGGCGGCGTTGGGACAAACCGCACAGGTGACATCCAACGATGAAAATGGGAGTTTCTCAACGGAGAAGCGTGGAGAAAACAAGCCTTCTGATTCGCGCAAGGATAACAAACCGGAGAAACATCGCGGACAGGACGCTTATCAGTATCAAGCCGAGGCCGACTATGCTTATCATCGTTCCGCGCCAACGTCCTCGCAGCTTTCCCTAACTGCTTATTATGGTGGCGCGCTAAACGGCAATGGCTTGGCGACAGACAGAGCCGTCAGCGTAGCTCAAGGCTACTATTCCGACGAGATGCCTTTTGGCGCGTTCCCCATCGAACTTGGCAAGGCTAACGTCTTGATGGCCAAGCAACCCGAGAGGAAAGCACACCACGCGCAGCCCATAAAAGTTGGTGTCAGCGTTGCTTACAGGCTTTCAAGCCGTTGGGCGGTTAACACGGGCGTCACCTACAGTTACTTGTCTTCCAATTTCACGGAGAGCGACCATGTGGTGGATCGCCAGAAGTTGCACTATGTCGGCATACCGCTCACGGCAAGCTATAGTTTCCTGCGCACAAGGCATGCCGAGGTGTATGTCACCGCCGGCGGCGAGGTGGAGAAGCTTGTGAAGGGGTCAGCCGGAGTAGACGACTCCGAGCATAAGAATCTTACCGAGAAGCGTCCGCAATGGTCGCTGAAGGCTGCCGTGGGCGGAGCCTACCACTTCACGCCTTCGCTCAGCCTTTATGCCGAGCCGGGCATGACCCACTATTTCGACAACCACTCGTCGATAGACAACGTCTACAAGGACAAGCCGACGAGTTTCAGCCTGAACGTCGGTTTGAGATTTAACGTGAAGTGAGCGGAATAATTCCGTTCACGCAGTTAATGTGGTGTGAGCGGAAAAAACTTTACCGCTCACACTTTATACATCGAAGAAAAACAGTACCTTTGCACGCGTTATGGTACTGAATTACATTTGGATAGCTTTTTTCGTCGTTTCCTTCGTTTTTGCCGTGGTGCAGCTTTTGATGGGCGACACTACTATCTTCCAAAAGATAGTTGATTCCACTTTCGACACATCAAAGACCGCGTTTGAGACCTCCCTTGGGCTTACGGGTGTGCTTGCCCTTTGGCTTGGCATCATGAAAATAGGCGAGAAGGCAGGTGCCGTCAACTTGTTGGCGCGAATGCTCAGCCCCGTGTTCTCACGCCTTTTCCCTGGCATTCCCAAGAACCATCCCGCCATGGGGTCCATCTTCATGAACGTGGCCTCCAACATGCTTGGCCTCGACAATGCCGCCACGCCCACAGGTCTAAAGGCCATGCAGCAGTTGCAGGAGCTTAACCCAAAGAAAGACACCGCCACCAACCCTATGATAATGTTCCTCGTGCTCAACACGTCGGGCCTTACCATCATCCCCACCACCATTCTTGCCTTCCGCTCCAGCTACGGCGCGGCGCAACCCACAGACGTATTCATCCCCATACTCATCTCTACCACTGTTGCCACTCTCTGTGGCATCATCATCACTTGCATTTTCCAGCGCACCAATATCCTGAAGCCCGCCATGCTCGCCATGCTCATGGGCGTTTGCGCTTTTGTGGGCATCATCATCGCGGCTTTCGGTTACATGGACAAGGACACCATGGCAACGGTAACCTCCGTGGGCGGCAATGTCATCCTCTTGTCGGTGATAGTGGCGTTCATCGTGGGCGGTTTCATTAAAAAAGTCAACGTTTACGACGCTTTCATCGAGGGAGCCAAGGAAGGCTTCCAAACTGCCGTGCGCATCATACCCTATCTTGTCGCCATCCTTGTGGCAGTGGGCGTGTTTCGTGCCTCGGGCGCCATGGACATGGTGATCAATGGCATATCATGGTGTGCCGACAAGTGCGGGCTCAACACCGATTTCGTGGGAGGCCTCCCCACGGCATTCATGAAACCATTGTCGGGAAGTGGAGCGCGCGGAATGATGCTTGAGGCCATGAAGACATACGGTCCCGACTCATTCGTGGGCAGGTTGTCGTGCATTTTGCAAGGTTCCACCGACACCACGTTCTATATCCTCGCGGTGTATTTCGGCTCGGTTAACATCAAGTACACGCGCCACGCCGCTGCGTGCGGACTTCTTGCCGACTTGGTTGGCACCATAGCCGCAATCGTCATAGCCTACATCTTCTTCGGATAATAAACACATTCTTTTCTGATATATGGCAAATCTCAAATCTCTCCTTAAGGAAACCGCCATCTATGGCTTGAGCTCTATCGCCGCGCGTTTCATAGGTTATCTCCTCGTCCCGATAGAGACAGCCAAGTTCAACGCGGCAGGTGGACAGTATGGCATCATCACCAACATCTATGCCTATATCGCCCTTCTCATCATCATTTTGACCTATGGCATGGAGACCACGTTCTTCAGGTTCATGAACCGCCAAGGCGAGAATCCGGAGAAGGTCTACGCCACCACGCTGCGCATGGTGGCCACCACGTCGTTGCTGTTCGTGCTCCTGTTGTGGGCGTTTCTGCATCCTATAGCCGGAGCCATTGGCTATCCGGACCATCCCGAGTTCATCATGATCATGGGCGCATGCGTCGCCATCGACGCTTTCACCGCCATCCCCTTCGCTTATCTTCGCTTGAAGCACAAGGCGTTGAAATTCGCCTTATTCAAGATGGTGAGCATCCTTGTCAACCTCGTTGGCGTGAGCCTCTACCTCATAGTGCTGCCCAATATGCGCGTCAACTTCCTCGGAATCTATGACGCCAATTTCAGCCTCGAAGTGGTGTGGATATTCTGGATCGAGCTCTCCGGCTCCATCCTCACCCTTGTCCTCCTCGCCAAGGAGATGAAAGGCTTCAAGAATCCTTTCGACAAGGCCACCTGCAAGCGCATGCTCTCTTATACGTGGCCACTTCTCGTCATGGGTCTCGCGGGCCAGCTCAACCAGTGCGCCTCGCAGATAATCTTCCCCTACGCCTTCGATGGCAACGCCGACGAGGCAAGGGTACAGCTCGGCATATATGGCGCGTGCATAAAGATAGCCATGATCATGGTCATGATAACCCAGGCCTTCCGTTATGCCTACGAGCCGTTTGTCTTCGGCCAATCCAAGGAGAAAAACAGCAAGGAGACCTACGCCAAGGTCATGAAATATTATGTCATCTTCACGCTCTTGGCGTTTCTTTGCGTCATCGGCTACATGGACATCATACGCTACATCGTCGGCAAGAGCTATTGGGAAGGCTTGGAGATTGTGCCTATCGTGATGGCTGCGGAGATAATGTTCGGCGTGTTCTTCAACCTCAGCTTCTGGTATAAGCTCATCGACAAGACCATTTGGGGCGCTTATTTCTCAGGCATAGGCGCGGTGGTCCTCATTGCCGTTGACGTTGTTTTTATTCCGCGTTTCAGTTATTGGGCGTGCGCGTGGGCAGGCTTCGTGAGCTATACGGTCAGCATGGTGCTGAGCTATCTGTTCGGGCAGAAATATTACCCCATCAAGTATCCGCTCAAGGACATCGCCTTCTATGTGGTTCTTGCCCTTGTGGTGTTCTTCATGCTCGACTTCTGCAACAACCACCTCTCCATGTGGCTTGCCATTGGCGTCAACACGCTGCTCATCATCGCCTTTGCCGCTGTGATAGTGAAGCGCGACTTCTGGAGCCTTGTCAAGGCGCGGCTGCGTTAATGAAACTCAAACACAAAAAATTATATGACCAACAAAATGAAAAAAAGGCTTCCTCTTGGCCTTTTGGCTTTGTCCATGCTCTCTCCTCTGCCGTCAATGGCCGACGAGGGCATGTGGACGCTCTACGACCTGCCTACGCAGGTTTATGAGGCGATGCGCGGATATGGGTTCCTGTTGCCGCAGGGCGCGCTCTATTCCGACGCCGACGCCATCAAGAACAACGTGGTGAACTTCTCCGGCTTCTGCTCTGGAGTGGTGGTGTCTCCCGACGGACTCGTCTTCACCAACCACCATTGCGGCTTCGAGGCCATACGCTCCCACAGCACCACCGACCACGACTACATGCTCGATGGATTCGTGGCAAAGAGCTATGAGGAGGAACTGCCCAACGAGAACATGTTCGTGTCGTTCATGAAGAGCCAGCAAGACATCACTCCGCGCTTGAAGGCTCTCGGTATCGACAACATGAACAAGAAGGCGCAGAGCCACCTCGTCGACTCCGTGAGCCAGGCCATGACCGACTCGGTGAAGAAGATAGACAAGACGCTTCATATAGACATCGACGCGTTCTACGAGGGCAACAAGTGGTATGCCACCACTTACCAGGATTTCACCGACCTCAGGCTTGTCTTCGCGGTGCCAAAGTCGATGGGCAAATATGGTGGCGAGACCGACAACTGGATGTGGCCTCGACAGACCTGCGACTTCTCCGTGTTCCGTGTCTATTGCGACCCCAAGACCGGAGG
>CAVAGT010000023.1:0-33250 GCA_963588155.1 Lachnospiraceae bacterium | reverse complement strand
CGCCCATCCTCCATTGAATAAAGTTTGTAACGTCCGTCTTTATCTGTTGCACTTGTTCGAATGTCTTTCACAGCTTCCTCTACATCACCAACAGTTGCATTCTCAAAGAACTCATTCGAATAATAAGGAAGATTCGGAATCGCAGTACGCTCCAAGCGTTTTCGTCCTTTCTCATAAATCATATAATGATGTACAGAAAGGTCTCGAAAATACTCATTTCCAGCCACAGCAGGCTCGTCATACATTTTCTGCAAGTCTGCGAAATAGCGTCTCCATTCATCAAGGCGAGTTTCCACAGGACGATAAGTATCGCCTATCTTCAGATAATTAGGTACAGTACCCGTCTCGAACGCATAGATATGGGGTTCCGTGCGTCCTATGATGAGTCGGTCTATAAGAATATCATCTGCCATTCTTGTCTCTGTCTTTGCTTAACGAATCGAACAGGATAGGTTTTTCTTTCTTCCAATCCATGATTTGCGCATAAATGCCGTTGTGCTTGTGAATTAGCTTTTTCTTGCATCCTTCACAAGGTATCTCCTTGCGTTTGACATTGCCAAACAAATCAGTAGTTTCTTCAACTATCGTCTTGCACGACCGTGGAATCACATTCTTGAGTCCATCCATCTGCCATAAGTTCCATGAAATGATATAAGCTATTTCCTCCACGAAATCCATAGGCGGTTCCTCGTTCCATACAGCCTCGAAATAGTCAAAGAGAGTGAAAAGAAGGTTTTGGCGAGCCAGTAGAAGGTTGTCACCTTGCCACTCATAGCCGAAAGAACATTGGTAAGCTATCTTGACCCATTCCATCCACTCTTCCTTCGTATGAGTGTTTTCTGTAACCAACCTCAGTTTTCTGTCAAGAAATCCCACACGCATATTGACATCATCAAATCTACGTCCAGAAACCGTATCATATCGGCTTACGATAAAAGGGCCTTCCCCACAGGTTATCTCCATGACTGTCTTCTTGACATAAGCATTCCAGGTGATTTCATCCCCCTCTTTACAAACAGGAGCATCCACAGGATGCCACTCTTTATCCATATTGCTTTTCGTATTGAAGACATCATTGCGACCGAAAAGGCGAGCGTCCACGTCATCAAGCATTCTATTACATAACCAAGAAGGAGTAAACACTTCCGCCATCTTACGCTTGCGCTCTTTCTTCCTTTCTTTATCTTTGGCGATACGTGGCATTATCACGTCTTTATGCTCACCCGTTATCGCTTCTATAGTAATGTTATCAAAGAAGGTATAACCTGCCCCTCTATCAGAATAGTCATCTGTTGCCCAAAAGATATTCTTTCCAGTGGTACGGTCGCACAATAATGTCTGGAGCAAATCATGCCCCAGGGCTAAGATGTCATCTTCAACTATGTCTATATCGTACTTCATTTATTTTGTCACGTCAGTCACGTTCATCAATCCATTAACATACAAAAGTACGACTTTTTCTGTCTTTACTATGTTACATTACATTTCTTAACGCAAATAATTCACGCTATGTAGAATGCGTTAGCGACTCGCATTCATATATTCAGCGCAAGCCTCAGCACACCTCTCGCCATCGACGCCAGCCGAGACTATGCCGCCAGCGTAGCCAGCGCCCTCGCCACAAGGGAAGAGGCCCGCTATGCGAACATGCTGCAACGTTTCCCTGTCGCGAAGAATACGCACGGGCGACGAGGTGCGAGTTTCCACGGCTATCATCACGGCCTCGTTGGTAAGGAAGCCATGGGCACGCTTGCCAAAGGCTTTGAAACCTTCTTGAAGTCGCTTGGATATAAACGATGGGAGCCAGAAATGAAGTGGGCTACTAATCAAGCCTGGCGCATAACTGCTCTTGGGCAAGTCGTAGCTCAAATGACTGTTGACGAAATCGACCATGCGTTGCGCGGGAGCCGTTTGCCGCATATTGCCTTGTTGCCAACACGTCTTCTCCAGCCTCTCCTGGAAGTCCATCACATCAAGCACACCCGGTTGCGGATTGTCGTTTTTGAGAGAAGGATCATTTTCCACATCCTCTGGCCTAATCTCAACAACCATGCCACTGTTTGACCACTGCGTGCCACGATTGCTTGGCGACATTCCGTTGACGACAATCTGCCCAGGCCCCGTGGCAGCAGGAATAACGAAGCCTCCTGGACACATACAGAACGAATATACGCCCCGCCCCTCGACCTGAGTCACAAAAGAATATTCCGCAGCAGGCAGGTATTTGCCTCGGCCATTCTTATTATGGTATTGTATGCGATCAATGACTTGAGATGGATGTTCCAAACGCACGCCTACGGCAATGCCCTTGGCCTCCATGTCAACGTTGGCGCTAGCAAGATATCTGTAAACATCTCTCGCGCTATGGCCAGTGGCCAAGATGACCGGGCCATGAAACTCCAGTTCCTTTCCCGATACCAAGTCAACGGCCCTTACGCCAACCACCCTATCCTCGCCACATGATGAGCTGTCCATGACAAGACCTGTCATCTTTGTTTGGAAATGAACCTCTCCACCGCTCTTTATTATCTGCAGGCGCATGTTCTCTATCACCCTCGGCAACTTGTCTGTACCTATATGCGGATGGGCATCGGCAAGGATTGACGTTGAGGCTCCATGCTGGCAAAACACATTCAGTATTTTCTCAGTGTTTCCGCGTTTATGACTCCGCGTATAGAGTTTCCCATCACTGTAGGCACCCGCACCGCCTTCACCAAAGCAATAGTTGCTCTCAGGGTCAACCTTCTGCGTCTTGGTAATAAGCGCCATGTCTTTCTTCCGCTCCCTCACGTCCTTGCCCCTTTCTATAACAACAGGGCGGAAGCCAAGCTCTATCAGTCTAAGGGAAGCGAAAAGCCCACCAGGCCCCTCGCCCACCACTACCACTTCGGGTTTATCACTAACACAAGGATATTCAGTATGCTGATACTCATCGTCTTGAGGCGTTTCGTTAATGTAAACCCTAACCTTCAGATTAACGTAAATAGTGCGCTGGCGAGCATCTATGCTACGCTTTATCACACGCACGTGATTAAGGGTGCGCGCGTCAAGTCCCTTTTCTTGCGAGAGCCACGCCTTGAGGTCTTGCTCAGACGAAGCCACCTGTGGTGATACCCTAAGTTGATATTCTTCTATCATTTATGCAAATCGTCTATTATTGTTCCAAAACAATATATCGTTATACTATTACATTTTAATTGCAAAATTAAACAAATCAAATCGATTTGCACTACATCTTGAACAATTTTATAGATTTCTTTGTCAAAAAGACAAAACATTATTACCTTTGCAAGCAAGTACAGCCATTAGCCCATACGTATCGGGAATGGCTGCGCAATAACAAACAAAACTCATTTAATCAATGAAAGTATTAAAATTTGGCGGAACATCAGTAGGTTCCGTGAAAAGCATTCTGAGTCTGAAACGTATCGTAGAGAAAGAAGCGCGCAAGCAACCCATTGTCGTTGTCGTAAGCGCATTAGGCGGCATCACAGACATGCTCATCTCCACATCACATCTTGCGCAAGAGGGCAAGGCTGAATGGAAAGAACAGTTTGAGCAGATGGTAGACCGCCATCACAAGATGATTGACACTATCATTACCGATACCAACGACAGGGAGATGCTTTTCAACAAAGTAGACTCTCTATTCGAGCAGCTACACTCCATCTACTTTGGCGTTTACCTCATCCACGACCTCAGCAAGAAGACCCTTGATGCCATCGTGAGCTATGGAGAGCGACTGAGCTCAAACATAGTGTCCACACTTGTAAAGGGCTCGCGCTGGATGGACTCCCGCAACTTCATCAAGACCACGATATCACCAAACGGCAAGATAATACTCGACACCGACTTGACCAACCATCTCGTGAAGGAGGCTTTCTCCAGCTTGCCACGCGTGACTCTCATCCCCGGCTTCATCTCATCTGACAAGGACTCAGGCGAGACCACGAACCTCGGGCGCGGAGGTTCCGACTATACAGCTGCTATAATAGCGGCCGACCTCGACGCGGAGATTCTTGAGATATGGACAGACGTTGACGGCTTCATGACAGCCGACCCAAGGGTGATAAAGACTGCCTATACCATAGACGAGTTGAGCTACGTGGAGGCAATGGAACTTTGCAACTTCGGAGCAAAGGTGGTATATCCACCTACAATATATCCCGTGCGCATAAAAAACATCCCAATAAGGGTAAAGAACACTTTCAACCCAGAGGCGCCAGGTACTATTATAAAGGACAAGATCAACAACGACCACAAGCCCATCAAGGGCATTTCGAGCATCAAGAACACCTCGCTCATCACCGTGTCGGGACTTGCCATGGTTGGTGTGATTGGCGTGAACCGACGCATATTCACGGCACTTGCCGAAAATGGCATCTCCGTGTTCATGGTGTCACAAGCCTCTTCGGAGAACTCCACGTCAATAGGTGTTCGCGACGAGGACTCAGCCGAGGCGGCAAGAGTGCTCAACAACGAGTTCTCAGCCGAGATAGAAGATGGCGCAATGTTCCCAATGCATGTGGAAAGCAAACTCGCCACCATTGCTATCGTAGGTGAGAACATGAAACATGCGGCAGGCATTGCAGGAAAACTTTTTGGCACACTTGGCAGAAGCGGCATTTCGGTAATAGCATGCGCTCAGGGTGCCTCAGAAACAAACATCTCATTCGTTGTGCAGGGAGCAGAACTGAGGAAGGCGATGAACGTTCTTCACGACTCGTTCTTCCTTTCTGAATACAAAGTGCTCAACCTCTTCATCTGCGGCATAGGAACCGTTGGCGGAAAGCTCATTGAACAGATTCGTTCTCAATACGAAAACCTTAAAGAACATTCACGGTTGAAGCTGAACGTCGTTGGCGTGGCAAGCTCTCACAATGCAATATACTCGCGCGACGGCATAGACCTCGCCAATTACAAAGAGCAGCTCATGGCGTCTGAGCCAAGCAATCCAGAGAAGTTGCGCGACACCATACTCTCAATGAACATTTTCAACGCGGTGTTTGTAGACTGCACCGCGTCGAAAGAAATTGCCGCGCTCTACCAGTGCTTGCTCGACCACAACGTCAGCATTGTAGCAGCCAACAAGATTGCAGCCAGCTCAAGCTACGATGACTATACCCGACTGAAAGAGACGGCACTGAGAAGAGGCATCAAGTTCCTCTTCGAGACCAACGTGGGAGCGGGATTGCCCATCATAGGCACCATCAACGACCTGCGCAACTCTGGTGACCGCATACTAAAGATTGAGGCCGTGTTGAGCGGAACCCTCAACTATATCTTCAACAAGATTTCAGCCCAATGTCCTTTCTCCGAGACCGTGAAGCACGCCAAGGAAGAAGGCTATTCGGAGCCAGACCCACGCATTGACCTTAGTGGAACCGACGTGGTGCGCAAAATCGTGATATTGGCTCGAGAGGCTGGCTACCGCGTTGAACAAGACGACGTAGACAAGCACCTCTTCGTGCCAGACCACTTTTTCACAGGCTCGTTGGATGACTTCTGGAAGCATCTGCCTGAGCTGAACGCCGACTTCGAGGAGAAACGCAAGAAACTGGAAGCGGAAGGCAAGCGTTGGCGTTTCATAGCGACAATGGATCATGGGAAAGTGAGCGTAGCGCTGAGAGACGTGACACAAGACAGCCCGTTCTACAACCTGGAGGGCAGCAACAACATAATCCTCCTCACTACAGAACGTTATAAGGAATATCCCATGCTCATACAAGGCTATGGAGCTGGGGCAAGCGTTACGGCGGCAGGAGTGTTCGCCAACATCATCAGCATAGCAAACGTTTAAAATCAGGATAGCCATGAAACATATCATCATATTAGGCGACGGCATGGCTGACCACACGGTAAGCCGCCTTGGCAACAAGACCTTGTTGCAATATGCCGACACTCCTTATATGGACATGTTGGCACGAAAAGGCCGCACGGGAAGACTTATGACCATCCCTGACGGATTCCTGCCAGGGTCTGAGGTAGCCAACAGTACCATTCTTGGCTACGACCAGAACAAGGTGTATGAAGGTCGCGGGCCATTGGAAGCCGCGAGCATAGGCTACGACATGGAGCCAGAGGATCTCGCGCTTAGGTTGAACATGATATGTGTGAACGACGGGAACATCATCACACACAATGGCGGAAACCTTTCAACAGAGAACGGTGCGATGCTCATGCAATATCTAGACGACAAGCTTGGCAACGAAGACATCAAGTTCATACCAGGCATACAATACCGCCACCTGCTCAT
This sequence comes from Lachnospiraceae bacterium, assembly GCA_963588155.1. GTDB lineage: Bacteria > Bacteroidota > Bacteroidia > Bacteroidales > Bacteroidaceae > Prevotella. The sequence goes on along the minus strand of CAVAGT010000023.1, from coordinate 26,994 downwards.
AGTGAAACGAGCCAGCAAGCACATTGTTTGCGCTCCACCCCACGACCATCCGGGTGAGAAATGGCAACCGTTGCTCATAAAACCTGAAAAGGGATGGGAAGACAAGCGTGAGCCCATAATGGGCTTTGACGGCAAGCCGACAGGCCAGTCGCGCTTGAGCGCACAAGAGACAGCCGACCTACTCAACAATCTCATTATCAAGAGCAAGGAATTGCTTGAAGCCCTTCCATACAACAAGGCCAAGAATGAGAAAGGCGAACGCATGGCTAACTTGATATGGCCATGGGGAGGCGGCTACCGCCCTTCGATGAAAACCCTTACGGAAAAATATTCGCAGATAAAAAGCGGCACCTGCATATCAGCCGTTGACCTGATAAAAGGCATAGGCAAATACGCAGGACTTGACGTGGTGAGCGTGCCACGTGCCACAGGACTCGCGAACACCAATTATGAAGGGAAAGTGGCAGCTGCAATAACAGCACTATACAACCAAGACTTTGTATTCGTGCATTTCGAGGCTAGCGACGAGGCTGGGCATGACGGCAACCTTGAATTGAAACTCAAGACAATAGAGAACCTCGACCACAAAGTGGTGGAGCCTATCTACAACGAGGTGAAACAATGGGACGAACCTGTAGCGATAGCGGTCATGCCAGACCACCCTACCCCAGTGGAAGTAAGGACACACGTGAAAGAGCCCGTACCTTTCCTCGTATGGTATCCTGGAATACAACCTGACAGCGTACAGACCTACGATGAAGTGGCGTGCGTGAACGGCGATTTCGGCATGCTTAACCTCACGGAGTTCATGGATAAATTCATGGAAATATAAACAAACTAAACAAGACAGAACCATCATGAAATATTATAGCACGAACCATCAAGCTCCAACGACCACACTTCGCGAGGCCGTCGAGAAAGGCCTAGCCCCAGACCGTGGACTGTATATGCCTGAGCAAATAAAGAAATTGCCAAAGTCGTTCTTTGACAATATAGATTCTCTTTCATTTCAAGAAATAGCCTTTGAAGTGGCAAAGGCTTTCTTTGGAGACGATGTGGACGAGGCTTCCTTGAAGCAAATCGTTTACGACACTCTCGCGTTTGACACGCCGGTGGTGAAAGTAGACGACAACATTTACGCCTTGGAGCTTTTCCATGGTCCAACGCTTGCCTTCAAGGACGTGGGCGCACGATTCATGGCACGCCTCCTGCAATACTTCATCCGTAAAGATAGAGAGAAAACAAACGACAATCGCATGGTAAACGTTCTCGTGGCGACAAGTGGCGACACGGGATCGGCAGTGGCCAACGGTTTCCTTGGTGTTGACGGCATACACGTCTACGTGCTTTACCCCAAGGGGAAAGTGAGCAAGATTCAGGAAAGCCAATTCACCACATTAGGCAAGAACATAACGGCATTGGAGATAGACGGCGTTTTCGATGATTGTCAAGCACTCGTAAAAAACGCCTTCATGGACAAAGAGCTTACTTCTCACATGATTCTCACCTCTGCCAACAGCATCAACGTGGCGCGCTTTTTGCCACAAGCATTCTATTATTTCAATGCTTACGCCAAATTGAAACGCGACGGAGTGATTGGCAAAGACGGAACGAAGTTGACATTTTGCGTTCCATCGGGCAATTTCGGCAATATCACAGCCGGACTCTTCGCATGGAAAATGGGACTGCCTGTGAGCCATTTCATTGCCGCAAACAACGCCAACGACGTTTTCTTCAACTATCTGCAAACAGGAGTGTATACCCCAATGGCAAGCAAGCAAACACTTGCCAACGCCATGGACGTTGGAGCGCCAAGCAACTTTGCTCGCATCTTGGATCTATACAACGACGGCAAAGCATGTCACCTTGACAATGGCAAGGAGGTAGAGGCCGTGTTGCCTGCAATTAAGAAAGATGTCAGTGGAGCAACTTATACAGACGACAAGATTCGCGAGACCATGAAGCAATGCTATAATCAAACTGGCTATGTGCTTGATCCTCATGGAGCTTGCGGATACAAGGCTCTAAAGGAGCAATTATCTGGCAACGAGGCTGGCGTGTTTCTTGAGACGGCGCATCCGGCAAAGTTCAAGGAAAAAGTCGATAGCATATTGGATACCGACATCGCCATACCTGAGCGCTTACAGGCATTCATGAGAGGCAAAAAACAAAGCATCGAAATACCAAACGACTTTAACGTTTTCAAGAAATTCCTGCTTAACCAATAGATGAGCATAAGTAAACAGAAAATAAAACTCATAAACTCTCTCGACAGCAAAAAAGGCCGTCGAGAGAGCGGCTTGTTTATAGCTGAAGGACCAAAAGTTGTTGGCGATCTTTTGGAACTAATGCCAGCAAGACTTATAATAGCCACCGCCGAATGGTTGAAGGTCAACAAGCAATATATTGATAATGCTGAAATTATAGAGGTAAGTGAAGAAGAGTTGAAGAAGGCTTCCTTGCTTCAACACCCTCAAAAAGTTTTGGCATTATTTTCTATTCCAAACTACACGGATGGAAACGAAAATAGCCTTGTCAACCTTTTGACAAAAAAAGACGAAAACGATAAGCAAAAGCTCACCATCGCCCTAGACGGCGTGCAAGATCCCGGAAATCTTGGCACCATAATACGCATAGCCGACTGGTTTGGCATATCAGACATCATCTGCTCAAACGATACCGTTGACGCATTCAGCCCAAAAGTTGTACAGGCTACGATGGGAAGCATAGCAAGAGTGCGCGTTCATTACACAAACTTGGAAAATATCATAAAGGCATTACCCGAAAGATTCCCAGTTTATGGAACGTTTCTCGATGGTTGCGATTTGTATGAAAAGCCATTGTCAGTTGGCGGAATCATCATAATGGGTAACGAAGGCAAGGGTATTTCGCAACCGGTGAAATCGCTTGTCAATCACCGGTTGCTAATTCCTAATTACCCCAAAGGAAGGAACACGGCAGACAGCCTTAACGTCGCAATTGCCACAGCAATAACCTGCGCGGAGTTCAGACGGAGAATCTGAACCACAAAGGGTTGGGCACAACACTAACCCAATCCAATTCTTTCCTTTACCTTGTGCTCTACCAACATTGGCAGGGCCATGAGACACACGCCATACCCCGACAAATACACGCTTTTCTTAATGGATTAAGGATTAATTGGGCACTAAATCTCCATCTCGTAATGGCCAGCAGCCTCCACAGCATCTTTCATCTGTTGAGCGTTAACCACATTGTCGTCAAAATCCACATTGACGCAATGGTCTGGAAGACTAACTTCAACCGCATTAATACCACAAAGATCTTTCAAGGCGCTTTCAACATGAGACTTACAGTGCTCACATTTCATACCATTCACTACAAAAGTTTTATTCATGTGCTATCCTATTAAAATGTATGTTTACCATTAACTTTATACTTTAAAGACTTTCCCTTCTGACGCAAGAACGGAATTAGGGAAAATAGCCTTCGCCTCACTTAAGATGGTGGCCTCGTTGTCGTATCGAGCGCTAAAATGCCCAAGCAGCAGTTTGCCTACATTACCGTCGCGCGCCACGGTAGCAGCTTGTTGGGAAGTGGAATGATAATAGAGTTTTGCTCGATTGGCACACGAACTGTCGTAAGTGGAATCATGGTACAATAAATTCACATCCTTAACAACCTCGTGGAGATTTGGCGTATAACGCGTATCGCAACAATAAGCATAAGATCGTGGTGGATCAGCAGGCATAGTAAGCTTGCTATTTGGAATCACAGTACCGTCTTCTGTTGTCCAATCCGCCCCTGCCTTGATATTATTGATCTGGCTTATAGGAATATTAAAACACCCTATCATGTCACGACGTATGTGTGGCAACGTTGGGCGCTCACGAAATAAGAAACCACAACAAGGAACACGATGGGCAAGCGGAATGCTCTCAACCACAAGGCTTCTATCTTCGTATATGACCTTATGGCTGGTAGTATCAACAGCGTGAAACTCAACCTCATATTCAAGTCCATTACAGAAAAGCTTCATTTGCGCGTCGAGCATAGGCTTCAATGGCTCTGGAGCATAAATCTTCAAAGGTGCCGTACGGCCAAGCATACCAAAAGTTGAAATCAAGCCAATGAGACCAAAACAATGGTCACCATGGATATGAGATATGAAAATTGCTTGAATTTTTGTGAAACCTATGCGCGATCGACGGAGCTGTATCTGCGTCCCCTCGCCACAGTCAATCATAAAAAACTTTCCACGAATCTCAACAACCTGTGATGAGGCAAAATGCTTCAATGTGGGCAATGCACTCCCACAACCCAAGATATGAATATTGAATGGTTCCAACGTTACAACTATTCTTAAGACATAAGACCCCCTTTTATTCCACTCTCTTATAAACAAAGATTCCGACTTTGTTCTCCAAATAAAGAGAATCGCTGCCGAGCTCGTCTATATCAAATGTATCACGATTGAGCAAAAGCTTACCATTCAGGGTTTTCCATGTCGTCCATGGATTATTCTCGGCTTCAACATCCGACTTCACTTCTCCTCCCTCAAGAATCTCAAAATTCTTATCAATACTTGTCCATTTGCCTTGAAGTGTCGTTAAGTTTATAACTTTTCGAGCGCATTTTTCTCCGTCTATAAGCTGACCTTCAACAACGGCAAGACGGTCGCCAGCCAACAATCCCCCAACGACAATTTTATTACCATCAGCAGAATCGGGCAAGGCAAAGACAAGAGTGTCACCACCATCCGTGATCAACTGCAGGGTATGCATCATCGTGCCGTCTCCACAAACCCCATATATCGTAGAGTCTTCGGTAACGGTTTGCTCTGACGGTTCGACTTCTTTATTATTGTTTTGATGTGGCTTCTTGTGGCACGCAGAAATCGAAAACATCAACGTAAATAATGTCATGCACAAACAAAACCTTTTCATACCATAACGATGATTAATGTTCATTTTTCTTTGCCTCAATCCAATATTTATCCATTTCATCGAGGGTTAAATCCTTAATATTCTTCCCCTCCTCCTTGGCTTTTTCCTCAATATAAGTAAATCTGGAAATAAATTTCTTATTAGCACGCTCTAGCGCGTTATCAGGGTTTAGACGATATAAGCGCGCGGCATTAATTACGCTAAATATGAAATCCCCTAGCTCTGTAGTAGAGCGTTCCATATCTCCTTTCTCAAGTTCCCTTTCCAACTCGTCAAGTTCTTCACGCACTTTCGCCCAAACATCACTGGGCTCTTTCCAATCAAACCCAACGTTTCGCGCTTTATCTTGTATGCGATAAGCCTTTATGACCGATGGCAACGCATCTGGCACTCCACTCAGCACGGTCTTGTTTCCATCACGCTCCATTTGCTTGCGTTGCTCCCAAGACGACTCCACCTCTGAAGATGTTTTTACCGTATGACAAGAAGACGCTTTTGCCGAGGGATTAACCTTTTTATAGTTGACATGACCGTCAGCGTCGATTTCCATATTGTCGTTGCTAACTGTCCACCCACGCCAATTTATGAAGTCATGGCGAAACATCAATTTGTCAGCCTGATGGTTACAAACATCAGCTATGTCGAACTCTCCCGTCTCGGAACCAACCACTGAATAAAGTATGACATGCTCCATGACATCGCCTAGTTCTTTACAAATCTCCGAGCGGTCATCTTTCATAAGAGCGTCACAAAGTTCAAACGTCTCCTCTATTGTATTAGGCCTCAAACTCTCAAAAGTTTGTGCCTTATCCCATGGACAATCATGGCGTAGCCGTTCTTGCACATCAAGCAAGCGCTCAAAAGCCTTCAGTTTATCCTCTTTGGTATGCATAGCTAAGGTTATTTTCTTGCAAAGTTAATGGTTTTTGTTTGAAAATTCGTAATTTTGCACCGACAATATTCAGACAACAAAATTTATTAAGAGATACATGGAATTGGCAAGTAAGTACGACCCGAATCAAGTAGAGTCGAAATGGTACCAGTATTGGCTTGACAACAAGCTGTTTTCTTCTCACCCCGATGGCCGTGAGCCATATACGGTGGTGATTCCCCCACCAAATGTCACAGGTGTGCTCCACATGGGACATATGCTCAACAATACGATTCAAGACATACTTGTGCGAAGGGCACGCATGGAGGGAAAAAACGCCTGCTGGGTACCTGGCACCGACCACGCATCAATAGCCACAGAAGCAAAAGTCGTTGGTAAACTTGCCGAGCAAGGAATCAACAAAACTGATCTCACACGCGAGCAATTTCTTGAACACGCATGGGATTGGACACGTGAACATGGCGGAATCATCTTAAAACAACTTCGCAAACTTGGGTGTTCCTGCGATTGGGACCGCACTTCATTCACCATGGATGAAACACGTTCAAAGAGCGTGATCCACGTTTTCGTGGACTTGTACCGTAAGGGGCTTATTTATCGTGGCGTACGCATGGTCAATTGGGACCCCAAAGCCAAGACTGCCCTTTCCGATGAGGAGGTAGTCTACAAGGATGAACACTCAAAGCTGTTTTACTTGAAATACTACGTGTCCAAAGAGGATCATGCTAAGGTGGAACGCAAAGCCGAAGGCAACGTTATACACCAAGATGCGAATGGATATTATGCTGTGGTAGCAACAACACGTCCTGAGACTATTATGGGAGACTCCGCAATGTGCATAAATCCCGAGGACGTGAAAAACACATGGCTGAAAGGGCTTCACGTCATCGTTCCATTGGTCAATCGCGTGATTCCTGTCATTGAAGACTCTTACGTTGACATACAGTTTGGTACTGGTTGCTTGAAAGTTACGCCTGCTCATGACATTAACGACCACATGCTTGGGCTGAAGCACCACTTGGAGACCATTGACATTTTCAATGACGATGGCACCATCTCCGAAGCTGCCGGCTTGTACGTTGGTGAAGACAGAATGGATGTGCGCAAGCAAATTTCCATTGACCTCGAAAAAGCTGCCCTTATGGAGAAAGTCGAGGACTACGACAATAAGGTTGGATTCTCCGAGCGCACCAATGTACCTATTGAGCCAAAGCTCTCAACACAGTGGTTCTTGAAGATGAAGCACTTCGCCGACATCGCCTTGCCTCCTGTGATGAGCGATGAGGTTGAGTTCTTCCCCAAGAAATATAAGAACACTTATAAATATTGGCTTGAGAACATCAAGGACTGGTGCATAAGCCGCCAACTTTGGTGGGGACACCGCATTCCTGCCTTCTATTTCACAACAGCCGATGGCAAACGCGATTTTGTGGTGGCAGAAACAGCGGAAGAGGCTCTTAATGAGGCTAAAAAGAAGAACCCGTCGTTAACAATCGAAGGACTTGAGCAGGAGAGCGACTGTCTCGACACGTGGTTCTCAAGTTGGCTGTGGCCAATTTCACTCTTCAACGGAATACTTGACCCCAACAATGAGGAAATAAACTATTATTATCCTACAAGTGACCTTGTTACGGGACCAGACATCATTTTCTTCTGGGTAGCACGCATGATCATGGCTGGCTATGAATACAGGGGCAAGATGCCGTTCCGCCATGTCTATTTCACAGGTATCGTTAGAGACAAGCTTGGTCGCAAGATGTCAAAGAGCCTCGGCAATTCCCCTGACCCCATCATGCTCATGGATAAGTACGGAGCCGATGGCGTGCGTATGGGAATGATGTTATCTGCGCCAGCTGGCAATGATATTCTCTTCGACGAGAGCTTGTGCGAGCAAGGACGCAACTTCAACAATAAGATATGGAATGCCTTCCGCCTTGTCAAGGGATGGGCGTCATCCGACATTGAACAACCAGAGAACTGCCGTATAGCCGTGGCATGGTTTGAGGCTAAACTCAAAGAAGTGAACGCCATCATGAACGAGCAGTTCAAGACTTATCGCATATCTGAAGCGTTGATGACCGTTTACCGCCTGTTCTGGGATGAGTTTTCCGCTTGGTACCTTGAGCTCGTCAAGCCTGCATACGTCGATGGCAGACAACAACCCATTGACAAGGCAACGATGGCTGCAACATTGCGTTTCTTTGAGACACTGATGCAGATGCTGCACCCATTCATGCCATTCATCACTGAGGAATTATGGCAACACATCACTGACCGCAAGTCAGGAGAGAGCATCATGGTCTCTACGCTGAAAATCACAGAACCCCAAGCTGACGATAACAAGCTGTGTGCTGACATGGAAGTGATAAAGCAGATTGTCGCAAGCGTAAGAGCCATCCGTAACGATAAGAACATTGCTCCCAAGAAGGAACTTGAGCTTCAAGCCATTGGAGAAAACCATTACGAAGCTTACAACAGTATCATCATAAAGATGGCAAACCTTAAGCTTCTTGTAGCAGTTGCCAACAAGACAGCTGACGCATCTTCGTTTATGGTTGGCACCAATGAGTTCGCAGTACCTATTGGCGACCTTATTGACATAGACGCTGAGATTGAGAAACAAGAGAAGGAGCTTCAGCATCTCAAAGGTTTCCTGATAGGCGTTCAAAAGAAACTTTCCAATGCCAACTTTGTCTCCCACGCTCCAGAAGCTGTAGTAGAGAAGGAGAAAAAGAAGCAAAGCGACGCACAGGAGAAGATTGCCAATATCGAAGAAAGTCTCAAGGCACTTAAGGCCAAAAAGTAATTAAAACGGATGCACATGCATCCGTTATATTCTTATGAAGAAACGTATACTGTATTTTCTTGTCTTGCTTGTAGTTGCATTATCCGCCTCGTCCTGCACTGAGGAGGGCTTTGATACGGATAGCATCAACAAGCAAACAATACTTGTGTTTATGCCATGGACCGGAACTACTAGTGGCAATCAAGGTCTATACCCATACTTCAAGCAAAACCTTGACAGTATAGAAAGTGCCATAGTAAAAGCAGGACAAATGAACGGAAGAGCTTTGATTTTCTTGAGTTCGTCTGCAGACAAGTCTACACTTTACGAGATAACACTTGTAAACAAGAAGATACAGCATACGCCAATCAAAGAATATTCCGGGAATTCATACACCACAGCTGAGGGCATCACCCAACTTCTAAACGATGTACAGAGCAATGCATCGGCACTGAACTATGCAATGGTGATAAGCAGTCATGGCATGGGATGGACATTCAAAGACGATTGGACAAACTATCCATATTCTGCTAAACCAAGACGCAACGCTCAGGGTTTCAACAATGATTCAAACAACGCTGTTCCTTACCATCCAACTAGATTTTATGGGAGTGTAGATGACATTAACAATTATGGTACCGACATAGAATCTTTGGAAACTGGCATAAGAAACGCTGGCTTAAAAATGCAATTTATCCTCTTTGATGATTGCTATATGGCAAATGTAGAAACAGCATACTTGCTAAAGGATGTCACAAATTTCCTTATTGGCTCCACCTCGGAAGTGATGGCTAAAGGTATGCCCTACCAGACCATGTGGACTGCCCTCGCGTCTGCCACACCAACTTATGCTACAATAACTGACGCATTCTATAAGTTCTACTCCAATTACATAGTACCATGTGGTACGCTCTCGGTCATTGATTGTAGACAAATGGACAAACTTGCAGAACAGATGAAACTCATCAACTCTAAGTTTAAATTTGACAGCAACAAGCTCGATAGCATTCAAGTGGCAGATGGATTCAGCAAAAGCATCTTCTATGACATGAAAGATTATGTAGATTCTCTGTGTACAGATAAAGATTTACTGAATGATTTCAACTCAGCTTTCAAGCAAACAATCAAGAGTACGGTTCACACTGACTCCATTTATTCAGCCATAAATCCTTTAGCAGGAGGACAATTCATCAAACTTAAGAGATATTCAGGCATCACAATATCTGACCCTAGCATCAACAGCGTAGCTTTGAAAGGGAAAGAGAAAACTGCTTGGTGGAAAGCCACTCATTAACATCTCACGAAAAGGACAGTGTTAACCATACAAATCCGTAATGTAAACTTTTAAAGTCTGGCATTACGGATTTTTTTGTTGCTGATATTCTTTAACACATTGCTAACACAACTTGCCATCTTCAATGGCCATTTCGTTCTCTAAACATCCCTTACAAACACCTTTATAATAAAGCTGTGCCTCATCTATAATATTGCCATCACACATTACAGCCTTTTTAAATTTAGGAGCTTTTTCGTTCATAAGGTCAAATACTTTACCACATTTCCGACATAAGAAATGAACATGAGGATGAATGTCCCCATCATAGCATACATGATGGTCATCTATTGTTATCATCTGCGCCGCGCCATTCTCGGAGAAAAGACGCAAGGTGTTATAGACTGTAGTCCTGCTCAATGTTGGCACTTCTGTCACCACACCTTGGTAAACATCCTCAACTGTTGGATGCGTACGATGGGTAAGCAAGAAGGACATTATGGCAAGTCTTTGGGTTGAAGGTCGCAAACCACTATCTACAAGACGATTATAAGCTGGATTGTTCATAATTTTCCTAGTCAGCAAGAATACAACAAACTATAAAATTTGTTTTATATGTTTGCAAAGTTACTTAAATTAGTTTGATTTACAAAAGAAAAGTTGGAAGTCTTACAATATATTGTAAGACAACCAACTTATAAATGTAAAACAAAATAACTTTAATAGTTTATGCAAGAACCTCTTTCACAAGCTCTTCTTGGCTAACAAGCTTCTGCTCGCCCGTTGCCATATTTTTCAAAGTTACCTTACCCTGTGCTATCTCATTATCTCCAGCCAAAGCCACGAATGCTATGCCCTTTGCGTTAGCATATCCCATTTGCTTCTTCATTTTTGCCTTGTCCGGGAAGATTTCCGTACGTATACCAGCCTTGCGTGCCATTGATGCTATTGGGAGGCAGTACAAAGTTTCCTTTTCCCCAAAGTTGATGAAAAGCAGTTGGGTTGCCGTTGTCGCCTCCTTTGGATAAAGGTCAAGCGCATTGAGCACGTCATATATGCGGTCAGCACCAAAACTGATACCCACGCCAGACAGTCCTGGCATTCCAAAAATACCCGTCAGGTTATCGTAGCGACCACCGCCTGTGATACTGCCCATAGGTGTGTCCAAAGCTTTAACCTCAAATATCGCACCAGTATAGTAGTTCAATCCGCGAGCAAGCGTGAGATTGAAATTAACCGCATTTTTTAATCCAACGGTTTTAAGCGTGTCAAGGATAAACCTTGACTCCTCCACACCCTTAAGACCAACCTCTGAAGACTTCAGGAACTCCTCCATGATGGCAAGTTTCTCATCGTTAGAGCCCTCAAGCTTTATTACTGGCTGCAGTTTAGCTATCGCCTCCTCAGGCAGGCCATCTTTGCGCAATTCCTCGTTTACATTGTCAATCCCGATTTTGTCAAGCTTGTCAATGGCAACAGTTATGTCCACTATCTTGTCAGCCTCGCCTATGACCTCCGCAATACCCGAAAGAATCTTTCGGTTATTGATCATTATCTCGACACGAATACCAAATTTCGAGAACACCGTGTCAACAATTTGCATCAGCTCCACCTCATTAAGAAGTGAATCACTGCCAACCACATCGGCATCACACTGGTAGAACTCACGATAGCGTCCTTTCTGTGGCCTGTCGGCACGCCATACTGGTTGAATTTGATAACGCTTGAATGGCAATTGCAATTCCTCGCGATGCATCACCACATATCGAGCAAAAGGCACGGTCAAGTCGTATCGCAATCCCTTCTCGCAAAGCATGGTCTGAAGTTTGAGCACATTGCGTTCTTGCAGGTCACTGTCACTGATGCCTTTCAAATAATCACCAGAATTCAAGACCTTGAAAAGAAGCTTGTCGCCCTCGTCACCATACTTACCCAAAAGAGTATGAAGAGTCTCCATGGCAGGAGTCTCTATCTGTTGGAAGCCATAGAGAGCATACACCTCTTTGATGGTGTTGAATATATAGTTTCTTTTTGCCATCTCCTCGGGACCGAAGTCACGGGTGCCCTTGGGGATGGACGGTTTATTTGAACCCATATTTGTCGTAAGTTAAGATATCAAAGTATGATGGTTTGGTCACGATCCGGGCCGATTGAGATAATGCCAATCTTCGTCTCCAGCTCGTCCTCAAGGAACTTGACGTAATCATTAAACTCCTGTGGGAACTGATCTGGAGAGGTGAATTTCGTCATGTCCGTCTTCCAGCCTTTCAGTTCCTTGTAAATCGGCTCTACATTATCAATCTCGTAGGGGAAATCGCGTGTCTCTGTGCCATCGGGCAAGCGGTAAGCGACACAAGCCTTAATGGTATCGAAACTGTCGAGCACGTCGCTCTTCATCATGATGAGCTCTGTCACCCCGTCTACCATTATGCTGTAACGCAACTGCACGAGGTCAATCCAGCCACAACGACGCTCACGTCCAGTCACAGCGCCATACTCGTGGCCGAGATCACGGATGGTGTTTCCCGTCTCGTCAAAGAGTTCTGTCGGGAATGGTCCAGCACCGACACGAGTGCAATAAGCCTTCATTATGCCATAGACATTTCCTATCTTGTTTGGCCCAATTCCCAAGCCCGTGCAAGCACCTGCGCAGATGGTATTGCTTGAAGTAACAAACGGATAACTGCCAAAGTCAACATCGAGCATTGTTCCTTGAGCACCTTCGCAAAGAATTGTCTTGCCAGAGCGCAACAACTTGTTTATCTCAATCTCGCTGTCCACGATGGGGAATCTGCGAAGGTAGTCAACACCTTCCAGCCACTTCTTCTCCGTGTCCTCAAATCCCTCAAAGTCTGTCCATCCAAGTGACTTGAGCATATCAAGATGGCGTCGCTTGTGTGCCTCGTATTTAGCCTCGAAGTTCTCAAGAATATCACCGACACGCAATCCGTTACGACTCACCTTGTCTGTATAAGTAGGGCCAATGCCCTTACCTGTCGTGCCAACCTTGTTCTTGCCCTTTGCAGCTTCCAACGCACGATCGAGAATGCGGTGAGTAGGCATAATTAAATGTGCTTTCTTGGAAATACGCAGACGCGTGTGAAGCTCGTGACCACTCTTTTCAAGGTCTTTAGCCTCATCCATGAACAAGTCTGGGGCCAATACCACACCGTTACCGATAAAGTTGACCTTTCCTCCCTGGAAAATACCCGATGGAATACTGCGGAGCACATATTTCTGTCCTTCAAATTCCAGTGTGTGACCTGCGTTTGGACCGCCTTGGAAGCGTGCCACAACGTCATATTTCGGGGTAAGGACGTCTACCACTTTGCCTTTGCCCTCGTCGCCCCACTGCAGACCCAGCAGGACATCAATCTTTCCGTTTTCCATATTTTCAAAGATTTTTAATATACTCTTGGTCCAAAGATTCCCGTCCCAACCCTAACCATTGTGGAATGGCACTGGACGGCTATCCTATAATCATGGCTCATGCCCCACGAGCGTTCCTTAAACCATGGGGCGTCAGCGAAGTAATCTCGTTTAATCTCATTAAAGAACTCCCATGCCAAATTCATCTCCTTACGTATCTGGACTTCATCCGGCACATTGCTTGCCATCATCATGACACCGCAGATACGGAGATTATGCCATTCTTTCCATTCTTGTGATTTCAACATCTCACGACATCCATCTAGCGTGAAGCCATATTTGGTTTCCTCCTCAGCGATATGAAGTTCCAAGAGGATGTCAATGACACGATTGTTCTTGGCCGCTTGCTTGTTAACCTCCTTCATGAGCTTAATGGAGTCAACGGCCTCGATCATGGAAATATACGGGGCTATGTATTTGACCTTGTTCGTCTGCAGGTGCCCTATGAAATGCCATTCAATGTCTTTAGGCAACTGCTCAACCTTATCCTTCAACTCCTGTTCGTGACTTTCGCCAAAAACACGTTGACCAACATTGTAAGCAGCCTCTATATATTCCTTTGGATGGTACTTACTAATAGCTACGAGCCTGACACCTTCCGGCAAGCAAGCTCGTACCGCATTCAAGTTGTCTACTATCTCAACGTCTTTCATGCTTCTTCCTTTTGAGCGGCATCCTCAGGCTTTTTGTGGCTGTCAGGATTGGAGTCATGCTCAAAAACATCCATTATTTGAGTTTCTGCAACACTTGCCATCTCATAGTCTATCATCGTGGAGCCCATCACTTCGCTAATGTTTTTCACCGCTCCCGGCAATGAGGCTGACTGAACCAGATAGGTCACGGCAGAGCGTTTCTCTTTTTGCGATTTCTCGTCGATGGTTATGAACATCAGTTTCGCCTTGTACCATTTGTCATCTTTGTCCATGTCGGAAAAGAAAATCTCATGGTAAGCCGCTGGCTTAATGTCGGTTATTTTATAGTCACCAGAGATAAACACCTTCATTTCCTCAATGATGGCTCCCTCTGCCTCGGTAAAGCTCAGCGCGTCGACCACATAATGTTCGGTGACATTTTTCTGCGTACCGTCCTCTTGCGTCTTGGCATAGCGAATCTTAATCTCAAACCAATCTGATGTACGTGATCTCATGTTATGTTGCGTTTATTGTTTTATTATGTTCATTATCTTTATTCAGCGTCTTGCGACCATCAACTTTTCTTGACGATAGTCACGCCCCTGAAAAGGTTGTCGAGTGCCGCGTATGTGTATGCCGCACGGTCGTGAACGGTCAAGTCGTGTCCCATTCGCTTTCGCAAATCCATCAATTTTGACACGGCGTCGGTATAATTGTCTGGAGTTATGCGCATGCTCATGCGGTCAGCCATGCCATTGTCGAAGCCAAAATAGCGCGTCAGCATATCGGCAAACTGTCGTCGTTGCAAGTCGGAGATATGCTCCAACTGAGCCGCAGCTCCGTTTTTGGGTCGATAGATATGGAACACCAAGTCATCGGGCTCGCCACCACGCTGACCATGGTCGTAGCGTTTCTCGTAGTCGAAATAACAATCGCAAAAGCCGTTTTCGGCAAGTTCGCGAAGCTCTGTCTTGGCGGGCTCAAGTACTCGACGGCAGAAATCGCTGAACTTGGTGTACATGTTCTCCAAACGGAGCATCTTACGAAACTCGAAGGTATTGACTACCCACGTGCCTTTGTCAATCCAACTTTTTATGAACATATACACACGTTGCGAGTAACGGTTATGACACGAGAAAACTATTTGCTTCCCGAGGGTTGAATAGCCAAGGCGCAGGGAGAGCAATCGCTCTGCCACCTGACGGTCTATTTTCAACAATGTGTATTTCTCGTATATCCCCGCACCTTCAGGGATATACACGTCGCAAAGGTTTGTCACCTTGAGATACCTCCTGCCATCCACGGTCTTATAGGGTATTTCCACAGGGACCGTGGCCAAGAGCTTCAAGCTGTCACGAAGTTGGGGATAATGATTGGGGTCAACACCTAGACTCTTAAAAAACAACTTTATCTCCAATCTGCCGTCAGGGTCAAGCTCTGTCGGGAAAAGAGATGGCTCAAGGGTCTTCATGTCGAGCATCTCGCGGAGTTTCTGCTGCATTTTCTCAACAACGCTCACGAGTATTCTTATCTGTATAAGCGAATAGTCGTGCCGCATCATTGTCACGGCTATGGGTTGCAACAACCATGTCTCATTTTCCAATGGGATTAAGTCTGTGGGAATGTTGCGCTTGACGTCGCGCTTCTTTCCTTTTCCGTACTCCCTCCTGCCTGTTTTTTTCTTGGTGGAGGAAGCCTTCCTTGTTGCTGCTGCCACTGCCATCTTGTGTTATCGGTGCATTGTCTTGTTACTATTGCAAAGTTACGAAGAATGTTTGGAATATGCAAGTGTTTATTTCTTGGCAAAATATTTTTTAGCACTTTCAAAAGTCATTCCAAAAGTCATCGCCGAAGTCAAGGCACCCTTGGACATAACGTTGACGCTGTCCTGTTGCATCAAAAGGGTTACTTACCGACAGCCCAATTAGCCTCACCGGGCGCGTCGCAGAGAATTCCACCTTTTGCAGCAACCGCTTGGCAAGCGCCAGGATGTCGTCTTTCGCCAACAAGACTTTATTTGCCGTGGCACACCGGCTCACGGCCGTGAAATCTGCATACTTTATTTTTAGCGTAAGGGTCTTTCCTTTAAACCCCGCCTTGTCGAGACGCTCCACGAGTTCCAGGACAAGATGGTAAAGTTCTATGAGCATCTGCGACCGCATCGTTATATCTGTCTCCATTGTCTTTTCACAGCCAACAGACTTGCGCAAGCTCGATGCCACTACAGGACGGTCGTCCAAGCCACGGGCAAAGTTATAGTAAACCTCGCCCACCTTCCCAAACACGTCTTTCAAATGGCTGAGCGACACCGCACGAAGGTCTGCTCCCGTGAATATGCCCATCTTGTGCATCCTTACACTCGTCTTGGCCCCAACACCCCAAAATTTTTCCACGGGCAAATGAGCTATGAAGTCTGGAGCATCATCAAGTGTTACTTCAAATTGGCCATCAGGCTTGTTGTAGTCGCTTGCTATTTTCGCAAGAAACTTATTAAAGGAGATGCCTGCGGAAGCGGTCAAACACAACTCTTCACGAATGCGACTCCTTATTTCCTCAGCTATGTCCGCAGGCTCAAAAATGTGTTTTTTGTTCACCGTCACGTCAAGGAACGCCTCATCTAAAGAGATTGGCTCAATCAAGTCGGTGTATTCTTTGAATATGGAATGCACTTGCTCCGACACATCCTTATAACGCTCATGTCGCCCCTCTACCACTATTAGGTTCGGACAATAGCGTTTCGCGGTGTACACCGACATGGCAGAGTGGACTCCAAAACGCCTTGCCTCATAACTTGCGGTGGACACTACACCACGTGGGCCGTCACGCCCCACAGCTATGGGCTTGCCTCGCAGCTCCGCATGGTCACGCTGCTCAACCGAGGCAAAAAAGGCATCCATGTCAACATGTATGATCTTTCTTTGCTCAAGCATTGTTTTCGGAGAAGACATCATCAGCCTCGCTCATCTCGTCGCTGTCAAACCATTTAGACAACTTGGCATGGGCTTTCTCCCTTACCGCCTCAGGCACGTCGCCCCAAACCTTCTTCAGCACATACAGCAACACGGCGAGGTCATCACCAAGTCCTGCTATGGGGATTGCATCGGGTATAATGTCGAGGGGGCTTATGAGATAGCCCAAGGCACCTACTATTATCGCCTTGTCTTTCAACGACACGCTGTCGCTCTGCAAGGTATAATAAAGTATTAGCGAAACATAAACGAATTTTGCCCCTGCACGTTTTGCGATACGCGATATCTTGTCGATGAATTTTTCAGACGTGTATCCGTCCTTATATTTCATGAAATCGGGCAGCGAGTTGTTTTCCATGCTGTTTGCTATAATTATGATGCGACATTCTTGTTGTTTCGATATGCCATCACTCTTGCCGAGAAGTCAGCAAGGGTTGGATTGGCATTCCGAAGCCTTCGCAGCCTTGACTTGACCAGCAAGACTGACAATCCCTTGATACAAAACGCGAGAGCCACTCCTATCGCCACTCCTATCACAAGCGTATGTTTACCCCATGGGAGCATGCTCTCTGGAAATGCGCTGAGAATAATTATAGGTATAATGGCAATTATCCCATACTTGGTAAGCTGTGCTTTCTGACTTCCCTCGCTATCCAGTATGCGTTGATATTCAAAGAGGTAATCATCCAGATCTTCACTGCTCACGCCTTCCATGGCAGGGAAGTCTGATTCCGCGCCCCATCGCTTTATGGCGTTGGTGACGAGATGCTCATAGTCGTCAAGGATATTTGGTTGCAGATCTTTCATTGTCTTCAAGACTTTAGCGTGGTTATAAAAAAGAAAAGTAAGACAGTGCCCTGATAAGCCGGGTTCTGTATCCCCGCAAGCGGGGAGCTTTGTCATTTATCTAGTCTGCAAGTCACCCTGCAGCTCAAGCATTCTACCCTCCATCGTTGCCTTCAAAGAAGCATCGGGCAGGCAACCCTTTCATGACGATGGTATACGCGAACTTGCAGCCTCCAGACGGCACAGCCACGACGGTCACCCGCCAGCTGGTGGTCTCTTACACCACCTTCTCACCCTTACACGCGCCGACTTTCCGGGGAAGCCCCCGATAGTATCAAGCGAATGCGGTTATTTTCTTCTGCCTTCACCTGCCGTCGCCGACAGCTTCCATTTTCAGAAGTGGAGCGCCTTATGCTGCCCGGACTTTCCTCTCGCGCCACTATCGTGACACCAGCGACAAGCCGGGGCACTGCCTTACAATATCTATATCATAATATGTATAGGGCTATCAGCCCACAACATATCAGCTGCAAAATTAATAAAAAACATTTATCAAACAAGGATATTATCACAGTATTTTACATGTTTTTACTTTCGACGCTGTTTAAACTATTGTAAAATAATATACCCTTCTGTTGAAGAAGCGTTAAGTGTTAAAATCGAACTGTTAAAATCGAATAAACATAACTGCCATAATGACAAGTTACCGTTTTTTGACCTTATATTTGCAAGCACAAAGAACAAACACGAAACAAAAATATTAAAGACATGAAAAAAATCACTTCTTATGTTGTAGGTGGCCTTTGCGTTGTGTCGTTGACCTTCTCGGCTGGCGCCGTAATGAAGGCTCAAGCTGCCACCAATGCCGTGGAGCAAGCTGGCCAACCCGTTGACCTCACCTATGCCTCAAAGAAGGCACTTGCCGCTGTAGTGAGCATCAAGACCGTGCAAAATTCCAAGACGAAAGTCGTGGAGATGAATAGCGATCCATTCGGCGATTTCTTCTCTGACCCCTTCGGCTTCTTCGGCAACCCAGGACAGGGCAATGGAGGAAAACAAAAACGCCAGGTGCGCACACCTAAGCAGGAGGGCTTGGGCTCTGGTGTCATAATCAGCGCCGATGGTTATATCGTAACCAACAACCACGTTGTAGCAGGCGCTGACGAATTGACAGTCACGCTTGAGGACAACAGTGAATATAACGCAAAGATTATCGGCACAGACCCCACCACCGACCTCGCTCTTATCAAGATTGAGGGCAAGAACCTGCCTACCCTTCCCGTCGGCGACTCCGACAAGCTTAAAGTTGGACAATGGGTTATCGCGGTAGGCAATCCGTTCGGCCTCAGCAACACCGTCACTGCCGGAATCGTTTCTGCCAAGGCACGCTCAATGGGAGCCAACGGCGTGGAGAGCTTCATACAGACCGATGCGGCAATAAACCGCGGCAACTCAGGCGGTGCCTTGGTCACAGCCGAGGGCGAGCTCGTAGGCATCAACGCCATGCTTTATTCCGAGACTGGCTCTTACTCAGGCTATGGCTTTGCCATCCCAACCGCGATCATGAACAAGGTGGTGAGCGACCTGAAACAATATGGCACCGTGCAGCGCGCCTACCTGGGCATCCGTGGCGGTGACCTCCACAACCAAATCGACAACCTGAAAGACCAAGGCAAGGACGTGCCCGATTTCGGCACCAACACTGGCATCTACGTTGCCTCTGTCGAGGACGACGGCGCAGGCGCTTCCGCTGGATTGAAAGAGGGCGATGTCATTACCAAGATCGATGGCAAGAACGTTGCCAAAATGGCGGAACTTCAGCAGATCATCAACAACAAGAGACCTGGCGACAAGGCCACGATAACATGGTTGCGCAACAAGAAGGAGATGACGAAGACTGTTGTGCTCAAGAACAAGCAAGGCAACACGAAGATCATGAAATCAGCCGACTTCGCGGTGCTTGGAGCCAACGTGCTCCCCGTGGGCGAAGACTTGAAGAAGCAGCTCGGCATCAACTACGGCTTGCAGGTCAAGAACGTGAAGAAAGGCGCCTTCAAGGATGGCGGCATCGACGAGGGCTTCATCATCCTCTCTGCCAACGACAAGCCTATGAAGACCATCGCCGACTTGCAGGAAGTGGTCAAGGAAGCCTCGTTGAGCAAGAACCCTGTGCTCTTCATCACTGGTGTTTGGCCTTCTGGCAAGACCGACTACAAGGCTATCAAAGTAGGAGAATAACTCTTTACGATTAGGAAAACACAAGAAAATCACTACTTTTAGGTATTTTTCCATCAAGAATCCTTTGCCGCTGACACGGCAAGGGATTTTTTTTGTATCTTTGCTTTTGGTAAAAACACATAAACAGTAATGAAATTATCAGAACTGCACACTGGTCAAAGCGGCATCATCGTCAAGGTAACCGGACACGGAGGTTTCCGTAAGCGCATAGTCGAGATGGGATTCATCAAGGGACAGAAAGTAGACATCCTGCTCAACGCGCCGCTGAAAGACCCTGTAAAATATAGAGTCATGGGCTACGAGGTAAGCCTGCGACACTCCGAGGCCAACATGATAGAGGTCATGACCAACGAGAAGCAAGACCCTGGAGACGAAAAGAGGGAAACGGCTTATCTGCACGCCAAGGAGTGCCTCTCAGACGAAGAACTGAAAAAGGCAGCCGAGGCAAAGAGCAAGGTCATAAACGTGGCGCTTGTGGGCAACCCTAACTGCGGCAAGACATCGTTCTTCAACTTTGCCTCAGGATCCCACGAGCGTGTGGGCAACTACTCTGGCGTGACCGTGGACGCGAAGGAAGGACACGCCAAATACAAAGGCTACACATTTAATATAGTAGACCTTCCCGGCACCTATTCACTTTCGGCATACTCCCCCGAAGAACTTTATGTGCGCAAGCAACTCGTGGACAAGACTCCTGATGTGGTCATCAACGTCATAGACACCAGTAACCTTGAGCGCAACCTGTACCTTACCACCCAGCTCATCGACATGCACCTTCGCGTGGTGGTCGCGCTCAACATGTTCGACGAGACCGTGAGGCGTGGCGACAACGTGGACACCAACAAGCTATCCGAGCTCTTTGGCTTGCCAATGGTGCCAACGGTATTCAAGTCGGGCAAAGGCATCAACGACCTTTACGACAAGGTAATTGCCATCTACGAAGGCACGGAGGACACCGACTCCCACTACCGGCACATACATATCAACCACGGGCACGAGCTGGAATTTGGCATCAAGGAGATACAAGAGCACCTTAAACGGGAAACCAACCTGCGCGAGCATTTCTCAACACGCTATCTCGCCATAAAGTTGCTTGAGCGCGACAAGAACGTTGAGAACTACATCAAACGTCTACCCGATGCCGAGGAAATCTTCCGCCATCGCGACCAGGCTGCAAACCGCGTGATGGAGGAAACTAAAGTAGACTCCGAGACTGCCATCATGGACGCCAAGTATGGCTTCATCCACGGCGCGTTGGAGGAAGCCCATTACAAGACTGGCGACAAGGAGGACACTTATCAAGTGACGCACCTTCTCGACAGGATATTGACCAACCGCTACGTGGGATTCCCGATATTCATCCTCATCCTCGCAGTCATGTTCATGGCCACCTTCTGGCTCGGCTCGTATCCGCAAGATTGGCTCGACGCCTTCTTCGGTTGGATGGGCGACACGATAGGCGACCTCCTGCCCGACGGTCCCGTGAAGGCCATGCTTGTCGACGGTATCATTGGCGGCGTGGGCAGCGTGGCGTCATTCCTGCCGCAAATCCTCATCCTCTATCTCTTCATATCGTTCATGGAAGACTCCGGCTACATGTCGCGAGCGGCTTTCATCATGGACAAGATCATGCACATGATGGGACTTCACGGCAAGAGCTTCATACCTCTCATCATGGGCTTTGGATGTAACGTGCCGGCAGTGATGTCTACACGCACCATAGAGAGTTACCGTTCACGCATCGTCACGATGCTCATCATCCCGCTCATGAGCTGCGAGGCGCGCATACCTATCTATATAATGATAATAGCGACTTTCTTCTCGCGAAGTTCGGCGCCGTTTATCATGATGTCGCTCTATCTCATAGGCATGATTCTCGCTGTCATTATCAGCCGCATATTCTCCAATACCCTCTTCAAGGGCGAGGACACGCCTTTCGTGATGGAGCTTCCACCCTATCGTTTCCCCACCGCCAAGGCCCTGGGACGCCACACGTGGGAGAAGGGCAAGATGTATCTCAAGAAGATGGGAGGCATCATCCTCGTGGCATCCATCATCGTATGGGCGCTAAGCTATTTCCCGCACCCTCAAGGTCTTGACGAGCACGAACAGCAACAGCAGAGCTATCTTGCCAAGATAGGCAAAACCGTGGAACCGGTGTTCAGACCCCAAGGGTTCACGTGGAGACTCGACGTGGGACTTATGGCAGGCGTTGGAGCAAAGGAGATCGTAGCATCGACAATGGGCATTCTCTATTCTGACGATAAAGACTTTGACGACGACAACGACAGCGGCAAGTACGAACACATATACAAGAGCATGAGCCAAGACATAGCGCAATTGCACCAGAAGCCGGTAAGCGAGGTCAAGCCTCTGGCAGACCTCACAGCCTATTGCTACCTGCTATTCGTCTTGCTCTATTTCCCTTGCATCGCCACCATAGCGGCTATAAAAGGCGAGACGGGCTCATGGAAATGGGCGCTCTTCACCGCTGGCTACACCACGGGCCTCGCATGGGGCGTTTCCGCCCTTGTCTTCCAGATAGGCTCTGCCTTCATGTAAGTTGACTTCGTGACATATTATACAATAATAGCCGGCTATTTATATAGTCGGCTATTATTGTATATCATCGTCAGAAGCGTTGCTTCCTTGTTGCTACTTACTTTTTCCTCATTGCCTTCACTATCTTGCCCATATACATGGAATGTATGCCGGCAGGGGAGTCGGCGTATCGTTTCTTTGGCATCTCACCGAAGCCCTTGGGGTCGAAGGGCGCATGATAAATCATCTCGCACTCGAAGACAGTCTTTGCCTCCTCAAAGTAGGGCGTGCCGTGCTCGGTGTAGAGGGTGTGCAAGCCAAGGGCCTTCGCCTTGTCGCCATCACGGCCACTGTGCGTGCCCATGTATTCGAGGATGTCCTTGTGGTCATCGTCAAACTCCATCACGGTGAAGTACTTCGCTTTCTCCATATACTTGAAGGTGTAGCGGGCAGGAGCCACGTATACGGTCATGAGCGACATGCCTTTTTCCCAGATGTTGCCGAGCGCACCCCAACCGATGGTCATCTCGTTGTGGTCTGCCTTGTTGCCAGCTGCAAGCAAAAGGCCATTACCCTTGAAGTAAGTGAAAGGATTGCCGTGGAAATCGGTAGTCACGTCAAACTCCTCAAAGTTCTTCTGGTTTGTTGCCTTGGCAGTCTCCGTATCACTTGTTGACGCATCGTTCTTTCCGCCATACACCTCATACGACACGTTCTCAGGCTTCCACTTATCCTTGGGCGTGGTCTCACCCTTCGGGTAACCTATCACAATAGTGGCGAAGGGGATGAATTGACTTGGCAGATGCAGCAAGCCGGAGATGGCTTCGCAGCGTTTCGGGTCGGGATAAGTACCAGTCCACACTGCCCCCAGTCCCATGCCATGCGCCTGAAGAAGGATGTTCTCCGTGGCGGCAGAGGCATCCTGACTCCAGAACTCGCGCACCATACCGGGTTTTTCGTTGGTCATGTCGCCACACACCACAATGGCAAGTGGGGCATCCTTTGCCATCCGGGCGTTGGGAGTAACCTCTGCTATTTTCTCAAGTGTGGCCTTGTCTTTTACAACCACAAAATGCCAGGGTTGCACATTCACTGCCGAGGGGGCTGCCATACCGGCACGCAAGAGCTTTTCTATCTTCTCATCCTCCACAGGTTTGTCGAGGTAAGCACGCACAGAGGCGCGGGTCATGATGTTTTGATACACTATGTCGGTGGAGTCGTCCCCACTCTCAGCCGACTTGGTAGCACCTGCGCTCATAGCCCATCTTGCGCAAACAATGAGGAGGGCTACCGCCAATACGACGTTTAATAATGTAGCTGGTTTCATAATATCTGTCATTTTTATTGTTTGGATATAAACGTTACGATCGTTAACCTTTTATCTTTAAGCGTAGCGAGTTCAACACCACACTAACACTGGAGCAAGCCATCAAGGCACTCGCCCACATCGGCGTAATCTGGAAGTCGATGCCGAAGAGGCGCAAGGCTCCTGCTGCCAACGGGATGCAGACGATGTTGTAGACGAAAGCCCAAAAAAGGTTCTGCCATATCATGCCCACTGTCCGTCGGCTGAGCTTCACGGCATCGGGGATAGCCATCAGGTCATCGCCCATCAGCGTCACCTGTGCCACGTCCATCGCCACGTCTGTTCCCCTTCCTATCGCCATACTCACGTCGGCGAGAGCCAGTGCCTGGGTGTCGTTGATGCCGTCGCCTATCATCATAACCCGCTTACCCTCTCCTTGGAGCTTCTGCACCAAAGCTTGCTTGTCACCCGGCTTCACCTTGCTCTGCCAGTGGCTGATGCCAGCCTTCCCTGCCCAATAGCGGGCAGCCTCCTCCTTGTCGCCACTCATCATATACACTTCGATGCCAGCCTCTTGCAACTTGCGCATAGCCTCAGCGGCATTAGGCTTGAGAGTCTCGCGAGCCTCCAGCACCTTGCTGAGAGCATCCGCGTCGGTTTGGGCAAGGGTGGAGAGATCCTCAGCCTTGGTGAAATCGGTGTTCTGGTTGGGAATGGTTAGCGTGCCTGTCTTGTCGATGACGAGCGCGTTCACCTTGCGCAGGTTTTCGAGGGCAGTGGCATCCTTGATGAGGATTTGCTTCTGTGCCGCCTTTCCGATGCCCACCATCAGGGCGGTAGGCGTAGCCAAGCCCATGGCACAGGGACAAGCCACCACCAATACGGCAACGGCACTCAAGATGGCTTGGGGCAGACAGGCATTACCACCTATCAACCACCATATAATAAAGGTAAGGAGGGCGATGCCTGCCACCACTGGCACGAAAACCAACGCCGCCTTATCGACAATGCGCTGCACGGGTGCCTTGCTTCCCTGCGCCTCCTGTACCATACGGATAATCTGCGCCAAGGCAGTCTTCTCCCCTATCTGCTTGGCACGCATTCGGAGCTTGCCTTGACTCGGGATGGTGCCTGCCAACACCTCGTCGCCCACTCGCTTGGCAGCAGGAGTAGGCTCACCAGTTATCATTGCCTCATCCACATAGGCCACATCGACAGTCATGAAACTCTCGGCCTGGGTCACTGTGCCATCCACGGGAATCTTCTCTCCTGCACGCACCTCTATGATGTCACCACGAGTTATCGTAGAGATGGGCACTTCCTCCATCTTGTATTCGTCAGAGCCTTCGATTTTCTCTCGGGTCACCAGTCGGGCGGTCTTCGGTTGCAAGCCCATCAGCTGCTTGATGCTGCTCGCCGTACCGTCCTTCGCCTTCTCCTCCAGACACCTGCCTGTCAAGACGAAGGTGATGATCATCACCGAGGCATCAAAATATGTATGCCATTCGATGCCCCTCACACCCCACACCTGCTCACCAAGGAAGGTGTTGAAGACGCTGAAAAGAAAGGCGATTAGGGTACTCATTGCCACGAGCGAATCCATATTGGCGGTATGATGCTTGAGCTGTTTCCAAGCAGAGACGTAAAACATCCTGCCACAGTACACCATGTTCGCTAAAGCTAAGAGTAAGCAAATCTGATTGGCGAAAGGACTGTTCATGCCGTCCGACTCCATGCCAAGCGAAAGCCAACCCATGGAGAAAGCCATGGTGAGAATAGCGAAGATCCAAGACAGCACGGTCTTGCGCTTGAGTAATGTAAATTCACGACGGTTTATTTCCTCGGCACTCCGGTCAGACTCTATCACGAGGTCATAGCCTATGGCGGAAATTTCCCGCTTCATATCTTCGAGCGTTATTTTCTCCGGGGCATATTCGACAAGGGCGGTGCGTCCTGCCAGCGAAACGGAGGCGGAACGGATGCCGTCGAGGGAGTTGAGCTTGCGCTCCACATTGGCTGAGCATGCTGAGCATGCCATACCTATCACGGGAATTGTTTTCCTCATTTTTCTTATTTTCCGTTATTTACTTCTTATATCCCTCATAATAATAACTCTGCTCAATCCCCTTGAAAACCACTTCGCGGCTATCCGTGTCAGAAGTAAGGTTCTGTGAGAGGATTTCTTCATGTACAAAGATACGAACAATCACTGATAATCACGAATGATTAGTGGCGCCTTTTTGAAAAATAATTCACGAATTGTTTTGCGGTATCAGTTAAACATCGTACATTTGCAAACACAAAAACGAAACAAACATCCGGGGTTGTCCTGATTCGATCGGGATACTCATCAAATTACGTTGAAAACCGGGTCACTTCTCTTGTCTATGGCGGGCCACATAAAACCGCGCACGCGGACTAAGCCAAAAGGCCAGTGGATTACAAAAACGGAGAGAACCCACAACTTTTATAGCTGGAGTTTTCATCACATCCTCAGGGCAACCCCTTTTCAATATTCTTTTTTCTCAATACGTCAGATGCCATGTTTAGTGGAATAGTGGAAGAAATGGCGACCATTGTCGCCATAAAGCGATATGGAGGAAACGTTGACCTCACATTGACATGCTCGTTCACCAGCGAGCTGAAGATAGACCAAAGCGTGAGCCACAATGGAGTATGTCTCACGGTGGTCAATATCAACGACGACCAATATACCGTCACGGCAATGAAAGAGACGCTCGACCGCTCAAATATCGGACAACTTAACGTTGGCGACAAGGTCAACGTGGAGAGGTCAATGCAGGTCAATGGACGTCTCGACGGGCACATCGTACAAGGCCACGTCGACGAGACCGCGGAATGCATAGACACTACAGATGCCGACGGCAGCACATATTTCACTTTCCGCTATCATGCCGACAAGGCAATGGCGAAGCGTGGATATATGTGCGTGGACAAGGGCTCGGTGACCGTGAACGGCGTGTCGCTGACCGTAATCAACCCCACCGACGACTCATTCACGGTGGCCATCATTCCTTACACGCGCGAGCACACCAATTTCCGCTACATCAAGGTTGGCACACGCGTCAACATCGAGTTCGACATCTTGGGGAAATACATCGCGCGCCTACGCCATTTTGAAGAATAGAAAAAGCCCTTTTGCCTTTGCACTGGAAAGACGACGGCTTTGCACTGAAAAGGCAACGGCTTTGCACTGA
>CAVAGT010000022.1:0-33459 GCA_963588155.1 Lachnospiraceae bacterium | reverse complement strand
GTGCGCGAGCAATATGGCACGCGTTGTGGGCAAACGCCGGTTTACCGCTAACCACTTGTTTATTATGCAGAAAGAGACAGACGAAAAGTTTATGCGGCGGTGCCTTCAGCTTGCCGCCAACGGATTGCTTACCACTAAGCCCAATCCCATGGTTGGCGCGGTGATCGTGGCTGGTGACGGGCGGATAATAGGCGAGGGGTTCACTTCGCCTGTAGGTGGCCCTCACGCCGAGGTCAACGCCTTTGCCTCGGTGAGGAAAGAGGATGAGAAGTTGTTGTCGGGAGCCACCATCTACGTGTCGCTTGAGCCTTGCAGCCATTGGGGACGCACGCCGCCTTGTTGCGACTTGGTTATCAGCAAGGGCGTGAAGCGGTGCGTTTGCGGTTGCGTGGACCCGTTTGCCAAGGTGCAGGGCAGGGGCATACAACGCATGCGCGACGCTGGCATAGAGGTGACGGTTGGCGTGCTTGAAGAGGCGTGCAAGGCTATGAACAGGCGTTTCATGGTCTTCAACGAACATGGAAGACCATACATTGTGCTGAAGTGGGCACAGACTGCCGATGGGTTTATCAGCGGTAAGGACGGGGCGCCGATTCGCATATCCACGCCTTTCACCCAGATGCTGTCGCATAAGCTTCGTGCCGAGAGCGATGCCATTCTCGTGGGGCGTCATACCTTAGAGACCGACCATCCACGTCTTGACGTGAGACAATGGAGCGGCAAGAACCCCGAGGCCATTGTGTTGTCAAGCAGCTTGAAGAACGTGCCCGACGGCTTCGTGTGCCTCGATAGCATAGAGGCTGTGGTGGCACATTTGGTAGACGAGCGCCGTCAGAGCCTGATAGTGGAGGGCGGCGCGCTGACGTTGAAGGCGTTTCTTGACCGTGGACTGTGGGACGAGATACGTGTGGAGACAGCCCCGATGGTCGTCGGCGAGGGCGTTGAGGCCCCACGGTTGCCTCATGGCGTGACGCTCTCGCGGCGCGAGAGTTTCGACGGCAACGTCATTTGTTGGTATCGTAGGGAGTAGGCTCGGCTGCCATTTCCATTTCCTCTTCTATTTGCTTATAGCGGACAGTGCGGTCTTGGAGGTAGATATGGTTGAGCGTGAAGGCGATAGATTTCAGAGTCTCCTCGCGCCTGTCGGGACTCAACTCGCATTCCCACACCACGATGACGTGCCACCCCATCTTCGCCAGCTTGCGGTGCTCTTCCTTGTCGCGCTCTTGGTTGCGCCTTATCTTCTTCTCCCAAAAGTCGACATTTGTCTTGGGCAGCCTGAAATCCTTGCAGTTGTGGCCATGCCAAAAGCAGCCGTTCACGAAGATGCACGTGCGGTATTTGCGCAACACGATGTCGGGGTGTCCAGGCAGGCGGTTCAGGTTCAGCCTATACCTGAAGCCGAGCCGCCAAAGGTATTTTCTCACCGTCAATTCGGGCTTTGTGTCTCTCGAACGGACGGCAGCCATCATCTTGCTTCGCTTTTCTTTTGAGATTTCCGCCATTAAGCTGTCTTTAGTGTACGCAAAAGTAGCAATAATGTGGAAAATAAGGCTCACCTACACACAAAAAAAGAGGGAATGAAGGAAAAAACACCACCATGTTCAATAGCCTATTTTTCGTGCCATCGGCTTTGCACTGAAAAGGCAGCGGCTTTCCACTGAAATCTCGATGGGATTCCACTGAAAAGCCGCTGCCTTTTCACTGTAAAGCCGGTGAGGGTGCAGGGGTATATCAAAAAAGCCGTTGGGAAATGAATCCCAACGGCTTTTTATATGTGTGTTTTGTAAAGCCAAAACTTAGTCGGCAGACAGAGAGAAGCGCTTGAAAGCCAAGACCTTCAAGTCCTTCGACTGCTTGTTGAGCCACTGTGTAACGCTCTCCTTGGAACCCTCGTCACCGAACTGGAACTCCTGGTCTACGAGGCAGCTCTCCTTGAAGAACTTAGCCATACGACCCTTGGCGATGTTCTGGATCATCTGCTCCTTCAAGTTGGCAGCAGCGGTAACAGACACCTCCTTGCGGATTTGCTGAGCCTTGTCGGCCTCCTCCTGTGTGAGCCAGCCCTTAGCCATGTTGCTTGCGATGTGGTCGTCGCTGTCTACGAGGTTAGCGTTGATGCCAGCCTTCTTCAGTGCGACGTTCACCTGACGCTCGATCTGCTCCTCCTTGGTCTTCTCGATAGCGATGCGAAGCTCTTCGTCCTTCACGCTCTGAGGAACGCTTGCCTCGTCGAGAGCCACGGGCTTCATGGCAGCCACCTGCATGGCAACCTTGTAGCCAGCCTCCTCGTTGTCCTCGGAGAGCTGAACCATTGTGGCCAGAGTGTGACGGCGCATGTGATCGTATACAGCGATGTTGGCACCCTCGAGCACGTTGTAGCCGTCGAGCTCCATCTTCTCGCCTACGACGCCAGAGCGACGTGTCACAGCCTCTTCAACCGTGATGCCGTCCTTTGTCTGCAGAGCCTTCACCTCGTCGAGAGAGTGAGCCTTGGCAGCGATGGCAAGGTCGAGAATTTCCTGTGTCAGGGCGATATAGTCGGCACCGTTGGCAACGAAGTCGGTCTCACACTTCAATGCGATCATTGCGGCGAAGCCATTGTCGTTCTTAACGAGAACGCAACCATTGGATGTGGTACGGTCGGAACGCTTTGCGGCGATAGCCAAACCACGCTCGCGGACGAGCTCCACAGCCTTGTCGATATCACCATCAGCCTCGGCGAGGGCCTTTTTGCAGTCCTTCATACCGGCGCCAGTCATGGCGCGAAGCTTCTTGATGTCTTCAATTGTAACAGCCATAATTGTGTTTTCTATTTTATTGTTGATGTCTTACTCAGCTGCAGGAGCTGCCTCTTCTGCTTTAGGAGCCTCTGGTGCGTCCTCACGGCGTGCGCGACGGTTGCGACGGCGACCCTCTGCTGCCTCCTCGGGCTGATCAGCGGCAGCCTTGTCGTCAGCCTTCTCAGCCTTGTGCTCCTCCAAGCCCTCTGCGATAGCTGCGCAGCAAGCGTCGAGGATGGTCTCTACTGAATCCTTGGCGTCGTCGTTGGCAGGGATCACGTAGTCGATGTTGTGAGGATCAGAGTTGGTGTCAACGATACCGAACACGGGGATGCCCAGACGGTTGGCCTCCTTCACGGCGATGTGCTCTTTCATCACGTCGACCACGAAGAGTGCTGAAGGCAGACGGTTGAGGTCGGCGATAGAGCCGAGGTTCTTCTCCAACTTGGCGCGCTGACGGTTGATTTGCAGCAACTCGCGCTTTGAGAGGTTAGAGAATGTGCCATCGTTCATCATCTTGTCGATGTTGGCCATCTTCTTCACGGCCTTGCGGATCGTTGGGAAGTTGGTGAGCATACCACCGGGCCAGCGCTCGATAACGTAAGGCATGTTGACGCTTGCGGCCTTCTCGGCAACCACGTCCTTGGCCTGCTTCTTTGTGGCCACGAAGAGAATCTTGCGACCGCTCTTGGCGATAGCCTTGAGAGCCTCGGCGGCGTCGTCGATCTTGGCTACTGTCTTGTTGAGGTCGATGATATGAATGCCATTGCGCTCCATGAAGATGTAAGGAGCCATAGCGGGATTCCACTTACGTTTCAGGTGACCAAAGTGGCAACCAGCCTGAAGAAGCTGTTCGAATGATGTTCTTGACATTTTTGTTTTCTTGTTTTAAAATTGTTTACTTTCCTTGTTAATTCTATCTCATTGATTAGAACCAGCAGGCAGGTAGCCATGTGGATCCTGCCTGTTTGGATGCTAAACGGCGGATTAACGCTTGCTGAACTGGAAGCGACGGCGAGCCTTTGGCTGACCTGGCTTCTTACGCTCAACGGAGCGGCTGTCGCGTGTGAGGAAGCCGTTGTCCTTGAGGTTCTTCTTGTCCTCAGCGTTGATCTTCACCAGGGCGCGAGCGATGGCGAGACGCAGAGCCTGGCTCTGGCCTGTGTAACCACCACCATCGAGGTTGGCCTTGATGTCGTATTTCTCAGCAACCTCGAGCAGCGACAGAGGCTGCTTCACCACGTAGCGAAGGATGGCTGATGGGAAATACTTTTCTATGTCTACTTTATTGATTGTGATCTTACCGGTACCCTCTGTGAGGTAAACGCGGGCTACGGCGCTCTTGCGGCGGCCGATTGCGTTGATAACTTCCATCTCTATTGATTATTTATACTGGTTAATGTCGATGTTCTTTGGCTGCTGAGCGGCCTTGTCGTGCTCAGCTCCCTCGAAGATGTAAACGTTGTCCATCAGTGAGCGACCGAGGGGACCCTTCGGCAGCATGCCCTTGATGGCGTGGCGCAGCATCTTGTCGATGCCGTTTGGACGTGTGCGCAGGTCGGCAGGCGTGTTGAAACGCTGGCCACCTGGATAACCAGTATAGCGTGTGTAGATCTTGTCAGTCTCCTTCTTGCCAGAGAACTGAACCTTGGCTGCGTTGATGATGATCACGTTGTCACCGCAGTCTACGTGAGGTGTGAAACTGGGCTTGTATTTGCCGCGGAGCAGCTTTGCGACCTTAGAGCACAGACGGCCCACAATCTGGTCGGTGGCATCCACGACGACCCACTCCTTCTTTGCCGTCTCCTTGTTGACGGAGACAGTCTTGTAACTTAATGTGTCCATTTTTTGAACTTGAATAATAAAAATGAATGTTTAATAATTGTAGCAGATGAACAGGGGCCTCGCGGTGCCTCCAGTCTAAAAGAGACCATCCATGGCTTTAACCCTGAACGCGCAGACGATTCACTAACCGTGACGCATGGCCTTACGCGACACTATTAACACGCCTGTACTGAGACGGTTCTAAGAATGCCGCCTCAATCCGAGGTGCAAAGGTACGTATATATAATGAGTATTGTGATATTGAAGCAGAGAGGATTTTGTTTGTTTATGTATTATTAACAATTCGGGCGTTCGTGATGTTTTATTTGGGATTTTTTCCATGGGTGTTTTCTTGTAAGTTCGGAATAATATTCGTATTTTTGCCAAAGGAATCGGGATTAATTGAAACGACTATGAAACTTGCTTTTTTGATTAACGTACAGAAAGACGCATGTCATTTGCGCGATCTCGTGAGCAGTCTTCCTGCTGACGCTGAATATTATATACATGTGGATGGCAGCCGCGACATTCTGCGCTTCATGCACCAAGTGCAGGGCATCAACGTGCATTTCCTCACACGTAGGGTAAGGACGGTCGTCGGAGGTCTCAGTGAGGTGAATGCTCAGGTGAGGTTGATTCGTGAGGCGCTTTCTTGTGGGGCTGATTATCTCGTGGCGATAGGCGGTCTCGACTATCCTGTGTGGAGCAACGACCGCATCAAAGAATATTTCGCCGGCTTGGGCGGAAGACAGGTCGTTGCTGGTGTCGCCATGCCTGGCATGGGCAGTATGGCATACAAGTACACTGATTTCCAGCTTTTCAATGATCACTTATGGGAGAGTGGCTCGTTTAAGGGCAAGGTTCGCCGGCTCGCGCGTCTTGTGTTGTCGGGCAGCCATATACACAAGACCCTCCGCGTGCATTGCCCTTTGAAGACTTATACATTATATAAAGGAGGAACATCGTGGGCAATAACCCGCGAGATGGGAAACCTCATCGTAAGGGAGTGGGACGAGAACGAGCATCTGAAGACTTATTTCAGCACTAGCTATCGTCCTTTGGAGACTTTTGTGCCTACCGTGGCGCTGAATTCTTCGCTCGCGTCCCGATGCGTATTGGTCGATGGAGAGGATTATGATGAGGAATCGCTGATGCCCCTTACCCATTTCAACGGCAGGCGCTCGCCAAGGATTCTCACGGAAGACGACTTCCAGGCTGTGTGCGACAGCGGAAAGATGTTCGCCAGGCAAGTGGTCTCCGGCTACAGCGACGGCTTGAAGAGCATGATAGACGCCAAGCGCAACCGTTGATAGATGGTTGCCATGAGGCGGCTGTTTTGTGGCTATGGGCACTGTTGACTTGCAAGGTCAAAAATACTTGTGATAGAAAAGCCCATTTTTTTCTTGTTTCTGATTTTAAGTGTTAACTTTGCACTCATTAATCTAAAACGCCAAAAACTATGAAAAAAATGATCTCGGCTGCAGTATTTTTCATGGCGACTGCCGTGCTTCCGGTGTCTGCCCGCACTGCCGTGTCGAATGGTTATCCCTATGCACAAGTGCCTTTTACCAGTGTGAAGATTACTGCCGGTACCTTCTGGGGCGACCGTCTGAAAGCTGTGCGCGAGGTTACCGTGCCACTGGCTTTCTCGAAGTGTGAGAGCGAAAGGCGCTACAAGAACTTTGAGATGGCAGCCTATACCCTGCAGCATCCCGGTCATGCCGGACTGGACACTCCGGCATGGGACGTGAGCAAGTTTATGGGCTTCTCCTTCGACGATACCGATGTGTACAAGACAATAGAAGGCGCCAGTTATATACTTCAGACCTATCCCGACAAGAAGATGGTGGCATACATTGACAGTGTGCTCGACGTAGTGGCGGCGGCACAGGAACCCGACGGCTACCTGTACACGGCCCGCACCATCAACCCCCGCCATCCACATGCCTGGTCGGGCGATACACGCTGGAGTAAGGTGGAGGATTTGAGCCACGAGCTCTACAATCTCGGGCATATGGTAGATGCCGCCTGTGCCCACTATCAGGCCACGGGCAGCACGCGATTCCTCGACATAGCGCGCCGTTATGCCGACTGTGTGGTCAGGGAGGTGGGGCCCAACGCTGGTCAGCACCGCGTGGTGCCTGGACACCAGATAGCCGAGATGGCATTGGCACGCCTCTATACCTTGACGGGCGAAAAGAAATACCTCGACGAGGCCAAGTATTTTCTCGATATGCGTGGCAAGACCGGCATACACGCTCTATACTCGCAGAGCGACAAACCTGTCTTGCAGCAGACGGAGGCATGGGGACATGCCGTGCGTGCAGGATATATGTATGCCGGCATTGCCGATGTGGCAGCCTTGACGCAGGACTCTGCCTACATAAGCACCATCGGCCGTTTGTGGCAAAACATAGTTTCGTGCAAGTATTACCTTACGGGAGGCGTAGGCGCGCGTCATGATGGCGAGGCCTTCGGCGCCAACTACGAACTGCCCAACATGACGGCCTACAACGAGACCTGTGCCGCCATAGCACAAGTGTATCTCAACGAGCGCATGTTCCTGCTCCATGGCGACAGCAAGTACATCGACTGTCTGGAGCGCACGCTCTACAACGGTGTCATCTCAGGCATGAGCGTAGATGGCGGACGCTTCTTCTATCCCAACCCCCTGTCGAGCGACGGCAAGTATGCCTTCAACTCTGACAATACCACCACGCGCCAGCCTTGGTTCGGCTGTGCCTGCTGCCCCAGTAACCTTTGCCGTTTCATCCCTTCCGTGCCGGGCTACCTCTACGGTGTGAAGGACAATAATATATATGTCAACCTTTTTGCCGGAAACACCTCCACCATCCGTGTGCAGGACAAGGATGTGGTGCTGGAGGAGACCACGGAGTATCCATGGAACGGTGACATCAAGATTGTGGTAAAGAAGAGCGGTGCGAAGAATGCCAACCTGCTGGTACGCATACCCGGCTGGGTGCGCAATCAGGTTGTGCCGAGCGACCTCTACCGCTATAGCGACACGGTTAAGCCAGCCTACAGCGTCACCGTAAACGGACGAGTCGTGGAGGGTGACCTCGATGCCAACAAGGGATATCTTCCTGTAAAGGGTATCAAGAAAGGTGATGTGGTACGCATACACTTCGATATGCCAGTGCGCACCGTCGTGGCCGATAATCGTGTGGCTGACGACCGTGGCAGGGTGGCAGTGGAGCGTGGCCCGTTGGTCTACTGTGCCGAGGCAGCCGACAACGGTGGCACTTCAGTGTTGCGTGCGGTGATGAATGCCCGTCCGACATTTACAGAGGTAGACGGCTACACCATTGCCAATACCGAAACGCAGGGTGCCCCTGCCTTTGCGGTAAAGGCTATCAAGACCCAGGCGCAATTGCTCGGCGAGAATGCCGACGGCACGGTGTCTGCCTCTCCGTTGCAACTCACGCTCATACCTTATTATGCATGGAACCACCGTGGCGCCAACGAGATGAACGTGTGGATGCTGCAGGGGCTTAAGGCCGTGGAAAGGTAGAATGTTGCAGGCATGACCGAGATTCGTGTTCAAGCAAACACATGAAATAAACCAAGTTGATTTAAAACAAACCTAAGAATAACAATGAACAAGAAAAGACAGCTTTTACTTTCCGCCGTGCTCGCCTCTGCCATGGCAGCCAATGCACAGGTAACCATCAATGTGGATGCCTCCGCCCCCGGCGTCAAGGTGTCACCTAATTTGTATGGCATCTTCTTCGAGGATATCAATCATGCTGCCGACGGCGGTCTCTATGCCGAGCTGATCAGCAACCGTTCCTTCGAGGATGCGGACAACGAGATTCCCACTTGGAAGACTTCTGCCCAGGCTGGCGCGAAGATTTCCACACAGCTTGTCAATAAGGGATTGCTCAACTCTGCACAGGGCAAGGCTCTCCAGCTCACTGTAGCCGCAACTCCCACCGCCACAGCCTCCCTCATCAACGAGGGCTTCTGGGGCATCAACAGCGTGCAGGGCAGAACCTATAAGCTCTCCTTCTGGGCGAAGGGCAGCTACAAGGGCGGTCTGAAGGCACAGATCATCAATGAGAAAGGCGACAAGGTGTATGCCGAGGTTGCCATCGACGGCAAAATAGGAAAGAAATGGACGAAATATACAGCGGAGCTTACTGCCAACGCCAATGATGCCAAGGCTCAGTTTGCTCTCGTTGCCGACGGCAAGGGTTCCATCCAGCTCGATGTGGTGAGCCTTTTCCCTCCCACATTCAAGAACCGTGAGAACGGTTTGCGTCCCGACTTGGCACAGCTCTTATACAATATCCACCCTAAGTTCGTCCGCTTCCCTGGCGGTTGCTATGTGGAGGGACAGGAGTCTCCCGAGAATGCCTACCACTGGGAGAAGACCATCGGCCCTATCGAGGAGCGTCCCGGTCATAAGAACGTGAACTGGCGCTATCGCACCAGCGACGGCATGGGATTTGACGAGTATCTGCAGTTGGCAGAGGACCTGAACGCAAAGCCTCTCTATGTGGTGAACGTGGGTCTGTGGCACGGTGGCATGACTCCCGTGGACAGCATCCAGCCTTGGATTGACGAGTGCTTGAACGCCCTGGAGTATGCCAACGGTCCTGTTACTTCCAAATACGGAGCCCTTCGCGCCAAGAACGGACATCCCGCGCCATACAACATTGAGTATCTGGAGATTGGCAACGAGAATAACCAGCCCGACCCAGCCCAGCAGAGCGACCACTACTATGAGCGTTTCAAGAAGTTCAAGGATGCTGTATTGGCAAAATATCCCAAGATGCACTTGATAGGTAACGTGGTGGCATGGGGCGACGACAACCCCAAGTGGGAAACCAACGAGAGCGTGGAACTGATCGACGAGCACTACTACCGCAATCCTGCTTGGTTTGCCGAGAACTTCAACAAGTACGACTCTTACGACCGCAAGGGCAGTGAGATCTACGTGGGTGAGTATGCCGTGACGCAAGGCTTCGGCAACATGGGATCACTCGACGCAGCCCTCGGCGAGGCTGTCTACATGATGGGCATCGAGAACAACTCCGACATCGTGACAATGGCATCCTATGCCCCTATCTTCGCCAACCTTAACAACCGTATGTGGGCACCCGACATGATACAGTATACCTCCGACAAGGTGTTCGGCACTCCTTCCTACTACGTGCAGAACGTGATGGCGAACAACGTTGGAACGCGTGTGCTGAAGGTGGAGCAGAGTTCTCCTTACAAGTACGAGCAAACTAAGGTGAAACCCGCCATTTGCCAGGTAGGTATGGGAACATGGGGCACTCAGGTGTCTTTCAAGGACGAGGGTTATACCGACGACAAGGGCAATGCGCTCCCTGCCACACTCGAACTCACCCCGACCGACATACGTGGCTCATGGAAGGTAGAGGGAGACGAAATCAAGCAGACCAGCAGTGAGGAAAATTGCATACGCCTGAACCCAGGCAAGATTACCAGCGATGGCTATATATATAAGGTACGCGCGAAGAAAGATGCCGGCAACGAGGGCTTCCTCGTAGTATTCAATTACGTGGATCCTCAGAACTACTGCTGGTTGAACCTCGGTGGATGGAACAACACCCAGCACGGCATTGAGCAAATAGTGAATGGTGGCAAGGGTCAGATAGCTACTTGCCCAGGCAAGGTAGAGACTGGCAAGTGGTACGACATCGAACTGAAGGTGGTAGGCGACAGCATCTTCGCGTCAGTGGATGGTAAGGAAATCTTCGCTACAAAGTTGAAGGCAAATACCAAGCCCGGAATCTTCTCTACCGCTACACTCGACGAGAAGACTGGTGAGGTTATCCTCAAAATTGCCAACACCGGTACCGAGAACACTACAGCCAAGGTCAATCTTCAGGGCAAGGAAATCAAGGACGGAAAGCTCATCCGCCTTTCTGCCAAGAACGGTTTGGAGGAGAACACCATCGACAACCCAACCAACGTTTATCCAGTGGAGACATTCATCACCACCCAGAAGAACGGCGTTGAGGTCGAGGTGCCTGCCAACTCGCTCAACATTTTGAGACTGAAGTAATCAAGAAAGATAGAAAATTATTGGGTCTGGTAAAACCTCATAAACAAGCCCCGTAGGGACGATATGTTTTGAGGGTACTGAAACCGCCGTAAAATTCTGAAATAACCCATGGTGACGCAATTATTTTGTTGCGGAACCATGGGTTATGTTCTTTAAAATGAATTCTGTTGCGGTTGTGAGTTAATATAGTTCTAAGGGTATAAAAATACAGAAAGTGCCAAGGCAGCCTCCTTTTTTAGGGCGTTTTAGATCGATTAGCGGGGATCTCTTCTGTGCTGTCAAAATGTGTCGTCTCTACGGGAATTGTTCTATATGTCTTACTGGATAAAAAATATTAAAAAAAACACACCTAAAGATTTGAATCTTTCAGATTTTATTCATAACTTTGCCAAGTCAAGTGTAAACTTTACACCTTTTGTTTTACAACACTAAGGTAAGAGTTTGCTTTGATAAGGTAAAATCCTGGGCAACTTCTTGTTGTTCAGACAATTATAAACAAACCTAAAAAAATAGTTCAACCTAAAAGCATTAAGTTATGAAGGTTAAGAAATCTTTGCTTAAATTCGCTTGTGCTATCATGGTGGCCTTAAGTTTCACAGCTTGTGGTGATGACTGGGGCCGACAGGATGATCCTGCTGGCGGTCAGATTTATGCATCCAAGACAACAGTGGCAACTTATGACTTTGAGTATTCTGACGAGAAGCCGGAATATTCAGACATGGTTAGTCATGACGAGAGTTGCGAGATAATCGTGGACGATTATCTCGCTAGTAGTGTACTGCGCTTGACAAGTAAGGGAGGTGGCAAGTTTGCCAATCCTTTCAATGACGTGAAGTTGCAGAATGGTGCTGCCATCACCTTCGTAGTGAAGATCGATGCAGACGTAGCTGAAGACGGAACAGAAGGTGATGTCGACTTGACTCGTCCCCTTATCTCGTTTGGTACAGACGCCAAAGACGCTAACGCTGCTCATTTCTATTTCACTGCCAACGGACAGATGGTTTACGAAAAGGCTGGTCAGCTGCAAAGCTTGAATCTCAACGAGAACGACCCTGCCTCCGTGGAGACAGGCATGCTTACTCCCAACGAGTGGCATTTCGTGGCTCTTCAGGTTTCCGACGATGGCTACCAGTTCTATGTGGACGGCAAGAAGAGTGTTTCTGGCAGCACATCTTCCACTAGTGCCACTTCCTTCCAGTACAAGTCTTTGGTGGAGGCCATCAATACGCTTCCTTACCTTTATATAGGTGGTGATAGCCAGTTGCCAGCTGCCGACTCAACCAATGTGGTTTCTATCGACAATGTTACTTTGATTCGTAACATGATGGAGGAGAAAGATTGGAAGAAGACTGCAGAGCCAGGCAATATTGATACGAATATTTATCTCCCAGTTGGTTCGGAAGACTGCAGTACTGCTTTCTGGAGTCAATTCTCCGACTATTTCCAGATTCCGCAGAATACAACTTTGCATTTGGAGTTCTACAACTACACTTCTGGTCAGAATAACTGGAACAACTGGAACCTCTGCTTGGCAACCGACGCAGATCGTGATGCCGATGGCTATTCCGAGTACTTTGTAATCCGAAGCGACCTGTATGGTTGGGGCTCTGCTTATGATGCTGCCAACTTCAGTAGTGAAGGTTATGGAGATTGGGATCAGTTCCGCAAGGATATGAATGGCGCAAAGGTTGTGATGGATATTGAGCGCAAGGGTGCTGCGGTTACGGTGAAAGCTGTTGCTACAGCTGAGAATGGTACTGTTTATACAGAGAAGTACACTGCAAATTGTGGAACAGGCACTCAGACGGTTCGTGCCTTCTTGACAGTCGATGGCTCATATTTGAAGGTGATTTCAAACAACTGCAAACTCATGAAGAATTACGCCCTTTCCATTCCTAATGTAGGTACAGCAGACTGCACTGCTCCTTGGTGGACTCAATTCTCCGACTATTTCCAGATTCCTGCAGGCTATGATTTGCATTTGAATTTCATTAACCATACTTCTGGTGTGGGCAACTGGAACAACTGGAACCTCTGTGTGTCTACCGACGCAGACCGTGACGCCGCTGGATATTCCGAGTACTTTGTCATCCGAAGCGACCTCTATGGTTGGGGATCTGCCTACAACGGTGACAATTTCAGCAACATCGGTTATGGAGATTGGGATCAGTACCGCAAGGATATGGAAGGTGCCAACGTGACGATAGATTTGTTGCGTAATAGTGAAGGCGAGGTTTATGTAACTGCCACAGCTATAGCTACCAACAAGACAGAGTATACGGAAATGTTCCATGCTACCTGTGGTGATCCTACTGCCACACTACGTGCTTTCCTCATCGTAGATGGTTCTTATCTCCAGCTGAATGCATCGGAGTGCTATGCCTCGAAGGACATTTATGAGCAAGGCAAGTTGATTAAATAACATAAACGGAATAAACAATGAACAATAATATATTGCATAAGTTGTTCTTGACCCTGACACTGGTGCTCCTCTCTTTGGGAGCATCAGCTCAGATTACCGTCTCCGGTAATGTGTCGGACGAGAACGGTGAGCCAGTCATCGGTGCTACTGTCATGGAGGCATTGACAACCAATGGTGTCGTCAGCGACCTCGACGGTAACTTTAAGATTCAGGTCAAGAACGAGAACTCCACTTTGAAGATTTCTTATATCGGTATGATCGCACAGAGCATCCGAGTGGGCAGTCAGCGCAATATCAAGGTGGTTCTCAAGGACGAGAGTCAGAAAATCAATGAGGTCGTAGTCGTAGGTTATGGCCATCAGAAGAAGGAGAGCGTGATCGGTGCTATCTCTCAGGTAAACTCCGATGACCTCTTGAGCACTCCTACTGCCAACGTGACCCAGGCAATTGCCGGTAAGATTCCTGGCGTGGTGACCACACAGACTTCTGGTGCTCCTGGTGCCGACGATGCTACCATCAATATCCGTGGTCGTGCAACCTTTGCTGGCGATGGTGCTCCATTGGTGATGGTTGACGGTGTGGAGCGTGCTTTCTCTCAGGTGGCTCCCGACGACATTGAGAGTATCTCTGTATTGAAAGATGCCTCTGCCACAGCCGTTTACGGTGTGCGTGGTGCTAATGGTGTGATCCTCGTTACCACCAAGCGTGGTAAGGACATGAAACCAGAGGTGAGCGTGACGGGTAACTTCATGTGGGGTACTCCTACTCGCAAGCCCAATTATTTGAACTCTTACGACTCCGTGACCCTCTTGGAGGAGGCTTTGAGCAACGATGGTCTGCCATCACAGTACTCTGCTTCTGATATAGAGATGTATCGCAAGAGCTGCGCCGGTGAGTTGACTGGTGCTGATGCTCTTCTCTATCCTAACGTGGACTGGTATGACGAGGTGCTCAACAACTGGGCTCCATCTCAGCGCTACAATGTGAGTGTGCGTGGCGGTACGAAGCGCATGCGCTACTATGTGTCAGGCGAAATGTACAACCAGGGCTCTCTCATCAAGAACCTCAGCTCAGACAAGTATGGCAACTCTTCCAGCCCAGGCTACAACCGTTATGCTTTCCGTGCCAACATGGACTTCTTCCTTTCCAAGGACTTGACGTTCAGCGTTAACTTCGGTACTCGTTTCGAGAACCGTCATGGTTCAAACACCAGCGAGAGCTCTACCAACTATGACATTTTCGCTCGCATCAACCATACTCCAGGTTGGATATTCCCTGTATCTTATCAGGTGCAGAACGGTGAGAGTACAAAGACCCTCTATGGCGGCACTGCCGTTTATCAGGACAATGTGGTGGCTGCCCTTACACAGGGTGGATACTATCGTGGAACCAACACTATCAATGAGACCAACTTCATTGCCGACTACAAGATGGACTGGTTGACTCCAGGTCTCTCTGTTCGAGGTATGGTTTCTTTCGACTACGACTCTTATTACAAGAAGACTTTCGGTGCTTCGTTCGCTACATACGAGTTGAACGACCGTGCCAACTACACCAGCGCTGATGCCTATACCAAGTACAACACCGATGGTGACTTGGCTTACAGCAAGAGTTCTTCTACTACTTACAAGCTCTACATGGAAGGTCAGATCAACTACTCACGCAAGTTCGGTAAGAACGATGTGACCGGTATGATCCTTTACAACCAGAACGACTATCGTTACAATTCTGACTTGGCTAAGCGTTACCAAGGTCTCGTAGGTCGTGTGACTTATGGCTATGACGACAAGTATCTCGCCGAGGTGAACGTGGGTTACAACGGTTCCGAGAACTTCATGAAGGGCAAGCGCTTCGGTTTCTTCCCAGCATTCTCATTGGGTTGGCGTGTAACGCAAGAAAACTTCATGAAGAGCACCGAGAACTGGTTGAACAACTTGAAGATTCGTGCTTCCTATGGTGAGGTCGGTAACGACGTATATACAGTGAATGGTGTTTCTCAGCGCTTCCTCTATGAGGAAAAGTGGGGACAGATTTCCAACGACTACTACTTCGGCAATACAGGCAAGACTGGTATCTATGAGACCCAGTATCCTAACTATGGCGTGACATGGGAGCGTGCCAAGAAGTTCAACGCAGGTGTTGAGTTTGGTTTGTTCAACGGTCTGTTGACTGGTAGTTTCGACTACTTTGTGGAGAACCGCAACAACATCTTGACAGAATACCTGAGCCGTCCACAATGGGTGGGTGTGACCATGGCAGCCGGAAACCTCGGTAAGACACAGAACAAGGGTTACGAGTTGGAGCTTCATCACTTCAACTACATCGGCAAGGACTTCTCTTATAGCATTGGTGCAACCTTCTCACATGCCGCCAACAAGATTAAGAGCATGGACGAGGCAGCCTACAAGACAGAGTACCGCAAGCGTGAGGGACACCCCATCAACCAGTACTTCGGTTTGGTATGCGAGGGCTTCGTGACACAGGCCGACTTGGACAATCCTAATTTCCCTGTATCAACCTATGGTACAGTGAAGGTGGGTGACTTGAAATACAAGGATATGAACAACGATGGCTTCATCGACGACCGTGACGAGACCTTCATCGGCTACAGCGATATCCCAGAGAACACATACGCTTTGACACTCGGTGCCAACTACAAGGGCTTCGGTTTCGAGGTGATGTTCCAGGGCGTAGACCATGTGTCACGTTACTATGATAGCGACGCCATGTTTGCTTTCATGAACAATGGCAAGGTAAAGGATATCCACTTGAACCGTTGGAACCCCAACCTGAGCGAGAGTGAGAACTTGGCAAACGCCACATATCCTTTGCTCCACTACGGCAGCAACGGCGACCACAACCAGCGCCAGAACTCCTTCTTCTTGAAGAATGGTGCATTCGTCCGCTTGAAGAACATCGAGTTGAGCTATACACTCCCCAAAGAGTTGATCAAGCGCATCGGCATGAGCAACGCACGCGTGTATG
Source organism: Lachnospiraceae bacterium (assembly GCA_963588155.1). Taxonomy (GTDB): domain Bacteria; phylum Bacteroidota; class Bacteroidia; order Bacteroidales; family Bacteroidaceae; genus Prevotella. Next base: position 17,387 of record CAVAGT010000022.1, on the reverse strand, counting down.
TCAATGCCAACAACTTGTTTACATGGGATCATCTCGACGGCTTGGTTGACCCAGAGAGCAACGGTTCCAACCGTTATCCACTCTTGAAGACCGTCAACGTAGGCTTCAATGTCGTATTCTAATTCAAGAACATTCAAAACGATTAGAAAAATGAAGAAATATAATATCTTTGCTTTGGCACTCGCAATGGGAGCGATGACGCTCACCTCCTGTGAGGATGCCTTCGGCAATTTTCTGGATAAGCAGCCAAGCAACGAGCTGACTAAGGAAGAGGTGTTGAGCGACTTCACCTTGGTGGAGCAGAACCACAACGACACCTACAACTTCCTGCTCAATGGTGCCAACCGCATCAACAACTCTTGGCTCGATGCTGCTACCGACCTGGCTGAGTCGAGTATCGGCACATCTGGCACACGTACCACATTCAATATCGGTAATTATTATGGTAGTGGTGCTGCTGCCGAGCTGACAAGCCCATGGGAGAGCCGCTATCGTGGTATCCGCAAGTGCAACATTACGATTGCAACCTTGGAGGCTGATTCTCTCAACAAACTGCGCCCCGCAGACAAGAACGATAGCATCTACACTGTACAGAAGAACAACATCATCTCTGAGGCTCGTTTCCTCCGTGCTTATTTCTACTGGGAGTTGTTCCTCCGCTATGGTCCCGTGCCATTGGTTACCACAGAGCTGGATCCTAACGGTGACCTCTTGACGGGTTACACGACGCGTCCTGACTTGAAGACTTACATGGCTTATCTCTTCAAGGAGGTCAAGGAGTGTGAGCCGGGCTTGAAGACATACGATGAGACTAAAGACGCTACGTACGCAGGCGAGGTGAACCAGCCTACAGCCAGTGCGCTCAACATTCGTATGAAACTCTATATGGCCAGCCCTCGCTACGCTGCACAGAGTGGAGTGACTTGGAAAGATGCGTTTGATGCAATCTCTGATTTCATCACCAAGTATGGCGGTTACTACAAGTTGGAGACACGCACCAATGGTGGTGTGTCTGCTTACAACAACGCTTGGCTTCTCACCACTTATACCGACAATAATCCTGAGGTCATCTTCTTCCGCAACGACCCTGTCATTGGTTGGAGTGGTATCTCCACGGATACCCCTGTAGGTGAAGGTGGACAAGGTGGTCTCTGCCCAAGCCAGAATCTCGTTGACATGTATGACATGGAAGACGGATCGGCTCCGTTTACCCAGTATGATGCTACAGGTGCTCCTGTTTACACCAACGGAAAGCCTACCATCAACGAGGAGAGCGGTTATTCCGACCAGAACATGTGGAAGGACCGTGACCCACGTCTTGCCTCTACCATCCTTTACAATGGCTGTGTGTGGGGACAGGCCACCAGTTCTAAGACCAACGTGATTGATGTGGTTTATGGTCACCGCGACAATCCTATCGGCAACCAGAACGCCACTCCTACAGGCTACTATGTACGCAAGTACATCCCGGAGACCATCTTGAGCAGCAACCATGGTGGTACATCAAAGCGTCTTTGGAAGATCTTCTCTTATAACGAGATCATTTTGAGCCTTGCCGAGACGCTGAATGAGCTGGATTATGCAACTTATAGAACTGCGATATGTGATGCGCTCGACATGATTCGTCACCGTGCAGGCATCATCGGCAATGTAGCCGACCGCGCCGATTTGAACAACCAGACAGCCATGCGCAACTTCATCCATAAGGAGCGCACCATCGAGCTCGCTTTCGAGGAGCACCGTTGGTGGGACGTTCGCCGTTGGAACGTGGCTGGTGAGGCTCTTGGCCGTGACATCTACGGTGTGAATGTAGCTGCCGATGGAACCATCACCCGTAAGGTGGCACAGAACCGCACGTGGCAAGATCGATTCTATCTCTACCCAATTCCGGAGGCTGAGATTTGGAAGATAGGACAGGACTTCCAGAACGATGGTTGGAAAGAATAACTCTTTTAAAGTACAGAATAGTATGAATAATATTCAGAACATATATAAAAAGGTGTCATCGTCAAGCCGAGTCTTGATGGTGAACGCACTTCTCTGTGCCGCAACCTCTACTTTTGCGCAGGAGCAAGTGTTGAAAGGCCGAATTGTCAACAGCCAGGGTGACCCCATCATTGGGGCTGTTGTCAACGTGGCAGAGGAAAGCCGTATTGCCATCACCGATAAGGACGGTTACTTCTCATTGAAAAAGGTGAACCCAACCGATGAGATTTGTGTTTCAAGTCTCGGTTACAAGAATGCCCAGGAGAAGGTGTCTACGTTCGATGGTAGCTTTGTCATCAAGTTGGAAGACGACACTGACGAATATGAGCATTTGGCTCCTGTTCCTTTCGGACAGCAGAAGAAGAAAATCTTGACAGATTCGCGTTCAGCGGTAACGGGTGAGGAACTGCAGAAGCATCCAGTCACCATTCTTCAGAATGCTTTCACCTCTACTCTCAATGGTGTGGAGACCTACGAGTGGTCTTCTGAGCCAGGTTGGTCGGAGAGTTTCCTCTTCGTTCGTGGTATCCGTACCACCAACCAGAGTGCCCGTTCTCCGTTGATCATCGTCGACAATGTGGAGCGTGACCTCTCCTTCCTCGATGCATTCCCTATCGAGAGCGTCACGGTGTTGAAGGATGCCGCAGCTTCTGCCATCTATGGTATGCGTGGTGCCAACGGTGTCATCATGGTGACAACCAAGCGCGGTAACGCAGGCAAGACCAAGATTGACTTCACTCAGGAAGTCGGTTTCCAGACACTTGCCAACAAGATGGAGGTGCAGAACTCCTACAACATGGCAATGACCCGCAACCAGGTGCGCTACCTGAGCGGTATGGATCCCATGTATACCGATGAGCAGATTGCCAACTACAAGTATGTTTGTGATGGCGGTACATTCGGCGATGATGATATTCGCAAGTACCAGTATTTCAATACATCTTGGGCAGACCAGCTCTATCGTTCCTCAGCTCCTCAGTATCGCACCAACTTGCAGTTGAGTGGCGGTAACCAGCGTGCCCGCTACTATGTGAGCTTCTCTTACTTGCGCCAGGAGGGTATGTGGAATACAGAAGGTACAGAGATGAACTCCAACTTCAGTACACAGCACGTGCTGAACCGTTGGAATCTCCGTTCAAACATCGATATCGACGTTTCCAAGTATTTGAACGTGTCAGTCGACTTGGGTGGCCGTATCGACAACATCAAGCAGCCTACAGAGGGTGTGTTCAACCTCGTTACCTTCGGTGTGATCGAGGCCAACCCAATGGCTCCTACACACAACCCTGACGGTAGTATCTACTCTTCATCCACAGCCAACAACCCAGTGCGCTACTTGGGTGGTTCAGGTTTGGAGAAGAACCGTCGTCGTAACTTGTACTCCACCATCAATGCGAAGTACGACTTGAGTCCGGTGTTGAAGGGCTTGGGCTTGTTTGGCACCATCAGTTTCGATGCCTACGAGACCTTCCAGTCCACACAGACTCACCAGATCAACTCCTGGAACTACGATTATGACAACCTCAAGGTTAAAAACGTAAAGGACTTCACCTATACACGTTATACCACTTATGCTGCATTGAGCAATCCTTCTGCCAACCAGCGTGAGTACTACTATAACTTCAATATGTATGGTGGCGTAAGCTATAAGAATAGTTTCGGTAAGCACAATGTCGATGCAAAGGCATTTACCCGTTACTATCGCAACGAAATCTCTGGCAGCGAGTCTGCCAACCGTTACTTGGCTTACAACTTGGCTGCTACTTACGACTATGCCAACAAGTATGTTGCATCAGTCAACTTGTCGCGTATGGGCAGTGACAACTTCACGCCCGATGATCGCTGGGGAACCTTCTGGGGTGCATCCGCAGGATGGGTGCTCTCTGAAGAGTCTTGGATGAAGAAGCTTGGCTTTGTTGACTTCTTGAAGGTTCGTGCTTCCTATGGTACTGCCGGTCAGTCTACCACAGGTGCAGGTCGCTATCCCTACCAGAGCATCTACGGTTCTGCCACAGGTTATGGCTTCGGTTACAATGCCACATGGGTCAATGGTTATGCCGAGTCGAAGACTGGTAATGCCAACAGCAAGTGGGAAATTTCCAAGATGGTGAACGTGGGTCTCGACTGGGATCTCTGGAACAAGAAGCTCTATGGTAGCTTTGATATCTTCAAGGAGTGGCGTTCCAATATCTTGGTGTCTCGCTCTACTATTCCTGAGACTATCCTCGGTGTGCCAGTGGCACAGGATTCGTATGGTAAGGTAGAGAGCCATGGATACGAGCTCGTGCTCGGTCATCGTGGCAATATCGGCAAGGACTTCAAGTACTACATTGAGGGTCAGCTTACCTTCAATACCAACAAGATTACTGATATCGACGAGACTGAACCTGATGTTGAGTGGCAGCGCAAGGCTGGTCACAGAATCTATGACAATACTTCTGTGGCAGAGCTCTACGAGCAGAGTCAGACAGGTACCAACCGCGTGGGTGGATGGAACATCTATAAGTTCGACAAGTGGGCTTCTGACCCCAACTTGATCGCTACCTCTCAGCAGGATGCTATCGACCATCCAGAGAAATATCCATACAATAGCTTCTCCAATGGCGCACAGCAGTTGGGTACAGCCGTCTTCAAGGATATCAATGGCGACCGTGTTATCGACTCCAAGGATATGGTGCCAGACTCTTACACCATCATCCCAGAGATGATTCCTACTTTCAACTTCGGTATTGAGTACAAGGGTTTCGATGCTCGCATGATTGTGAACGCTTACCTCCGTCGCTCTGTATTCCTTTCACCTGCCATCAGCTACAGTGGTTGGAGTAACATGGGTACCCACGAGGTGACCAAGGCTTGGGGTTACTATACCGATGATCCTTCAGATCCCCGCAACGTGAACGCTACCTATCCACGTCCTGTCTACAACGGATTCGACGCCGTGGATTCAGACCGTTCCACAGGTTCTTACCAGAACGATATCTGGGTGCGCAACGGTAACTTCTGGTCAATCCGCAATATCGAGGTGGGTTACTCTTTGCCAACCAAGTGGATTTCCAAGTTGTGGATGACCAAGTGCCGTATCTACTTCAGTGCTTACAACATTGCTACATTCAGCAGCTTGCCAGATGACGTAGACCCAGAGAAGCCAATGAGCTACTGCTGGTGGTATCCAAAGACCAAGTCGTTTACATTTGGTATCAATATTGGTTTCTAATCAATTTTAGCATTAAAGAATCATGAAAAAGATTTTATTAGTAAATATATCGTTGGCTGTGTTGGCTGTGGGAGGGATGACCTCCTGCAGCGACATCCTCGACAAGGAAGTCGACCTGACTTATACTGATGAGAACATCTATAGCAACTACGACCGTACCCGCGGCGTCCTGGCAAATGCTTACACTTACCTGCCAGATGCCTTCGCTGGATATACCAACGGTCAGTTCTTGGCTGCTTCTCGCGACTGTATGACAGACAATGCTCTCTCATATTGGAACGTACACTACTATCACAGCGTGCTCAACGACTCATACGATGCCAAGAACCATTATTTCGCGTCTACCTATTGGACCAATGACCTGAAGGGCATCCGTGTGTGCAACGACTTCATCGCAAAGGCACGTGAGAGCGTACTCGGTAATGCCGAGAAGGCTGGCGACGATAACCACCTCTACGACCGTAATATCGCAGAAGCTCGTTTCATCCGCGCCATGCTCCATTTCGATATGATTGGTTATTTCGGTGCTGTGCCTATCGAAGACCATGTGTTGGACAACACCGAGGCAGCTACTATCGGTCGCACATCTGCGGCTGAGGCTTTGCAGTGGGTGGCTGACGAATGTGATGCTGTGAAGGATGTGCTCCCATTCCGCTATAGCAATGAGAATGAGAACTGGGGACGTGTAAACGGTGCTGCCGCTTATGCCTTGAAGTCAAGGGCTTTGCTCTATCTGGCTTCTCCGCTCAACAATCCCAGCGGCGACCAGGCATTGTGGCAGAAGGCTGCACAGGCTTCGCTCGATTTCATCAACAAGAATGCAAGTAGCAGCAATCCTTACAGGCTCTACACCACAGACGACAACGACATCGACCAGAACTACTACAAGTGCTTCACTACCACTCCTCACTTGAACCCTGAGTACATCCTCAGCCGTTCTGAGTGGACTACACGCGAGATAGAGTTGTTCAATACGCCTTGCGGATTCTCTGGCGACGTGAACTCAACAGGCCGTACCAATCCTACCCAGAACTTGGTGGATGCCTACGAGACTAAGAACGGTCTGCCTATCGACCAAGATCCTTCTTACAACGACCAGGATCCTTATTCAAACCGTGACCCACGCTTGGAGCAGACCATTTTCCACCAGGGAACTGTTTGGGGCGACAAGGCACAGGACGAGGAGCGTACGGTAGATGTTTCGTTCCCTGACGGTAAAGACTACCAGGCTTTGCACGGTGGAACCACAACGGGTTACTACTCCAAGAAGTTTGTCTACAACATGAGTTTCAAGAACCCAACCTATAACGTTCACGCTTGTCCTATCTTCCGTTATGCTGAGATTTTGCTTAATGCTGCCGAGGCTCTGAACGAGGCAGGCCAGACAGACCAAGCTTACCAGTATGTCAACAAGGTGCGTGCCCGTGTAGGTATGCCTGCTTACAGCGGAATGACCAAGGATCAGCTCCGTGAGCGCATCCAGAACGAGCGCCGCATCGAGTTGGCCTTCGAGGACCATCGTTTCTTCGACGAGCGTCGCTGGAAGTTGTTTGAGGGCAAGACTGCTGCTTCCGAGAAGAACCAGCCACGCTACAAGCAGGTTTACAACATCTATAGCGTGGTGGTGACTCCAGACGACAAGCAGGTTTACACTTATCGCAGCGATAATACCCATCCTACCCGTGCGTTCTCAAGTCCAAAGAACTATTACTTCCCAGTGCCAGACGACACTTACAAGAAGAATACTAACTTAGGTCAGAACATCGGTTGGGAACTTTCTGAGGCTAAGGCAGACGATACTACCGAAGGTGGTGAGTCTACAGGTGAGTAACCTGTTGCCGACAACAATAATATTTTAGAGGTGAGGTCTATGGCTCTAGCACCATAGGCCTTCCTCGTTTTTTAACATCAACAATCAATATCTACAATGCAAGTTTGCAAGATGAAAAGTACTTTACTTTCTTTGATGAGCCTCATGGCTATAGGGGCGATGGCGCAGACATCTGTCACTGATGCCGCCTTGTCGGGGGCGTATAATAGCAAGAGCTATGACGGGCGCATCAGCGTACACGACCCATCAATCGTGATGGATGTGACGAGTTCCACAGCCAATCCTAAGTATTATATCTATGGCTCGCATCTGGGCAGGGCGAAGACTTACGCTACGGCAAACTACCAGACATGGAACACATTCAAGACGGGTGAGGAAAACACAGGTACCAGCAACAGCCTCTTCGCAGACGTTAATGGTAATGCCGTCAACTTCAAGGATGCTTACGGCACCCATGCTGTCAAGAAGGTGAAAAACTATCTAGGCGAAGAAGTGGACTTCGGAAACTTCGATGCTCATGGCTGGCAGGCTGACAGCAATACCGTGGCTGGCATGGAATGGGCACCAGACGTCATATACAACAAGACGATGAAGAAATGGTGCATGTATATGAGCTTGAACGGTAAAAATTGGTGTTCTTCCATCGTATGCTTCACGTCTAGTGATTTGGAAGGTCCTTGGGTGTATCAAGGTCCGGTGGTGTTCTCCGGCTTCCAGGGTTACTACAAGCACAATTCGTATGACGCAACTGATGACTGGAAGAACACCGATTTTGCCATTGCTACAGGCGAAACATCTCTTCCTACACGCTACAACGTGAGCGAAAGCTGGGGTACATTCTGGCCCAACTGCATCGACCCATGCGTATTCTATGACGACGATGACAACCTCTGGATGAGCTATGGCTCGTGGTCAGGCGGCATTTTCTTGATTCGCCTGAACCCTGAAAATGGTCTTCGTGACTATACCTTCACCTTCCCTTATGAGGTGAGCGGCAAGTCTGCCACCGCAGGCTCTGCCGATGCCAACACCACCAGCGACCCTTATTTCGGCAAGAAGATAGCTGGTGGCTATTATGTGTCGGGAGAGGCCAGCTATATACAGAAGGTGGGCAAGTACTATTATCTCTTTATGAGTTATGGAGGCTTGATGGCAACAGGAGGTTACCAGATGCGTGTGTTCCGGTCGGAAAAGCCGGACGGTCCATACAAGGACTGCCTGACATCTGCGGGTATCGATGCCATGTACAGCAAGTACATACTCAACTTCGGAGGCGATGCGAAGCGTGATGAGGGCGTGAAACTCTTCGGCAACTATCAGTGGGAAACGATGCCTGTAGCAGAACTCGCACAAGGACACAACTCTGCCATTGTAGACCACAAAAACCGTGCCTTGTTGGTTTACCATACTCGTTTCAATGATGGAACGGAGGGACATCAGGTACGTGTGCATCAGCTCTTCGTGAATCAAGACGGTTGGCTCGTGGCTTCACCTTACGAGTTTAGCGGCGAGACCGTCACCCATGACGACATTGCCACCAAACAACTCTATACTGCCAGTGATGTAGAGGGCGATTACCAGTTGATAGCTCATCCTTATCGCCAGAACACGGCAGCAAAAGACTATGAAAAGCCCGTAACTATCCATCTCAATGCAGATGGCACGGTGACAGGTGAATATACAGGAACATGGGAGTTGGTTAGTGGTACTAGCTACATTAATCTGACACTGACGGGTGTAGCTACAGCCAATACCAGTACGACGTTCAAGGGCGTGCTCACCGAGCAGACCATCGACTACACCGACATCAAGGCTCTCTGCTTTACAGCCCTCAGTTCTTCTGATGGCATGTATACAACGGGCGGTGCCACTCTGCAGACCCGAGGACTATGTATATGGGGAAGCAAGGCGGATGCCAAGGCAGCCATCAAGTATACGCTCGATAAGCTGACAGTGCCATTCACGGACGGTGCTACTCTGAATGCCAAGCCTTCCCTGCCTACTGATGGCAAGTTGGGTGCTACCATCTCATGGAAATCAAGCGACACTTCTGTCATGGCAGATGATGGCACTGTAAAGGGTAAGGGCACGGTTGTGATGACCATGACCATCTCTAAGGATGGCTATGAGTATAGCAAAGCCTATAACCTCACCATTGATGCTGATGCAGAGGAGACGACTCCTGTGTACTATCCGGAGTCTGCTACGAAGAATACAAGCATGAGTTATGATACGAATTTCTCTGCCGATTATATATTGCAAGCGGGAAAGAAAATGGAATTCAAGTTCTATAATTATACCGATGGTACTGCCAATTGGAAGAGTTGGGTACTTGGGGTCTCTAATGTGGCTCATGACGTGGACGGTTTCACAAGACTGGTCATGCTGCGCAATGATAATTGGGAGGTTGTAGCATGGGGCAATACCGGTTGTGTCAGCGATTTCAATTGGGATACTTTTGTTACCGACATGAATGGCTCATTGGTAGATATGGTCGTAGAACTTACTACGGATGGTGAGTTCAAGATGACTTCCACCATCACGACGACCACTAAGAAGGTATACAACTATTCTTATACCAAGACGCTTACCGACAAGCCTTCTAAGGTCAACGTGTTCTTCACTGGCGAGAATTCTTACATCGACGGCTCCAGCCTCGTGACGGGCATCGAGGAACCTGTCATCATCAAGAAGCAGGCTGATGGCAAATGGTACAACCTCGCAGGTCAGCAGGTGGACAAGAACTACAAGGGCGTAGTGATTGTAAACGGCAAGAAATTTGTGAACAAGTAATATCTTTTTTGAGAACATGAATTTCTCTAAGATACTTTTGGGAGCAGCAATGATGATTGCTGCTCCTGCTTTAAATGCTCAGACGGTGGTCGAGACTCCGATGGTTCACGATCCCGTGATGGCTTACGAGGGTGGTAAGTATTATCTTTACTGTACAGGTCATGGCATCACGCAGATGACTTCTACCGACCGCAAGCATTGGACGATAGTCAAGGAAGGTGTGCTTCCTAACGAGAAGATACCCGCTTGGACCCACGACAGTGTTCCCGGTTTCGAGACCCATATCTGGGCACCCGATGTCATCAAGTATAAGAACAAGTGGTACATGGGCTATTCCTGTTCCACCTTTGGCAAGAACACTTCTGCCATCGGCTTGCTGAGCAACACCTCGCTGTCGAATGCCGATGGATGGAAGGATGAGGGATGCATCGTAGCCTCTAAGGGCGACAGAGACCAGTGGAACGCCATCGACCCCAACTTCATCGTCGATGGCAAGGGCAATCCATGGATGACATGGGGATCCTTCTGGGACGGCATCCAGCTCATTCCGCTCGACAAGAAGACGATGCACGTGAAGAAGGGGGCGAAACCGCAGACCATCGCCCGCCGTCATGCCGTGGGCGACACCAACGTGGAGCCGAACCCTACCAGCAAGTATGCAGGTACCAACGCCATCGAGGCTCCGTTCATCATGAAGCATGGCAAATATTATTATCTCTTCGTGAGCTGGGACTACTGCTGCCGAGGCATCAAGAGCAACTACCGTGTGGCAGTGGGAAGGAGTAAGAACGTCTCTGGCCCTTATCTCGACAAGAGCGGCAAGAGCATGATGGAGGGCGGAGGCACCCTGATTCTCCAAGGTGACAAGAAAGAATATGAGGCTATGGGCCATTGCTCTGCCTATACATTCCCCGACGGCGACCGCTTCTTCTGTCATGGCTACAGTGTGGCGAAGAATGGCGCAAGCATCTTGGTAGAGAAGAAAATCAACTGGACGAGTGATGGTTGGCTGACATTAGAGTGATTAGCCAATGACTTTATTAAAAGCAGATGGCAACAAACCTTTTATTATATGAAGGTTTGTTGCCATCTGCTTTATTTATCTGATGAGGTCTTTTATTTCCTCTATCGTCAATCCTGATCCTTTGGCGGCGATGTCGGGAGCAAGGCCAAGATCTAATAGCCTTTTTGCCGTTGCTATTTTCTCTTTTCTTTCGCCTTCCGCAATGCCCTCTGCTCGTCCCTCAGCATGTCCTTTTTCATAACTTCCGCCAAGCAGGGTCTTTTCCGTCCTCACGATGTCCCAGAACTTGTCGTATCCTCTGAGCTCCTCCTCGGTAAAGGCCGTGACTTCCACCTCTTCCAGGGCTTTTTTGATTTCAGGGTTTTCTTTCAGGTCGGCTGAAGGAGTTTGGGTGTCATCGTCGATTTCCGTCAAGAAGCGAAGCCATAATACGGCCATTCTCTTCTCTGCCACCGTATGGGGAGTAATCTTGGGGAGTTCGATGAATGTGAAGTGCAAGCCCTCGATGACCCTGTCGGTATGCTTGTCGCATACGATTTTGTAGTTGTGCAGGTATTCCTCCAGGTCAGGTTCGAATATTTCGTTTACGAGATTCAGCGAGTATACCGGTCTCAAGTCTTTGTATTGCCCCTTCTTTTTAGCTTGAGTCACGTAGAGCTTGGATGCATTGAATAGTACGCGTTGCTTGAAGGCGTTGGTCCATTCCATTTGCATCTCCACGCAGAACTGTCTGCCCCTGATGTCCTTGCACAATACATCCACGATGGAGTTCTTGTGTTCGTAGAGTTCTGGCACAAGTTCCGTCGGCAAGTATTCTATGCTCTCTATCTGTTCGTCATCGCTGAGTGGCAATAGGGCATTGAGTAGGCTAATCAGCAAGTCTGGATGCTTGCCGAATATCTTCTTGAACGTCAAGTCTGCCTTTGGGTCTAAGTATCTCATAAGCCTCTTAATTTGAATGTTGTTGAAGCATCCTTTGCAAAGCTACGAGTCTTATTTGTATTTACCAAATGTTTTTGGTTAAATTATTTTTCGATAGTCGGTGGGCGATAGTTTATCCGAGTATGAAGTTGGCTATGAAGATGAGGCTGAGGATGGTGGGGTTTACGGCGAGAATATAGCACATGGTAAGAAAAGTGGTGGCACCAGCCACCACTTCCGTACGTTTGCGCATGGTCTTGGCATCGAAGCCAAGGAGCTTTTGCAGTATCATGTTTCTGTTTAAACGTTATAACAACTTTGGCAACTCAAACAGTTTTATGCCGTTGCTGCCCTTTATGAGTATGCATTTGCCTGAAGGCTTGTCGGAGGCAATGGCCTGCTCCACTTCCTCCACATTATTATATTTGTGGAAGTCGCACTGCGTCTTGCCAAACTCCTCGCCAACGAGCCACACGTCGTTCAAGCCTTTGGCCTTCAAGTCGTCAACTATCTTTTGATGCTCGGCATCGCTCACCTCGCCAAGCTCCCTCATGTCGCCGAGTATGGCCATCTTTGGCTGTGGCGTGGCAATCTGCGCAAAACTGTCGAGAGCCGCCGCCATGCTTGTGGGGTTGGCGTTGTATGCGTCCACGATAAGCGTGTTGCTGTCGGTCTTCACGAGTTCCGAGCGATTGTTGGTGGGCTCATAGCTCTCTATGGCATGACAAACTTGCTCAGCGGTCACGCCAAAATGCAAGCCAACGGTTATTGCCGCGAGCACGTTGTCGAGGTTGTAAGAGCCTATTAGCTTGGTCTTCACCTCATGCCATTCGTTCAAGGCAACAGGAATGGCCTCGCCGTCGCCACCGCATCTCCATTCTATTGTGATGAACGGGGCGGCAGCCGTCACCTTTCCTTGAACCTCAGCCTGATCGTCGGCACCATAGCTCACTATGCGGTCGAGCTCACGCTCGCGTGCCATCTCCACGAGGTTGTCGTTCGTGGTGTTCAGGAAAACGAGCGCGTTGTTGGCTTTCAAGAAGTCGTAGAGTTCGCCCTTGGTCTTCTTCACGCCCTCGAAGGAGCCGAAGCCCTGGAGGTGTGCCCTGCCAACATTGGTTATCAGTCCACATGTGGGCTCAGCATACTCCACGAGTTTCCTTATGTCGTCAGGGTGCGACGCACCCATTTCCACCACGGCAATCTCATGCTCCTTGTTGAGTCGCAACAAGGTCTTTGGCACGCCTACATCGTTGTTGAAGTTGCCCTCGGTGTGCATCACGTCGTATTTCTCCGCGAGCACAGCCGAGACGAGTTCCTTAGTCGTGGTCTTGCCGTTGGTGCCCGTTATTCCTACTACAGGAATGTCGAACTGCCTGCGATGCTCGCGTGCCAGCTCCTTGAAGGTGGTGAGGCAATCGTCCACGAGAATGTATCGGTCATCGCCCTCAACATAATATTCTTTCTCGTCTATCACGGCGTAGGCGCATCCTTTATCCAGAGCTGCCGCCGCGAACTTGTTTCCATCAAACGACGCGCCTTTCAGCGCGATGAAGATGCTGCCCGCCGGGCACTGACGACTGTCGGTGGTCACCAGTGGGCACTTTTTGTATATAGCGTATAATTGCCGAATATCCATGACCTTATGTTCCCTAATTATGAGAAATGCCCTTTACGCAAACTGGTTCTCCACGATGTCGGTGAGCACCTCCTTGATGTCGAGGCCAGCCGCGCGCACCTGCTGCGGAATGAAGCTCGTCACGGTCATTCCCGGCGTGGTGTTTATCTCGAGCATGTTGATCTTGTCGTTGCCGTCGGCATCCTTGGTGATGATATAGTCGATGCGGATTATGCCGTTGGCGTGCAGGATGTCGTATATGCGGCTTGTCTCCGCCGCCACCGCCTTTGCCGTTTCCGGCGAGAGGCGCGCGGGCGTGATCTCCTTCACCTTGCCGTTGTACTTTGCGTCGTAGTCGAAGAACTCATCCTCCGACACCACCTCAGTGGCAGGCAGCACCACACTCTTGTCCTTAGTCTTGTATACGCCCTGCGAGATCTCGATGCCCTCCAGGTAGCTCTCCACCATAGCCTCGTTGCTCTCCATGAAAGCCACGCGCAAGGCGGGGGCGAGCTGGTCGGCGTTCTTCACCTTGCTCACGCCGAAGCTGGAGCCGTCGGCAGCGGGCTTCACGAAGCAAGGCATGCCCAGGCGCTTCTCTATGGCTGCGGGATCGTAGTCGTCGTCGCGACGCAAGAGGATGCTGTCGGCCACGTTCACGCCAAAGCCGCGCAGGTAGTTGTTGAGCACGAACTTGTCGAAGGTCATGGCCTCTACCAGCACGCCCGAGGTGGAGTAGGGCAGGTGGATAAGGTCAAAATAGCCTTGCATCATGCCGTTCTCGCCTGGCTGGCCATGTATGGTGATATAAGCGTAGTCGAACACCACGGCCTTGCCGTCCTCGCCGATGAAGGAGAAGTCGGCCTTGTCGATGGGAGCCACGTTGCCGTTGTCGAAACTGACGTGCCAGTTGGTGCCCTTGATGTCAACTAAGTAGATATTGTAACGCTCCTTGTCGAAAAAGGAGTAAAGTCCTTGTGCCGAGCGCAACGAGACGTCGTGCTCTGATGAATCGCCACCGCAAACGATGGCAATGTTTCTTTTTAAATTTTCCATTTGCTGTTAATATACTTTCTCCATTTATCTATCAATGCCTCAAGGTCGTCGGGCCATTGCGAGTCGAAGTCCATCTCCTCGCCCGTGCGCGGATGCTTGAAGCCGAGGGTCTTGGCGTGCAGCGCCTGTCTTGGGCACAACTCGAAACAGTTGTGTATGAACGCCTTGTACGACGAGCTGCGTTGCCCCCACAGGATCTCCATGCCGCCATATCTCTCGTCGCCAAACAAGGGGTGCCCTATTTCCTTCATGTGGGCGCGTATCTGGTGGGTACGCCCCGTCTCCAGCACACATTCCACGAGCGTGGTGTAGCCAAAGCGTTCCAGCACCCGCCAATGGGTCACGGCGGGCTTGCCTATGCCCGAGTCGGGCGAGAACACTTTCATGCGCAACCGGTCCTTGGGGTCGCGGCCTATGTTGCCCTCCACGCGTCCGGAGTCTTCTTGGAGGTTTCCCCACACGAGGGCGTTGTAGGCGCGGTGCGTGGTCTTGTTGAAAAACTGCTTTCCGAGCGATGTCTTCGCGTCGGCGGTCTTCGCCACCACGAGCAGGCCGCTCGTGTCCTTGTCTATGCGGTGCACGAGTCCCACGGCAGGGTCGTTGGCATTGAATGTCTTCAGGTCGCGCAGGTGCCATGCCACGGCGTTGATGAGCGTGCCGTTGAAGTTGCCGGCACCCGGGTGCACCACCATTCCGGCAGCCTTGTTCACCACGAGCACGTCGTTGTCCTCGTAGACCACGTCGAGCGGTATGTCCTCCGCCTGTATGGAGGAGTCGTGCTTGGGATGGTCGAGCATGAGGGTTATGACATCTTCGGGTCTCACCTTGTAGTTGCTCTTCACGGGTTTGCCGTTCACTTGTATGCACCCCGCGTCGGCAGCCGTCTGTATGCGGTTGCGCGAAGAGTGCTGCATGTGCTCGGCGAGAAACTTGTCTATCCTCACCGGTTGCTGGCCGGCATCAACCGTCATTCGCCAGTGCTCAAACTGCCCCGGCTCTTCCGCCGCGGTGTCGTCTTGCAATTCCTCTAAGTCGTCTATGATCAAATCGTCGGTCATTGTTCTCGTCCTTGATGTTTATTCCACGGGCGTGAATGGGTCTTTCTCGGGTTCCTCCTTCTTCTTGGCGTGCTCTTCTTCCTCTGGCGCGCCCACCTCCTGGAATTCGTCCATGTCGCCCTCACCGTTGTCGGTCGTGTTGAGCTCCTGGTCTATGTAGTCCACCGAGTCGCTCTCGTTTCTCATGCCGTTGCCAGCCTGTATCACGAGCCGCGCGTCCACGGGTATGCGGTCGCCATAAGCCACGTGCCTGCCGTTTACGAGGATGCCGTACACCCAGTCTTTCTCACCCGCTACAAACTCTGGCGGGCTGAGCTTGAACCCCATTGCCGTGAGCTTCGCCATTGCCTCGCGCAGCGAGCAGTTGTCTATCACGTCGGGCAGTGCTATCGTGGGCGTGTGGGTGGCGTTGATGGTGACATAAACCGTGCGCCCTGGCTTCACGCTCTCCCCCGGCGCCGGATATTGCTCAAGTATGCGTCCCGGCGGCAGCGTCTTGATATAGCCAGTGTCGCTCACCTCGATGTTGAGGCCGAGCTGCGTGAGCACTTCGCGCGAGTTCTCAAAGGTCTTGTGGGTGAGGTTCGGAATGGTGACAGCCTTGCCGTGGAAGGTGTAGAGGTCAACGGCAAACTTGAATCCAAAGGCAAGGGCCACGATGACAATCGCCATCGCCACGAGGTTGCCCCAAAGCATCTTGCTCTTGAATTTGCCTATAAACTCTTTAATCGACATCGGTTGCTGTTTTTTTCATAATATAAGGTGTGGCACGGCCTGCCCTATACTTATGCAAAGGTAAATAAAAAGGCTGGAAAGCAAAAGAAAATGCGTTTTTTTCTCTCGCTCCCAACCGTCGTTCAATGCAAAAGGCAGACAAAGGTATACCCTTGTCTGCCTTTTGCTGCGTGCTGACGTTGTGAGAAAGCTTACTTTCCGTGGTTCTCATCAGAAACGGTGAGCTTCTTGCGGCCACGAGCGCGACGAGAAGCCAAAACGCGACGGCCGTTCTTTGTGGCCATACGCTCACGGAAGCCATGCTTGTTCACACGGCGGCGGTTGTGAGGCTGAAATGTTCTTTTCATCTTTTATTCGTAATTTAATTGTTATCTGTTGTTGCCAAAAGGGTAAACTAAACCCTTTCGGGGTGCAAAATTACTCATAAAAATCGAATTGACAAAGAATTATATCATTTTTCGATGTTTTTTTCTGATTTCTTAGTAACTTTGCACCCGCTTACAACGCATAATAATATAGTAAACATACAATTACCATGAGTATTAATTCACAGGAAATCAAGAAAGGCACCTGCATCCGCATGGATGGCGGCATTTGGAAATGCATCTGGTTTGAGCATCGTAAACCCGGTAAGGGCAATACCGTTATGAACACGAAGCTGAAGAATGTTGCCGACGGCCGTGTGCTGGATCGCACGTTCCAGGTTGGTTTCAAGCTCGACGACGTTCGCGTGGAGCATCGTCCATACCAGTATCTCTATGAGGATCCCACAGGTTGCATCTTCATGAACCAAGAGACATTCGAGCAGTTCCCCATCAACCGCGACCTCATCACCGGCGGTGAGTTCATGAAGGAAGGCGACGTGGTTGACGTGCAGCTCTCTGCCGACGACGGCGCTATCCTCTCAGCCGAGATGCCTCCAAAGACCAATCTCATGGTGGCCCACTCTGAGCCAGGCGTGAAGGGCAACACTGCCACCAACGCCACCAAGCCCGCTACGCTGGAGACCGGTGCCGAGATTCGTGTGCCTCTCTTCATCAACGAGGGTGACCTCATCACTGTCAACACCGAGGATGGCAGCTATGTTGGTCGCGTGACCGAGAAGAAGTAAAAACAAGTCACATCAAATATTTGAAAACGTCCGCAATCAC
>CAVAGT010000021.1:0-33956 GCA_963588155.1 Lachnospiraceae bacterium | reverse complement strand
CTTTTCACTTAAAAGTTTGCTGTTTCCAATTATTTACATTAACTTCGCAAACAATTAGCCTTGCTCATGATGGGCAAGAACGTATGAAACACACTATCGAGGAATAATCATTTTTTTTGAATATGAAAATCAAGAGTTTGCTTGTAATTATCGCCTTAGGCCTGTCCATGTCTGCTTTCGCCGGAGGCAAGTATGCCGGTGTGCCCAAAAAGTATCATGAGTTGCTGAACAAAACCATGACCGTGGCTCGCGACAATGCCAAGGAGTTGAAGAAGGCGTTGAAGGACGTCCCCTCCGACCAGAAAGAGGGCATGGCCTTCTTGATTGCCTACATGCCCGAAAGAGACGCGAAGACCTTGACCGCCGACTTCCTGAAGGAGCACGTGGAGTACGCCTACAAGGCCAAAGCCGAATTCCCCTGGGCTAAAGACGTGCCCAACGACATATTCCTTAACGACGTGGTGGCATACGTCAACCTGAACGAGGAGCGCGAAAGCTGGCGCAAGGATTTTTATGAGCGCTTCAAGAAATACGTGGCTGGTTGCAAGACGATGCGCGAGGCCATAGATTCAGTGAACAAGAACATACGCGACGAGGTGGTGGTTGATTACAACACTAAACGCGAGAAGGCCGACCAGGCTCCCTACGAATCCATGCGCCAGCACATGGCCTCTTGTTCGGGGCTTTCCATCTTGCTGACCGATGCCTTCCGCGCGGTGGGCATCCCCTCGCGAGTGGCAGGAACTCCTAATTGGCACGACAACCGCGGCAACCACAACTGGAGCGAGGTTTGGGTCAACGGCGGATGGCACTTCACGGAATACTACCCGTCGGAAGACTTAGACAAGTCTTGGTTTGTGCCAGACGCTGGCAAGGCCATCAAGGAGGATCTCGACAAGGCCATCTACGCCGCCTCATTCAAGCCTGCCGACTCCTATTTCCCACTGGTTTGGGACATGAACATCCGTTACGTTCATGCCGAGAACGTGACCGACCGCTACACGAGCCTTTACAGGGCACAGTTGTCCGCCACGCCTGCCGACGGCAACCATGTAGACTTGAGGGTGATGGTGTTCAAGGACAAGGAACATGCCGAGGCATCTGGCGACCGCGTGGCCACCAACCTCGACGTGTTCAGCGGAGAGAAGCAGCTCTTCGGCGGTCGCAGCACAGGCGCCACACAAGACATGAACGACGTGCTCACTTTCAAGGTTGAGAAGAACCAATCGTATACCGTTAAATTCATGAACGCCAAAGGCGAGATGGAGACCACGGAAGTAAACGTGGGAGACCAGACCACAACCTTGAAATTGTATATGGAATAGAAGTATGATGTGAAGACCACACATAAAGAGCCGGAACCCTCACGGATTCCGGCTCTTCTATTAAATATTAAACATGTTTTTTCTCCTAAAAGGATGGAGAAGGACGCGCCTTATCGCGCCATCTTGTCCATCATCAGTGCTGCCATTGCGATGCCTACGAACATTACGGCAGACGTGATTGTGAAAGTTACAATACTCATAACATTACTCTCCTTTTTTTAATTAATTCTAAATTACCGGCTTCTCTCTTGTGCCGGTGTTATCCTGTATCTCTGTTATCCTGAAAAAATCCTTATCCTGAAAAACTAATTCCTATTCTGTTCTTTTATATGTTATCTGAATACATATCCGTTGCCTTTACAAAGGCTCTTATATCCTTTTTGACACTGCAAAGTTAGATATTTTCCACTGTGTGCGCAAACAATTGGTGTTACAAAAGAATTATTTGCCGTTGATTTTTGATTATCGTCAAACAGATTGACTTGTATCAACCTGCACATTTGACACAAATCAATGCTCGGCGAAAACAAAAGAAAAGGCGTCTCTTTGCTAAGTAATGATAAAGTTAATGCCATAGCGATAGTAAATCAAAATAATTTTATAATTTTGCAATGCAATGGAATCTAAGAAGACCATAAACACGATTATACAGGTGGCAACATCCTTACTCTTGGGTGGCGCCATACTCTACTGGATGTATCGTGGCTTCGACATCAAGAGCATAGGCGATGTCATGCTGAACAAGATGAACTGGACATGGATGCTCCTCTCATTTCCCTTTGGCATACTTGCCCAGGCATTTCGTGGTTGGCGATGGCAGCAAACCCTTGAGCCGCTGGGGGAGAAACCTCGCCAAAGCGTCTCGGTGAACAGCATCTTCGTTTCTTACGCGTCGAGCCTTATCATACCACGCTCAGGAGAGATCGTGCGTTGTGGGATATTGAAGAGGTGGGACGGAGTTTCTTTCCCCAAGTCGTTGGGCACTGTCGTGACCGAACGCGCCATCGACACGTTGCTCATAATCATCATCACCGCACTGACATTCCTTTGGCAGTTGCCCGTGTTCCACAAGTTCTTCTCCAGCACAGGCACACGGCTTGACGAGATACTGTCGCAGTTTTCCACGGCGGGATGGTGGGTGACCGCCATTTGCGGCATTGCCGCCTTACTGTTGATCTGGCTGTTGCTGCGACGACTGTCTATATATAATAAGGTGAAAGACACCTTTGCCGGGCTTTTCTCTGGCATCATGTCGGTTAAAGACGTGCGCAACATACCGCTGTTCATATTCTTCAGCATAGGGATATGGGCATGCTATTTCCTTCATTATTATCTTACCTTCTTTTGCTTCGCCGCCACTTCCCACTTGGGAATGGCTTGCGCGCTGGTGACGTTCATCGTTGGCTCCATCGCCGTCATCGTGCCAACGCCAAACGGAGCAGGACCTTGGCATTTTGCCGTGAAAACCATGCTCATACTCTATGGCGTGGCTTCCAACGACGCGTTATACTTCGTGCTGATAGTCCATACCGTGCAGACACTCCTCGTCTTGCTTCTGGGATTCTACGGATGGATGGCGCTGACACTGACAAGAAAGAGGCAAAAGGCAAGAAACAAATAGCACAAGAACAACATAACACTTTAATAACAAAAACTATGAGTGAAATTCGCAATCTTCAACCTGCTGCCATTTGGCGCAATTTCGATGACCTCACACAGATCCCACGTCCAAGTGGCCATGTGGAGAAAGTCCAAGAGTTTCTTCTCGACTTCGCTAAGCGCGTAGGCGTTGAGGCTTTCAAGGATCCCGCCGGGAATATCGTCATGAGAAAACCAGCCACACCTGGCTTTGAGAACCGCAAGACAGTGTTGTTGCAAGCCCACATGGACATGGTTCCACAAAAGAGTCCAGACTCCACACATAACTTTGAGACAGACCCCATAGAGACATACGTGGAAGACGGATGGGTGCACGCAAAGGGAACAACGCTCGGTTCCGACGACGGCATCGGCGTAGCAGCCATTATGGGCATCATGGAGGCAGACGACATAAAGCATGGCCCCGTGGAGGCTCTTATCACACGCGACGAGGAGACTGGCATGTACGGAGCCAACGAGCTGCCGGAAGGCGAGCTCCACAGCGATATCCTCATGAATCTCGACTCAGAACTTTGGGGCAAGTTCGTCATCGGTTCAGCCGGTGGTATCGACGTCACCTCAACCCTTGAGTACAAACCTGTTGCCAACGATCAAGAGACAGCCGTGAAGGTAACCCTCAAAGGCCTTCGTGGCGGACACTCCGGCCTCGAAATCAACGAGGGACGCGCCAATGCCAACAAGGAGATGGTGCGCCTGGTGCGCAAGGCCGTGGCTGAGACAGGCGCCCGCCTCGCTCAATGGCATGGTGGAAACATGAGAAACGCCATCCCGTTCAAGGCAGAGGTGGTGCTCGCGTTGCCGCAAGACCAGATGGAGAACCTTAAGAAACTTGTTGAGCAACAACGTGTCGCCATCGAAGATGAATACAAGGGCATTGAGAAGAACGTAGAGTTCTTCGTTGAAGACGCCGAAAGTCCCAAGGAGTTGCTTCCTTGCGAGATACAAGACAACCTCGTCAACGCTATCTACGCTTGCCACAACGGCGTGATACGCATGATTCCTTCTTACCCCAACGTGGTGGAGACATCATCCAATCTCGCCATCATCGACATCGAGGCTGGCAAGGCTACCATCAAGATCCTCGCGCGCTCAAGCCGTGAGGACATGAAAGAATACGTTGCCACCATGCTTGAGAGCTGCTTCAATATGGCTGGCATGCGCACGGAGCTTAGCGGAAGCTACGGCGGATGGGATCCAAATCCCGACAGCGAGATCCTCAACCTGCTGAAGAAAGTATACAAGGAGCAAACAGGCAAGGACGCCACAGTACAGGCCGACCACGCCGGACTGGAGTGCTCCGTAATACTCAGCAAATACCCTGGCATGGACGTAGTGAGCCTCGGCCCAACGTTGCTTTCGCCCCACACCACGAGCGAGCGTTTCAAGATCGACACCGCGGAGCCGTTCTGGAAGTTGCTGACAGCAACCCTTGAGCAGATCTCCGAGAAATAAAGGATAGTGGCATTATAATTGCCAAACTTCATGATATTACACGGGTATTAAGCATTTTAATATCCGTGTAATTCTGTTTACATAGATATTACACGAACCTGCTATCAAATCCGTTTTGTTTTAATTATTGCGAAATGAAATGGGCATGGGCAAAAAAACATGCCAAACTTTTGCACTTGAGGATTTTTTTCTTTACTTTTGCACCTTAGAACAATTCAGTAAAAAATATGGACGATTATCACGCGGACAGTTACAACAATTAGCGTGAGGATTGAGCATTACCGCCAATCTTCACAACCTGTTCATGTAAAAAAGATTGGCTGCAATGAAAACATACTGGAGCATTGAAAAGCAACTGAAAGTCATCAACGAGTGGAAGCCCGGGTGCTGGATTCAAGTCACCTGCCCTACCGATGACGACCAGCGAGAGCTGGAAGAGAGGTTTAACATTCCCGACTATTTCATGAGCGACATCAGCGATACCGATGAGCGCGCGCGTTATGAGTACGACGACGGTTGGACTCTCATTATTCTTCGCATACCTTATGTCAAGGAAATAAGGTCAAGAACTCCCTATACCACAGTGCCTTTGGGCATAATCCACAAGCGCGACGTCACCATTACAGTTTGTTTCTACGAGACAAACATGATGCTCGACTTCGTGAGCTATCAGCAGAAACGTGGCGTGGGGTTCACTGACTATGTGGACATGACCTTTAGGCTCTTCCTGTCTTCGGCGGTATGGTACCTTAAACGACTGAAGCAAATCAACACCCTTATAGAGAAAGCGAAACACAACCTCGACCATGAAGTGAACAACGAGAGCCTTATAGGTCTTAGCCGCCTGCAAGACTCGCTCACCTACTTCATCACATCCATTCGTGGCAACGAGAACCTGTTGCAGAAGCTGAAGTTCAAGTTGCAGGTGGACGAGCTAGACGCAGACCTTATTGAGGACGTAAACATCGAGATGACACAGGCAAGGGAGACAACCAATATCTACTCCGACATCCTGGAGTCTACCATGGACACGTATTCAAGCATCATCAACAACAACATGAACACGACGATGCGTACCCTTACGTCGCTCAACATCATACTCATGGCTCCTACGCTCATATCCAGTATCTACGGTATGAACGTGGTCAATGGTTTGGAGACATCAAAATACGGTTTCATAATCTGCATCGCCGTTTCAGTGCTTGTGACAGGCGTGAGCTGGTGGATTTTACGGCATAAAAAACTTCTTTAGCTGATTTTCAATAAAAAACATTCCAAAAATTAGCATAATACAATCTTTTTAGCTAAGTTTGCATCATATTTATTAACAATTGGAAGCCATGCCCGTCTGAGGCGTTTGCTGACATGCAGCAGCATGGCCATGGAACTCCGAGTCACAAACTTAAACAGAGTGAAATGATGGACTCTCAAGAAAACATCACCCCTAAGGGGATTGAGGAAGAGCAGAAGGCCCAAGCCGCTGCCCCTGTAACAAGCGTCAACAACGAAAACGACGAGAAAGAAGAACAAAAGGCTGTCACGCAAGAGAAAGCAGCTACAGCTGAGCCTGCTCCCGAAGAGGCTGGCAAAGAAGACCTTGCGAAGAAAGTCTACGCCTCAAAGAAAGAGGTGCTCGACCGCATTGAGGAAATCGCCAAGGGCGACGAAACACCCGAGAAGGACGAGGTTGACCACCTGAAAGCTTCTTTCTACCGTTTCCACATAGCTGAACGCGACAAGAAGCAGAAGGAATATCTCGAAGCCGGAGGCGACCCCGAGAAATATCAGATTCTCCCCGATGAAGACGAAGAGGCTTACAAAACCAATATGCAGATTATCAAGGAGAAGCGTGCCAAGGCTTTCGAGAAAGCTCAACAGGAGCGCGAAGACAATCTCAAGCATAGGGAGGAAATCATCGAGAAGATAAAGAACATGGCAACGTCGCCTGACGAAGCCAACAAGTCATACAACGATTTCAAGGCCCTGCAACAAGAGTGGAAGGCTATTGGAGCTGTGCCGCCAGAGAAATCAAGCGAGACTTGGCGCAACTACCAGCTCTATGTTGAGCAGTTCTACGACTTGCTCAACCTCAACCGCGAGGCCCGCGAATACGACTTCAAGAAGAACCTCGAAGCCAAGACAAAGCTTTGCGAGGAAGCCGAGAAACTTGCCGAAGAGCCTGACGTGGTAAACGCTTTCCATCAGCTGCAAGACCTTCATGAGCAGTATCGCGAGATAGGCCCCGTGGCAAAGGACATGCGTGAAGACATTTGGACAAGGTTCAAGAACGCGAGCACTGTCATCAACAAGAAACACCAAGACCACTTCGAGAAACTCCGCGCCAACGAGGAAGAGAATCTCGCGAAGAAGACCGAACTGTGCGAGAAGACGGAGGCCGTGGCAAAAGAAGAGAACAAGAACGCTGCCGACTGGGAGAAACATTCCAAGGAGATTATCGCCATTCAGCAAGAGTGGAAAACCATAGGGTTCGCACCAAAGAAGAACAACGAGGAGATATTCCAACGTTTCCGCAAGGCTTGCGATGACTTCTTCGGCCGCAAGGCAGAATATTTCAAAGAGGTAAGGGCTCGTCTCTATGAGAACGCTGAAAAGAAGAAAGCACTTGTGGCCAAAGCACAGGAACTTGCCAACTCTACCGACTGGAAGGCAACTTCCGACAAGCTCATCCAGCTACAGAAAGAGTGGAAGACGGTAGGCACTGCTCCAAGAAAGATAAGCGACCAACTGTGGAACGACTTCCTCACGGCTTGCAACCACTTCTTCGACGCACGCAACGCCGCTCATGCCAGCGTTCACGACGAAGAGCGTGAGAACCTCCAGAAGAAGCGCGACATCATCGAGCTATTGAAGAAGGTCTCCGCCACCGACAGTGACGCACGAGAGAAGGTACAGGAGTTGACAGACAAGTACAATGCCATCGGTCATGTGCCTTTCCGTGAAAAGGACAAGATTTACAAGGAGTATCACGACGTGATGGACAAGATCTTCGAGGAACTCCACATTTCTGCGGCTCGTCGTCATCTCGACAACTTCAAGAACAACCTCCGTGGTATGGCAAAGAAGGGCGAGGATGCCGTGGACAATGAGCGCGCACGACTGGCCCGACGCTTCGAACAGCTGAAGCAGGAGATCACGACCTACGAGAACAACCTCGGATTCCTCAACATTTCCAGCAAGAAAGGCAACAGTCTTGTTGATGAGATGAACCGCAAGGTGCAAAAGCTCAAGGACGACGCTCAACTCATAAAGGAGAAGATTAAGGCCATCGACCAACAGAAGTAATCATACCTAAATACAGATAAACAATAAGAGGGTGCGCAAAAGCATTAAGCTTTAAGCGCACCCTCTTATTGTTTATACATGAATAGTTATAGCATGATAATCATGGCTAATATGCCCAAATCATCTAAAGCATAAGCACCCTAATCTCCGCGTTATGCATTTTTTGTATCTCATTCATAAGTTTCTTGAAATACACACTCTGTATTGCCTTGTTTATGATGCCATGACCAACAGCAAGCACAACCTTGTCGGGATATGCAGTCTTAATCCATGTAAGGAAGTTTTGCGCACGACTCTTCATGTGCTCAAGTGTCTCCACGTCGTCTGGCCATTCGGCATTTTCCAAGTCGGGAATAAACTTGCCCGTGAATGATCCCCAATCACGTTCACGAAGCAGCGAAGTGGTCTCAATGGACTCTCGCCCCACTCCCTTTGCCGACGCTATTATCTCACAGGTTTGAATGGCACGATGCAAATCGCTTGCCACGAAAACGTCAATTCGCTGATTCTTCATCTTCTCCGCGACATCGTGGGCCTGTGCCTTGCCTGTATCGTTGAGCTCTCCTCCTTGCCAGCCCTGAAGTATTTGGGCTGCGTTAGCCACTGTCTCGCCGTGGCGCACAAGATATAATGTAGTCATAACAAAATGCTGTCCTAATGACATATTGTTCCTATTCGAGTTGCAAAATTACAAAAAATAACATGGTTTGGCTAAATGTTCTGATAAAAAAGCCTATCTTTGCAATCAAGAAACTATCGAACCCTCATCAAAACATCGAGGGTAGCGACAAAACAATTATTATGAAAGTCTTTCGCAGCAGCATTTTTCGCGCGTTGTGTGCCATCGTCATCGGCGCGTTGTTAGTAAAATTTCGTGAGCAAACGGTGACTTGGATTACCGTTGCCATCGGCATAATATTCCTCGTGAGCGGCATCATCAGCATTATCGCATGGTTTTCTGCCAAGCGCAAGGGCGGCACAGACGGAGTCGACATCTACGATGCCCAAGGCAACCTCATCACCATGCCATCGCAACCATTCCCTATCGTAGGCCTTGGTAGCGTCATCCTTGGAGGCGTACTCGCGATGTTCCCCAACAGTTTTGTCAATGGCTTGACATACGTCCTTGCCATAATGTTGATCTTAGGCGCGCTAACACAGTTTTTCAACCTCACCGTTGCCCGTCGCTTCGCAAATATCGGCATCGCATGGTGGATATTCCCCACTTTGGTCTTGCTTGTTGGACTTGTCGCCGTGGTCAAGCCATCGTTCATAGCCAGTGCCCCATTGCTCGTCCTTGGTTGGTGCATCATGGTCTACGGCGTGGTCGACCTCATCGATTCGATCAAGATACATCAGTGCCGCAGGCAAATGAGTAATGCCAACGGCACCAATGAAGCCACGGCCGAAGAGATCAAAGAAGAGAAGTTGGAGGAATAAGCGTCTTGATATAATCCGTCAACATGCCGATGCCCTTCAGGTTCTCTCCGCCCTCTGGGATTATCACATCGGCAAAACGCTTCGTGGGCTCGATAAACTGCTCATGCATTGGCTTCAACACCTTCAAATAGCGATCCACGACCATTGAGACCGTGCGTCCCCTGTCGATGGTGTCGCGTTGGATGTTGCGTATAAGACGCTCATCCGAATCGCAGTCGACAAATATCTTCAGGTTCATCATGTCGCGCAGATGCTTGTTAAGCAAGGTCATGATGCCCTCTATTATTATTACCGGCTTAGGTTCCACGTGGATGGTTTCCGGCAACCTGTTGCTGAGGATATACGAATAGGTGGGTTGCTCAATTGCCCTGCCACTGGCGAGTTCATGAACTTGCTTTATGAGCAACTTCCAGTCGAAGGCATCAGGATGGTCAAAGTTTATAGCCTTACGCTCCTCGTCGGTAAGCCCTGTCGTGTCGTTGTAATATGAGTCGAGAGGCACCACCGCTACGTGGTCGGGAGGAAGCGACTCCACTATTTTCCTAACTACTGTGGTCTTGCCAGAGCCTGTGCCACCGGCAATGCCGATAATTGTTGGTTTCATTGTCTTATCTTGTTTCTAAGTCTGTTCTTATAAAATACCCAAGTCTTCAAACATCTTTTTATAGTATGCCGCCTTGTCATCAAGCCGCATGGGATAGGCACGACTTGAGCTTGGCTGCCTGTATAGGCTTATTTCCCTGCCATTGAACGAGAAATCGACATAGCCACCCATCTTCAGGTTCTTCGCCTTGTCTCCTATCCCATAATGCTCCATAAAGATGTCAGTTGCAAGCCTGCCAGCCGTGAGCACCCCCTGGCAGAGTGGCAACGCCGTGAGCATGCCGTCAAGGTCTGCCTTTTCCACCACCTCCAGATCCTTGTCAGACGCTGTTCCCTTGGTGCGCCTTACGCGCAAGCAGGTGTCGAAAATCGCGATGCCTCTTTCCGAGAGAAACGATTTCAAGGCATCGAGGCGATACGTCTTGCCTGCCTCATCCACGAAGCGCGACTTGTCGCCAAAGAAGCATAGCCCCATAATGCGCCACATATCGTTGGTATAGTTGGGATAATACCAATCCATGCACCAACGCTTAGGCGAAGGCGGAAAGGTGCCGAGCATGAGCAATCGTGCCGTCTTGGGCAGAAAGGGCTCAAAGGGATGGGTTTCTATATCAAGTGTTGACATCGAGTCAATCGTTCTGCTTTGTTTCTTTCTCCAACAATGCCTTACGTTCCGCCTCACACGATGCTATGTTCTTGAGCTCAGCCTCAGTGTAGTCGGGCAAGGCGAACACGCTTTCCTTCAACGCCTCGTCTTTTTTCTCGCGTTGCTCTTTCACAAGATAGACCACCGTGGGCAAGTGGTCAGAGAAGCCGTCGAGCCAAACGCCGCCTGCCGTGGTGCGCTTGGTGCCGCCCTTGTATTTGCCTTCCGTCTGGAAGAGGTACGGCATGCGCTGAACCTCGTTCTTGAAATATTTAAGTGTTGTGAAATCTTTTTCCCCGTTTTTGTTTATAAGACCCGGCGACAGGATTATCTGGTCAAAAAGGTTCCATGAGCCTTGATATTGCAGCGTACCGGTGCCCTGCTTGGCAAGCACATTGTACCAAGGGTTATACATATCGTCCTTGCCCACCATCGCTACCTCTTCCTTGGCAGAGAGCGACTCGTGCATGCTCTTGTTGGTCGGGTCATCGTTCATGTCGCCCATAACGATCACTTTCGCCTTGGGGTCGAGGCTCAATATCCTGTTTTTAAGCTCTTTAATCTGCAGGGCGCCAACCTCACGGTAATAGCTGCCGCTGAACCGGCTTGGCAGGTGATTTACGATTATCACCACGTGTTCTCCCGCCATCTCGCCACTCACGGCAAAGAAGCCACGGGTACGGAACAGTGAGTCTTGTTTCTCCGTGGGCACATAAGGATAGAGCCTTACGTCCTTGACAGCAAAGAGCGACGGGTTGTAAATCAGGGCGCAGTCTATGCCACGATGGTCGGGACCCTCTATATGGCAAAACTTATATCCGCGCTTGCTTAGCTCGGGTTGGGCGCACAAGTCGGTAAGGCATCGGTCGTTCTCCACCTCCGACACGCCAATGGCTGAGCATCCCACACCGGGGAGCATCGAGGTGCCCATGTCGCTGAGGGCGCGAGCCATGTTGTGCAACTTGTGCGAATACTTCATGCCGTTCCACTTGTATGAGCCTGACGGCAGAAATTGATAGTCGTTCTTGCCCGCATCGTGGCACGTGTCGAAAAGGTTCTCAAGGTTGTAGAAACCAACGGCATAAGCATGGAACTTCTTCTGCGCGCCTATTGAGACACAGAAGAATAGCAATAAGAATAACGCGGAAAAATACTTTTTCATCTTGTAAAACGATGTCTTATAATTTGTTTCTGCAAATATCGGAACATTTTTCGACATTTCATCATTTCTTAATCAAAAAACCTCAAAGGATATGTTGATTTTTATTATCTTTGCAAACAATATTAATACATCACACTTATTTTATGCAAAAGAAGCTTATCATGGCCTTGGCTGCCTTAGGCTATGTCTCGGTGGGCTACGCCCAGCAAGACTCGGTCAACATTGGCGAGCAGGCCTTTACCTTCACAGAGGCTCAGCTTGGGGAAGACGAGAACGTCACGCAGAGCGTGTCTATCATCTCTTCCGGCACCAACGCTTACGCCAATGAGGTGGGATACCGATGGAGTCCCGTGAGATTCAAGTACAGAGGCTATAATGCCAAGTACAACGAAATGTACATAAACGGCAACCCCGCCAACGACGTTGAGCGTGGCGAGTTCCGCTATTCGTTCGTGGGCGGACTCAACAGCCAGACACGCAACATGGAGTCGGCTCTGCCTTTCGAGGGCAACAATTTCTCATCAACGGCTCTCGGCGGCAGCAACAACTACAACTTCCGTCCGTCGGCAATGCCCGTAGGACAGAAGATCTCGCTTGCAGGAGCCAACCGCAACTACACCGCACGTGCGATGTATTCTTACAACTCCGGCCTCAACAACAACGGATGGGCATGGTCGGCTGCCGTGACGTACAGATGGGCAAACCAAGGCTACGTGGAGGGCACGTTCTACAACTCCTTGAGCTATTTCCTTGGCTTGGAGAAGATTTTGTCTACCCACCACTCGCTCTCGCTCGTCACGTGGGGCAACCCAACCGAGCGTGGCGCACAGAGCGCGTCGACCGACGAGATGTATTGGCTTGCCAACAACTACAACTACAACCCCAACTGGGGATACCAAAACGGCAAGAAGCGCAACTCGCGCGTGGTTCACGACTTCGCGCCGGCGGCATTGCTGACATGGGACTTCAAGATCGACGACAACACCAAGCTGACAACTTCTCTGCTTGGCAAGTATGCCATGTACAGCAGCACGCGTCTCAACTACAACAACGCCACCAACCCGGCTCCAGACTATTATAGCCTCATGCCAAGCTATTTTTATAATGTCTGGAACAAGGACGACACCGACACCAACACGTCGTCGGCACTCGACTCTTGGCAGGCTGCCGTAGACTTCTTCAGGTCTTCAAAGGCCAACCGCCAGATAAACTGGGACAAGCTCTACTATTCCAACAAAATGGCTTCGGCACAAGGCGCTGACGCCATGTATTACCAGCAGGCTTACCACGACGACCAGCTCGCCTTCAGCCTCTCTTCATCGCTGCACAAGGATTTCTCTGCGAATAGCGCGTTCAACGTCGGCGTGAACCTCAGCACAAACAAGGGCATGCACTATCAGACCATGGAAGACCTGATGGGCGCGTCCACGTTCCACAACTCCAACTATTATGTTATCGGCACCTACGCCGAGACAGCTCCCGAGGTGTTCTACGACCTCAACGATGGCAGCTCGCCAAAACTCGTGAAAGAGGGCGACCGCTTCGGCTACGACTACAACGTCTACGTGAACCGCGCGCAGGCATGGGCGGGATATGAGGCCAAGTTCAACCGTGCCAACCTGTTCATCAGCGGACGCATCGGCGGCACTTCACTGCAGCGCGACGGAAAGATGCGCAATGGTCTCGCAGCCGACAACTCGTATGGCAAGAGCAAGACAGCTTACTTCCTCGACGGTGGCGCCAAGGCTGGCATCAACATCAACGCCGGAGGCGGCAACATCATTTACCTCGGTGGCGGATACGAGTGGAAGGCACCTACGGCAAACGTGGCGTTCGCCTCTCCGCAAATCAACAACGACTTCGTGAAAGGTCTCTCTACGGAGAAGATACTCTCAGCGGAAGTCGGTTATCAACTCCAGACAAGCTGGCTGCACGCCAACATCCAAGGCTACTACTCTCGCCTACAGGACGTCACCGAGTACAGCATGTACTACTACGACACCAGCAACTCCTTCTCCTATGTCTCGCTTTCAGGCATCAACAAGCACTACTATGGCGTGGAGCTGGGTCTCGACTTCAAGGTTACTTCTTGGCTCAACATCAAGGGACTTGCCACCGTCAGCGAGGCTAAGTATGCCAACAACGCCAACGTGCGTTATATGCTTTCCACCGATGGCAAATACTACGACGACATCGTGGTCAACAAGAACATGCGCGAGGGCGGCACGCCTCTCTCGGCCTATTCCATCGACCTGTCTTACCATTCAAATGGTTGGTACATCGACCTCATAGGCAACTATTATGACCGCATATACCTTTATTACACGCCAGTCAGCCGCTACTATTCAAACCAACCCATTGCCAAGGACACAAACGGCAACACCCTGGTTGATGAGAACAACAAGCCCCTGCACGACACCTCAACCGTGCCGTCACAGGCCAAGGGCAAAGGCGGATTCATGCTCGACGCGTCTATCGGCAAGAGCATATACATCGGCAAGCACCAGATGTCTATCAACCTCATGCTCACCAACATCCTCAACAACCGCAAGATCGTGACGGGTGGCATGGAGCAGAACAGACAGTCGTACGACGAAAGCGGCGAGACCATACGTACCTACAACTTCATCAACAACCCGAAGAAGTTCTACGTGAACGGCATCAACGGCATGCTCAACATAACATACAAATTCTAAAGAAAGGAGAGAATCATGAATAGCAGAATGAATATCAAGACCACACGTCTTCTCCTCTTTGCCTTAATGTGCGCTCTCTTCTCTTCGTGCATGAACGGCAAATGGGACGAACCCGACTTCAATGGCGGTGCGCCTTATGGCAACAATGACATAGTGGAGCAAAACGTCATCACCATAAAGGAGCTCATAGCGAAATATCCCAATGTCTTCTACTCAACTGACCAAAACAAGCAGATCAACGAGGACATCATGATAAAAGGCCGCATCACGGGCAACGACCTTGGCGGCAACATCTACAAGCAGGTGACGCTGCAAGACTCCACCGCGGCAATAATCATCGCCATCAACGAGGGCGGACTCAACGGCTACCTCGCCGAGGGCACCGAGATCCTCGTGGACCTCAAGGGACTTTACATTGGCGGCTACCGCAAGATGCCGGAGATTGGCGCGCCATACAACGGCAACAGCATAGGCAGAATGCAGAAAGACATCTGGGCAAAGCACTTCAAGATTGTAGGCTCGCCAGACACCACGGTCATCAAGCCCGTAGACTTCAGCACCATCAAGAATTCCATGGATGCCAACTGTGGCAAGCTCGTCACGTTGAAAGACGTCACGTTCAAGCAAGCCGACGGAAAGTCCACCTTCACCACAGGCACCTCCAGCGGCAACGCCGTAAACCAGGAGCTTGACGACTATCCCTCAACCGTGGTGATCCGCACCAGCACCTACGCCGACTTCGCCGCCATGACGTTGCCTTACGACAGCGAGGCTAAGAAGAAGCTCAAGGCCGACATCACGGGCATTGCCACACGCTACAACAAGACATGGCAAATCCTCATACGCAAGACCAGCGACATCGTGGTGAAGAAATAAGGCCATGGCCTTAGGCAACCAACTATACAATAAACAAACACTCACAAGAATAAAACACAAGAATAAATATGAAAGCGATTTTTAAATTAGCATTTGCCTTCGTAGCACTTCTTTCCTTCGCGGCATGCTCCGACGTGCCCATGCCTTACGAGCAGCCAGGAGACAACAAAGGCGAGGAACAAAAAACAGATACAACAGAGGCAAAAGGCTCTGGCACACAAGCCGATCCTTACAACGTGGCCGCAGCCCTCAAGGTTGTCAGCGCACTCGCCTCAGGCGAGGAAACACCTACAGCCATCTACGTGAAAGGTGCCGTAAAGGAGATAAAGCAAATTGAGACTGCCCAATATGGCAATGCCAACTACTATATCACCGACGACGGCAACAACGAGATATACATCTTCCAGAGCTACTATCTCGGCAACCGCAAGTTCACCGCAGACGACAAGCTCGTGGTTGGCGACACCGTGGTGGTCTATGGCAAGTTCACCAACTACCAAGGCAACACTCCCGAGACCGTGGGTAAGGGCGCAAGCTATATCTATAGCCTGAATGGCAAGACTTCCGAGACAACCCCCGACACTCCCGACACAGGCGTGGCTACAGGCGACGGCACAAAGGAGAATCCATACAACAGCGTCGCAGCCAACAAGTACGCCTCTTCACTCGCTGCCGACACAGAGTCTGACAAGGAAGTTTATATCAAGGGCAAGGTCGTTTCTGTAAAGGAACAATATGGCACACAATATGGCAACGCCACCTTCTACATCTCAGACGATGGCAAGGAAGACAACCAGTTCCTCGTGTTCCGTGCCTTGTATCTGAACAACGAGAAATACACTTCGGGCACAACCCTCAACCCCGGCGACGAAGTCGTGGTTTGCGGCAAGGTGACCAACTACTATGGCAACACGCCAGAGACCGTTCAAAGCAAGGCATACCTCGTCTCACTGAAGAGCAATGGTGGCGGCACGTCAGGCGGTGGCGATGACACCGGCGACGCAACGGCAACGAACGGCGACTTTGAGAATTGGTCAAACGGCCTTCCCAACAATTGGAAAACATCTTCCACGGCAGGCAACGCCACGCTTAGCCAAAGCACAGACGCTCATGGCGGCAAATATTCCGTGAAAGTGACAGGCACAACGTCAGCCAACAAGCGCCTTGGATACAAAGAGACCACATTGAAGGCTGGCGAGTACACCATGACATTCTACGCTAAGGCTGCCACATCAACTGGTGGTTCTGTTCGTCCAGGTTATGTGCCGGTTAACGACGGCAAAGTTAGCTCGTATGTCTATGGTGATTATGTCAACAACCTGTCCAATTCAGAATGGGTCAAGGTGACACACACGTTTACCATTGCAGAAGACGGAACCTACTGCTTGGTCATAATGAACAGCAAGAACCCCGGTGCCGACGTGCTGATAGACGATTTCACGCTGACCCTTGGCTCGACGACAATTATAAAGTAATATCTACAATATTTATGAATCCCATCATCCGCAAAAAGATGATGGGATTTTTTTGTCGCGAACGACAGACACACGAAAACGACTCAACTGAATAGAAAAAATCCGGCTAATTCCTTGGCAGATGGGAATATTCTTAGTAACTTTGCACACGATTTAGCATTAGCACTTTTTATTAACAAGTTATATAACAGAACAAAATGAAAAACGGTATTCATCCAGAAAACTATCGCCCCGTCGTGTTCAAGGACATGTCCAACGGCGATATGTTCCTTACAAAGTCTACATGCAAGACTACAGATACAGTAGAGTTTGAAGGCGAGACTTACCCAGTGGTCAAGGTCGAAATCTCTAGCAGCTCTCACCCATTCTACACTGGCAAGAGCAAGCTCGTCGACACAGCAGGTCGCGTGGACCGCTTCATGAACCGCTACGGCAAGCTGAAGAAGTAATACTCTATTCATCTAGCATAAAGACATTAGGAATGCGGTCGGACGTAGTTGCATATGCGTCCGTCCGCATTTTTTTTGGCTTAACAGCTATCACCTAACAACACATTCGCCATGAAAAACCTCTGGAAGTCGACGGCATGGATGCTCCTTGTGCTCGCCTCTCTTTTCGCATCATGCTCGGAGAGCGACAACCTGCCAAAGCAGAAGGAAAATTCAGGAACAGAAACCGAGACTGGAACAAACGAAAACGCCAACTCAAAAAAGCAGGATCCCTACTATACACGCCTTGAGTTCCCGCACATCAAGTCCGACGGCAACAACCTTGTCATCGTGCATACCACCACAGCCTATGGCGTAAACTTTGCCGTGGAATGGGATTGCGACAAGAAGGCACAACGCTGGACTTGCTATGAGATGGATGCAACCAATAGCGTAAAAAACTGGTCACGCGAGAAGTGGGACACGACTGAATGGCACGGAGACCCCTTCCAGGAGGACAAGGACATACCTAAGCAGTATCGCACAACGCTTGCCGACTATCGCGGCTCGGGCTACGACCGTGGTCATATCTGTCCGTCTGCCGACAGGCTGAACTCACAAGACGCCAACGAGCAGACTTTTTATCTCAGCAACATGCAACCTCAGGTCAACGGGTTCAACGTTGGCGTGTGGGCAAGCATGGAATCACAACTGCGCAACACATGGAACACCTCAAAGTATCGTGACATACTTTACGTTTGCAAAGGCGGAACGATAGACAACAGCTCACAGATATCCGGCTACACCACAAGCAAGCTCATTGTGCCAAAATATTTCTTCACGGCGGTGCTTGCCGTAAAGGACGGTCAATACAAGGCCATAGGCTTATGGTTTGAGCATAAGGCCAACAGAGACAGCAAGCTGAGCAACTACGTGGTGTCGATAGACGAACTTGAGAAGCTCACCGGCATCGACTTCTTCTGCAATCTCCCCGACAAAATAGAAAACACGGTGGAGGCGGCAAGCAAAGCCACCATGCTCTCCGACTGGGGACTGCAATAAACAAGATAATTTTTATTGACAAAGCTCAGCATGAGAATCGTTTATTTTCAACGACACACCCAAGTGTCCGCAAACAAACGATTCTCATGTTGTTTTTGTATATAGCTATATATCAAGCATTTGTGCTTCTCTACGAATAAAACAAGCCACAAGCCTTTTGCCTTTCCACTGCAAAGGCAACGGCTTTACAGAGAAAAGACATCGGCTTTCCACTGTAAAGCCGACAGGGCGACATTGAAAAGGGAATGCCATTGCGGTGTTCGGATGCCGACTTTACGCTGAAAAGTCGGCACAAATCAACAAAAAAGCCATCAGGCAGCCATCAAAACCACGCCTCACCTTCAATTCCGGGCCACACGACGCTCTATTTCGCAACCTCCCCACGACAAGATTTCAGACCATAAATATTTACAACGCAACACGTTTGGCACAGCCGTCGCAATTGCCCCAAATCTTTTTTGCATAAACAAAATAAAATCAGTAACTTTGCCTTTTGAAAAAAGTATTAAGCTTCATGTTATCAACAAACAAGAAATTTAAAGCATCATCAGCCGTAACGGGTTTCGCAGCCGGTGTCTTCGCTGCCATTTTCTACGGCACCAACCCTTTGGGCGCATTGCCCCTTTATGCCGATGGCATCACCTCCGGATCAGTGTTGTTTTATCGTTATGGCTTTTCCGTCATCATCTTCATACTTTGGCTTCTCGCGCGAGGCGAATCGCTGAAAATCAAGTGGGGACACGCCATCAAGCTCGCCGTGCTCGGCACGATGTTCGCCATGTCGTCGCTGACGCTGTTTGAGAGCTTCCACTACATGAACGCCGGCATAGCCTCAACCATACTCTTCTCCTACCCCATCATGACCGCCCTCATCATGGTCATGTTCTACCACGAACGCGTCAACTGGCGCACCACCATCGCCATAGTGCTTGCCATTTCCGGCATAGGCTTGCTTTATCGTGGCGGAGGCTCAGGAGGCGACACGCTTTCGGCCACAGGCGTGCTGCTCGTGCTCTTCTCCTCGCTGCTCTATGCCCTCTACATCGTCTACGTGAAGCAAATGAAGATCGAGGGCATGTCGAGCGTGAAGTTCACGGCATGGATCATCTTCTTCGGATGGATCAGCCTCATCCTGTTCATGCTATTGAAGGGCGAGCCGCTCCAGATGCTCCAAGGCACGCAATGGGTTTGGGC
The DNA here is from genome assembly GCA_963588155.1 of Lachnospiraceae bacterium. Taxonomy (GTDB): domain Bacteria; phylum Bacteroidota; class Bacteroidia; order Bacteroidales; family Bacteroidaceae; genus Prevotella. The sequence continues at coordinate 14,635 of CAVAGT010000021.1, read as the reverse complement.
TTTCCAACTGGCACTGCTGCCCACGGTGCTCAGCCTCTTCCTCATCAATGTGGCCATCAAGAGCATCGGCGCCACACCAACGGCGATAATGGGAGCCCTTGAGCCGCTCACCGCCGTGGTCATATCCTGCACGCTCTTCGGCGAGGACTTCACGCTAAGGCTGGCAATAGGCATAGTGTTGATACTCTCGGCGGTGATGCTCGTCATTATCAAGAAGAAACAACATAGTTAAGATTATATTCACTAGAGTACATGATATATCATTACGATTTCCTCATCATCGGCGGCGGCGTAGCCGGTATGAGCTTTGCTCTCAAAGTTGCCAACGCCCATAAGGGTTCTGTCGCCATTATCTGCAAGACCACTCTCGACGAGGCCAACACCGCCAAGGCACAGGGTGGCATTGCCTCGGTCACCAACCTCGCCGTGGACGACTTCGACAAGCACATCCACGACACCATGGTGGCGGGCGACTGGCTATCAGACACCGCTGCCGTGGAGCATGTGGTGAGAAACGCGCCGGAGGCGATAAAGGATCTCGTGAAATGGGGCGTCAACTTCGACAAGAAGGACGACGGCTCGTTTGACCTCCATCGTGAGGGCGGGCACTCTGAGTTCCGCATTCTCCACCACCAAGACGACACGGGCTTCGAGATCCAGCGCGGCTTGATGGCTGCCATAAAAAGCAACCCCAAAATCACGGTGCTTGAAAACCATTTCGCCGTGGAAATCATTACCCAGCACCATCTCGGCCAAGAGGTGACGCGCCGCACGCCAAACATTGAGTGCTACGGCGCCTACGTCATAAACCCCGAGACGCAAAAGGTGGACACCTACCTCTCACGCGTCACCCTCATGGCCACTGGAGGCACGGGCGCGGTATACGCCACCACGTCGAACCCCGAGATTGCCACCGGCGACGGCATAGCCATGGCATACCGTGCCAAGGCAACGGTGAAAGACATGGAGTTTGTGCAGTTCCACCCCACCGTACTCTACAATCCTTCGGAAACACACCCGGCGCACCTCATCACGGAGGCCATGCGCGGATATGGAGCCATACTCAAGTTGCCCGACGGAACGGAGTTCATGCAGAAATATGACCCACGCCTGTCACTCGCGCCACGCGACATCGTGGCACGCGCGATAGACCACGAGATGAAGATCCATGGCCTCGACCATGTCTGCCTCGACGTGACGATGAAAGACCCCGAGGAAACGAAGAAGCACTTCCCTCATATCTACGAGAAATGTCTCTCCATTGGCATCGACATCACCAAGCAGATGATACCTGTCTGTCCGTCGGCCCACTACATGTGTGGCGGCATCAAGGTGGACCTCAACGCCGAGAGCTCCATCCACCGTCTCTACGCCGTCGGCGAATGCTCGTGCACAGGACTGCATGGCGGCAACCGCCTGGCTTCCAACTCTCTCATCGAGGCAGTGGTATATGCCAAGAGCGCGGCAGAGCACGCCATAGCGAATATTGACAGCTACCATTTCGAGGAGGACGTGCCAGAATGGAACGACTTCGGCACGCTCACCAATGAGGAGAAGGTGCTCATCACCCAAGACGAGAAAGAGGTGGGACAGGTGATGTCGACCTACGTGGGCATAGTGCGCTCCAACCTCCGTCTGAAGCGCGCGTGGACGCGTCTCGACATGCTCTACGAGGAGACCGAGGACCTCTTCCGCCGTGTAAAGCCCACTCGCGACATCTGCGAGCTCCGCAACATGATCAACGTGGGATACCTCATCACGCGTCAGGCCATAGAGCGACATGAGAGCCGAGGGCTGCACTATAATATAGACTATCCGGCCTCTCCCCACAAAGTCTTCTAAGACTTTGCTTCCCCTCCCCCACCCAGGGGAGGGGACAAACACAGAGATAAACAATCATTGACGCTCAAAACAAAGTTACTTTCTGAAACATTGAAGGACGACAAGAGGCCACATGGGTATGAGACGGCGGACAGCATGGACTATCGTCTGCTCAAGGCTTTCGCCCTTGAAAACAGGAAGGAACAGACTTTCGCGGAAAAGATATTGTGGGAGGAAATCCGTAAAAACAAGTATGGCCTCAAGTTTCGCCGACAACATATAATCGGGATATTCATTGCCGACTTCGTTTGTCTCAAACACCGTCTCGTCGTCGAGGTGGACGGCGGCTATCATGGTCAAAGCGACCAACAAGCATCCGACGCCATTAGGACTAAGGCCATGAACGACGCAGGCTTCAAGGTAATCAGATTTACCAATGAGGAAGTGCTGACCGACCCGAAAGCCATTGCAGAGCAAATATATGATGAAATCTTCAATATGGAAAACAATGACTGACAACTCAAGAATACATGAGTAGAAAATTGATAGTTCAAGAACACATGGGGTGAGAATTGACAGCTCAAGAACACATGAGAGCAAATTGACGGTCATATTGAAGAGTAGATAAAAAGCAAATAATAGAAAAGACAGAAATAATGGAAGAAAATAAGAACAACCAGAGCAAGACGGCTCTTGAAGGTAATATGACCCCTCCCCTGGGTGGGGGAGGGGCAAGGGGAGAGGCCGCCAAAGTCCGCTCCTTGGCCAAATCGCGCCATGCCCTCATCCTCGCCCATTATTACACACGCCCAGAGATACAGGAGGTTGCCGACTTCATAGGCGACTCGCTTGCCTTGGCACGCAAGGCCGCCGAGACCGACGCACCCGTGCTGGTGATGTGTGGCGTGCATTTCATGGCAGAGACGTGCAAACTGTTGTCGCCCAACAAGATAGTGCTTGAGCCTGACCCATCAGCCGGATGCTCGCTCGCCGATAGCTGCAACGCCAAAGACCTTGCCGAATTCAAGAAAGAACATCCCGACCACAAGGTAATAAGCTATGTCAACACCACGGCGGCGGTGAAAGCCCTGTCCGACTGCTGCGTCACCTCGGGCAATGCCGTGAAGGTGATCAACAGTCTGCCCGAGGACGAGAAACTCATCTTCGGTCCCGACTATAACCTCGGCAACTATATCAACTCCATCTCCGGCAGACAGATGCTTCTCTGGAATGGCGGTTGCCACGTGCACGAGAAGTTCTCCGTCGGCGCTATAGTAGCCCTGAAGAAGCAATATCCCGACGCCATCGTCATGGCACACCTTGAGTGCAAGGCTCCCGTGCTTGCCGTGGCCGACGTGAAAGGCTCCACGGCAAGCATGCTCACCTATGCCAAGGCTCACCCAGAGCAGAAACAATTCATCGTGGCAACAGAGGCTGGCATCTTGTTCGAGCTGAGCAAGCAGTGCCCCAACCAAGAGTTCATTCCAGTTCCGCCAGAAATCACAGAGGGCGAGAACGGCATTGGCTCGACCAAGGCAGAAGGGGGCATACCAGCCTCATGCGCTTGCAACGAGTGCGAGTTCATGAAGCTCAACACACTGAAGAAGATCATCTCCTGCCTTGAGACTCTTCAACCGCAAGTGACAATCCCCGAGGACGTAGCACGCGAGGCGGTGAAGCCAATAGAGAAGATGCTCAGCCTCTCTTAGTTTTCCCTTTAACCCGACATTAAAAAAATTCACCCACATGAACTACAAGCAAACTGAAAAAGAACTTACCGACCGTCTCATCGACCTTTCCTTTGCCGAGGACGTAGGCGACGGCGACCACACCACCCTATGCTGCATCCCAGCCGACGCCATGGGCGAGAGTGAGCTTATGATAAAGGAGGAGGGCATCTTCGCCGGCGAGCGTGCTGCCTTGGAAGTGTTCAAACGCTTTGACCCCGAGCTGAAGGTCACCATGCACATGCACGACGGCGACCACGTGCGCCCTGGCGACATCGTACTCTCTGTGAGCGGTCGCGAGCAGAGCCTCCTCACCACCGAGCGCCTCATGCTCAACATCTGCCAACGCATGAGCGGCATAGCAACCATGGCTCACCGCTATCAGCAGGCCCTCATCGACGCCGGCACGAAGACGCGCGTTCTCGACACTCGCAAGACCACTCCGGGCATGCGTATGCTGGAGAAAGAGGCGGTGCGCATCGGCGGAGGCATGAACCACCGCATTGGCCTCTTCGACATGATTCTTCTCAAGGACAACCATATCGACTTCTGCGGCGGCGTGCACAATGCCATAACGCGCGCGCGTCAATATTGCAAGGATAAGGGTCTCGACCTGAAGATAGAGTGCGAGGTGCGCGACTTCACCGAACTGCATGAAGCCCTCAAGGACCTGCCCGACCGCATAATGTTCGACAATTTCACACCTGCCGACACGGTGAAGGCTGTGGAGCTCGTCCACGCTGCCAAGAACGCCGACGGCACGCCTGCCCACATAGAGACAGAATCGTCGGGTGGCATCACCTTCGACACGATGATACCATACGCGAAGGCTGGAGTGGACTTCATCTCGTTTGGCGCGCTCACCCACAGCGTGAAGTCGCTCGACATGAGCCTCAAGGCAAAGGGATCGTCCAAACTCTCCATCTGAGCCTGAAAAAAAAAGAAATGAATTAAATCTGTAAATGAGACTATACCATTCGATGAGGGCAACGCTCGCCTTGACTCTCTGCGTGCTGGTATCGGCATGCGGAAGCAAGGAAGAAAAGAAAAGCGTAAATCGTAAGGAAAAGCCAGCAACGATGGCTGTGGACACGGCTCTGCAGTCACGCTTGAAGGCTTTCTGTTCCCAACCACGCGTGCAAGGAAAGTTTGGGCTTTACGTCTACGACCTCACCGCCGACAAGCCAGTCACTGCCGAAAACATCGACCATGCCCAGCCGGTGGCATCATGCACGAAGGTGCTCGCCGGCGTGGCGGCGCTCAACAAGCTTGGAGCCAACTATTCATACCGCACCACGCTATACACGAGGGGCAACATTGTCAAGGACACGTTGCGAGGCGACATAATGCTCATGGCAGGTCTCGACCCAATGCTCAAGGCGCAAGACATGTCGATGTTCGCGCGCCATTTGCGCAGGATGGGCGTGAAGTATGTGGATGGCAAGTGTTACTTGAACCTCAAGCTAAAAGAGAAAGTGAAGGCAGAGCAACACTGGTATCCCTGGGATCTCTCGTTCTCCAAATACGGCATCCTTTTTAAGGGGCCCGACGCCGTGGAGAAAGCCTTGAAAACAGCGCTTACCGCAAAGGGCATAAGGGTAGGCGACGGCTTCGAACATGGCGTGCCAAAGAGAGACAAGACCAACAAGTGGAGAGGACGCATTCGCGTGTCGTGCCCCGTAAGGGCTATAACCAAGCTGATGTGGAAAAACTCCAGCAACACCAAGGCCACAAGCCTTCTCTACACGTTGGGCAATGCCGTCAAGCCCAACAACAATGGCTCGGCAGACACGCTTGCCTCCGCCGGCGTGGACTATATACGGGCTTTCATACGCGACTCACTGCGTCTCGCTGACACCACATTGGTGGTTCACGACGGTTGCGGTCTCTGCACTCAAAACCACTTGTCGCCAAGATCACTCGTCGCCGTGCTGCAGTTTGGCTATCACCACAAGCCCATCTACTACCAGCTCATGAGCAACCTGGCTATCTCGGGTGTTGACGGCACGCTGCGCCGATTGCTTTATGACCCAAGACTGAGAGGGCAAATCCATGGCAAGACAGGCACGTTGTCGCACCCATACGGCATCTCGTCGCTCGCCGGTTACTGCAAAGGCTCCGACGGTCATGACCTGTGCTTCGCTTTCCTCAACTCTGAGATGTCGGTCCTTGACGCGCACGTGCTCCAGCGCAAGCTGTGCCTCGTGCTCGTGGGCAAGCAGGGGCGGAGATGATAATCCACTTATCCATAATGACTTTTCAAAAACCGAAAGACATGAAAAAGATAATAGCAAAACATATTTCCGCAACCAAGCTTCCTGAGCTTTTGCAGGATGTGCCAGCGATGCTCGACGCAGAGAACGTGCAGTTCGTGGCTATCGACACCAACAACTGGGCGTCCAACTTCCCCTACACGCCAAAGGTGGAGTTTCGCATAGCCCACACGGGGGAAAGCATAGTGATCAACTACCGTGTGGCAGAAGAAACAGTGAAGGCTGTGGCTGCCGACGACGGCAACGTGTGGGAAGACTCTTGCTGCGAGTTCTTCTCCATCCCGGCGGGCGACGGCGTTTATTATAACATTGAGTGCAACTGCGCTGGACAAATGCTCATTGGCTGCGGCCCAGAACGTGAGAACCGCGAGCGTGCCACACAGCAGGTGCTTGACACCGTGAAGCGCTGGTCCTCGCTTGGACGTGAACCTTTAGAGGAGAAAGCCGCTCCAGCCGAGTGGCAACTGGTGCTTATTGTCCCTGTCTCAGCATTCTATAATCACCACATATCCGACATCTCCGGTAGCACCGTCCGCGCCAATTTCTACAAGTGCGGCGACAAGCTCAGCAAGCCGCACTTCCTGTCGTGGAACCCAATAAACCTGCCAAAGCCAAACTTCCATTGTCCTCAATTCTTCGGCGAGGTGGAATTTGAGCGTTGACCCCGATATTGCGCAGAGCTATTTACAAGTCACTGGCAAGAACTTCCCGGAGGGTTGTTAACACCATCTTCAGATGTTCCCTTATTTGCGTCTCCTCCATTTCCCCAATACGTTCTGGAGACAATGCGACCAACGCCTTCTGACATTCCATTTGCATCATTGAAGCGATAGGCAGCAGCTTGTGGGCTGCTGTCCCTATGCTTTCGGTTGGCAACGGCTCTTCTTTCAAGGTTGCTTCAAGATATGAGAGCTGACCTGCCAAATCTTGCTTCACCGTGTTGAGAATTTCCCTTGCCGCTTCTTCATCGCCACTGGCAAAGGCAATAAGAGAGTCGAAGTGAGAGTTACGTTCAACTTCAGTCGTTGTTTTTTCCGCTCTAAACTCTTCCGTCGGAGCCGGCTCAACACCCAATATGTTGGCCAATTTGTCAATGCTGAAAGGCTTGAAGAGGCAATCGTCGAAACCGGCCTCAAACAGACAGTCCTTTATGCTTAGGTCATGGGCAGTCATGGCAACCACCATCATCCGCGCATGGTTGATGTGCTTTATCATCTCCATGCCACTCATCTCAGGCATTTCAATGTCCATCAGCAACAAGCCTGGCCGTTCATCGTGCAGGATGGTGAGTGCGTCAACCACATGATCGCAAGCGAACACCTGCCAACTGTCGCCTACGAGACGACGCAGCATCTCCTGAATGAGTTGCAACTGGAGCCTGTCGTCATCAAGAATCAATATTTTGTGGTTGGCAAACTCCTTCTTTGAATCTTCCCTTGTCGTTTCCACCCACGACGTTTCCACCGGAATCGTAACCGTGAATGTTGAGCCTTTGCCGACGGTGGAACGCAAATGTATTTCCCCTCCAAGCAACGATACCAGTTCTTTCGTTATGGAAAGTCCGAGTCCTGTACCCTCTATGCCTTGCGCACTCTTCAGCCGAGTAAAGGCTTGAAACACCTCCCGCTTCTCTTCCGCGTCCATTCCTTTGCCAGTATCTGTTATGCGCAAGGCGAGTTGGGGCTTGCCCATGACGTTGGAGACCTGCGCACTGACGGTCACGCTGCCATGGTCGGTGTATTTGATGGCATTACTAACCAAGTTGTCTAATATTTGCCGAATACGGAAAGCATCTGCCGAAAAAAGCTCCTCTCCCACCCTAACGTCGCAAGAGAGCCTCAAGCCTTTTGCCTCAGCCCTCAACCTCATGCCTTCCACAGATTCTGCCACTAAGCGAGCTGGCGAGAACGTCGTGGGGTTAACTTTCATGAGCCCGTTCTCCAACTGGTGATAATCGAGCAGCGAGGTCACGAGACGAGACAGGTGGATGGCTGAGTTCTTGATGCTGTTGAGACACTCCGTTCCTTTCGGGTTGTTCACGTAATCTTTCATCAAGTCTATGAAACCCGAGATGGAAGCAGCAGGTGCCTTGATGTCGTGAGTGATAGTGAGGAGCAAGCGCTCTCGCTGGCTCATGACGCGTTGGATTTCCTCATTTGCCGCCTCCAAGTTTTCGCGATAAACACGTTCCTTCTTGCTGTCACGCCAGATTAACGTCACCAGCACGACAATGGCGAATAGCGTGACGAGCGCTAACAATCCCATTTGCCACAACAGGTCGCGGCGAGCCTCCATAGCCTTGTTGATGGCTTGGCGCATGGAGTCTCGCTCTTTCTGATGCACGTCATTCAACTGGTTTGCGGAGCGCAAGGCCAACCGCGCGTTCACCATTTTGAGATCTTCTATTTCCTTGTTCACGTTCTTCGCGCGATTTCGCAACTCGACCTTCTCGTTGTTTTCTATCTGTTGGAGGATGTCGGCCACATTTTCAGCCACGTTCACCGGTGTGATGACCGTGTCCACCACCGCCATGTTGCTGTCTCGCTTTACGCTCAGTGTCTCGGCGTGCTCTTTCTTGAAAGCATCCGCCAGTCTGCGGAAGAAGCCTTTTCTGGTCTTCACCACTTCCACTGTAGTGTTCTTCGCCTCATGTGTCTGTGGGGATTTGGGATGTACCATGACAGAGTCCTTGCCCGTGTTGAGGCTTTTCACCTTGTCGTGCAAGTAATTCTTGTCTGGTTTCCCAGCCATGTCATTGGAGAGCAGCCTCAGGTTTCGCCGCTCCTCTTCCAGTAAGGCCGACATGGTGCTATCCGCCGTGTTCTTCTTCTCTATATACTCCTTTGAGGCTTGGTTGATGGCTATTATGCTCTTGGTGTTGACATACACCAAGCTAATTGCCGAAATCATGATGACGGCAACGACGCAATATCCTATGGCGACCTTGATGGGTATGTTGTTCTTGTGCATTGGGATTCCGCTTTAGCTTCTGCAAAGTAACAGCAAAAAAATGATTAAGAGAAAAGAATGGGCTTAAAAACAAGTCAGGAGGCCAATGAATTTAATCATTAGCCTCCTGACGTGTTATCCTTTTAATATGACATCACTGCGCCACGGTAGTGTCTGCAGTCGTTGTGTCCACTGGCTGGGCTGGCACAACGGTAGTGTCAACCGGAGTCAGAGCCACGGTGTCGCCAGAGGAGACGGTGTCGACTGGAGAGACGGTGTCGACTGGAGCCACAAAAGAGAGACTTTCCATCTTGTTGCTGGCGAAAGCGTTGCTCACTGTTACCATTACCATTGCTGCGATAGCCACGAATACTAACTTTTTCATAGTCTTTTTACCTTAAAATTGTGATAATAATATTTGTTACTTCCCTGAGCCGCTTACTTGCGTTGTAGCTTGCTTGCGGTTTCGCTATCTTATATCACAATTGGCGTGCCAAAAGAGTACGATAAGTAATAAGTCGTTGATAATCAGCAGCAACAACACTACCGTGCCAAAAAGTTGAAGCTGTGGAATGTGTGGAACTAGTGTGGATTATTTCCACAAATAGTTGGGGAATAGCGTCACATTCCATATTTCTTCATCTTATTGTAGAGCGTCTTCCGATCTATGGCAAGCATCTGCGCCGCCCTGCTCTTGTTGCCCCCTGCCGCATTTAAGGCGGCCTCTATGCGCTCGCGCTCCGTCTGCTCATCGTGCAATGTCGTTGGTGCATACAAACCCGAGGCGGGTTGTATCTGGATGTGGCCCATGCTCTGCTCCAGTTCGCTCACGCCTATGTATCTGCCCGCGGCAAGGAGCGTGGCACGCTTCATCACATTGTTGAGTTCTCGCAAGTTGCCAGGCCAGTCTTGGGAGGCAATCAGCTCCTTAGCCTTGTCGTCGAGGCCCTCCACCTGCCTGTTGAGTTCCTTGTTGGCTTGCTTTATGAAGAGTTCGGCGAAGAGGAAGATGTCAGTGCCTCGCTCTTTCAGCTCTGGCATATAGATGGTAAACTCGTTGATGCGGTGGTAGAGGTCTTCCCTGAATATGCCATCGGCAACACGCTGGGCGAGATTCTCGTTGGTGGCGCAAACCAGACGGATGTCGACGTCAATCTCCCTGTTGCTGCCCAATGGTCGAATCTTGCGTTCCTGCAAGGCACGGAGCAGTTGCACCTGCACCTCATAGCTGAGGTTGCCCATCTCGTCAAGAAACAGCGTGCCGCCGTTTGCCATCTCGAAAGCGCCCTTCTTGTCTTGCTCGGCACCGGTGAAGGCTCCCTTGACATGGCCGAAAAACTCTGAGGCGGCAATGTCCTTCGGTATGGCACCGCAGTCGAGTGCCACGAAAGGCTTGGCAGCCCGTGGGCTTAGTTCATGGATGCGGCGAGCCACATACTCCTTGCCCGTTCCGCTGGCTCCAAGTATGAGAACCGACATGGGTGTAGGAGCCACCAATGAGACAAAACCATACAGCTTGCGTGAAGCTTCGCTCTCGCCCTCAATGTACTTGGGCAGACTCACCGACGCGTCTTTCCGCACGAGGTCTTCTTCTCGCGTGTGGCTTGAGGCTGGCATGTGATGGCTTGATTCTCGCGAGGTCTTGTCGGCTCTTATGGCTTCTTGTATCTTCTCCAAGAGAATATCAGGATGGAAAGGCTTGGCCACATAGTCCGTGGCACCCGACTTCATGGCGAGAACCACGTTCTGGATCTCCGCATAGCTGGTCATCACGATGAAAGGTACCAGAATGCCATGCTCACGCAGCCACCGCAACAAAAAGATGCCATCATGATCGGGAAGGCGGAGGTCAGACAACACCAAGTCGAATCCACGCGCGGCCCCTTCTGATGCTTCACCATCTCCCAATGCCACGATAGCCGACTTCACCGAAGTGGTCTTATCAACCTCGAATCCTTTTTTCCTGAGCCATGTCTGTATTATGGTCCCAAATGAAATGTCGTCTTCTACGATAAGTATCTTTTCCATGCCATAACAATCAAAGAAGAATAATCTATCGTCTTGCAAAAGTAATACTTCATTTTATCATTACACAAAAAGTCGAACTAAAAAGTGTAAACTCGCAAAAAGAGCGTTGCATACCAAACCAAAGGCTTTCCCTTGCCTTCTTGCCTTATGACAATTAATCGTCCACTATCTTACATTTTTATTGTTTTACGGCTTATATGTCAAACAAAACCACTAACTTTGCATTTATAGATTGCAAAATGGAAGCTTTTCGCAAGTTTTCATAACAAACAATACTTTACAAACGCAGAGATTATGGATTCTATCAACGCTTTTTTCAGCACTCTCAGTAGCCTTCTTTGGGGATGGCCCATGATAGCATTGCTGCTTGGCACCCACGTCTTTCTCACCATCCGCCTTCGCTTTCCGCAGCTGAAGATACTGACTGCCATCAAACTGTCTGTGCAAAGAGACAACGACGCGTCAGGCGACGTGTCACAGTTTGGAGCCTTGGCTACCGCGCTTGCAGCAACCATTGGCACGGGAAACATCGTTGGCGTGGCAACCGCTATAGCATTGGGAGGTCCCGGAGCTGTGTTTTGGTGCTGGCTGACTGGCGTTTTCGGCATTGCCACCAAATATTCGGAAGCTCTGTTGGCGATAAAGTATCGCGAGACGACTCCCGACGGCAGGATGCTTGGAGGACCAATGTACGCGCTTGAGAAAGGCTTGGGTTGGAAATGGATGGGCGTGCTCTTCGCCGTGTTCACCGCTTGTGCCTCGTTTGGCATTGGCAACACGGTTCAAGCGAATGCCATCGCCGTGATCGCTCACGAGACCTATGGCTTGTCCACCACATGGGTGGGAGTGGCTATCAGCCTTCTCACGGGAGCCGTGGTCTTGGGTGGAGTGAAGAGCATAGCCAAGGTATGTGGGTTATTGGTGCCGTTCATGGCATTGTTCTACGTAATAGGATGCGTCTATATCCTCGTCGTGAACAGCAGCTTCGTGCTGCCCGCCATTAAGTTGATATTGGTCTCGGCGTTCACGCCAGAAGCCGCAGGAGGTGGTTTCGCTGGCACGTCAATATTGTTGGCGGCACGTTACGGCATCTCGCGCGGACTCTTCTCCAACGAGTCGGGATTAGGTTCCGCCCCGATTGTGGCAGCCGCGGCACGCACCCGCAACCCCGTGAGGCAGGCACTGGTATCGAGCACCGGCACGTTTTGGGACACGGTCGTCATCTGTGCCATAACGGGCATTGTTATCGTGAGCAGCATCATAGCCTACCCCGACATCTCGTACAGCGACGGAGCGGCATTGACCAAAGTGGCATTCGAGAAAATTCCCTATGTGGGCAAGCCATTGCTGAGCTTCGGACTTCTCACCTTTGCCTTCAGCACAATCCTTGGATGGAGCTATTATGGCGAAAGAGCTGTTGAATACTTAAAGGGAAAACGCTGGATGATCGTGTATCGAGTGCTTTTCATCATTTCGATTTTCATAGGAAGTGTCGCCAACCTCAATGTGGTTTGGAACATATCCGACTGTACAAACGCGTTGATGGCAATACCAAACCTCATTTCCTTGCTCCTTCTGAACGGCATCATCGTGCATGAGACGAGAAAATACTTGTGGCGCAACCGCCTGGACCGTAAAATGTAAGAGATAGGCTGTAGCACTATTTGTGTTATAAAAGGGAAATTCGCATACAGATAAGACCAAATCACCTAAAGGGAGCTGGTGGTTGGTCTCACAATATTGAATGCCCCCATGACATCAAAACCATTTTTATGGAAAAACATTTACTCATTACCCTCTTGCTCGGATGCAGTATGGCAGCCAGCGCGCAGACCACTTTTGAGCAAGATGGCTTGACGTATGAAGTGACGTCTGCCACGACCGTGCGCGTGACAAAAGTCCAAAGCCCTACGTCAGAGCCTTTAACCATTGACATTAAGGCCAGTGTGGAGAATGATGGCAAGACCTATGCCGTGACCAGCATTGGCGAGGGAGCTTTCAAGTACAACAAGGCGACAAAGGTTACTCTGCCTGAGAGCTTGGACTCCATATACTACGATGCTTTGGGAACAAGCAGCATTGCAGAGATTAACCTGCCATCAAAACTCAAGTATATTGGTGCCTATGCATTAAGGTCCACAAATATCAGCGAGATAAAGATTCCTGCCTCGGTGAAATATCTCGGTGGCAGTGCGTTTTTCACGTGCAACAAACTGAAGAGTGTCACTTTCGAAGGCGCTCCTGAGGAATTCGGCACATCCATCTTCTACCATTGCGCGGCACTCACCACGGTGACACTGCCAAACGACATGACTGCTATTCCCGACAAGATGTTCATGTCGTGCGACAAGCTATCAACCATCAACATGCCAAGCGGTCTTGAGAGCATAGGCGAGGGTTCGTTCTTTGAATGCAAGTCGCTTACAAGCGTGGAAATCCCCTCAACCGTTTATGAGATAGGGGATGAGGCATTCTTGAAATGCACGGGGTTGACCAACGTCAGCCTGCCAGCCTCTCTTGAGGACATGGGAACCAGTGCGTTTGCCAAGACATCAATCAGCAGCATAAGCCTCGATTCGAGCAACAAGAACTTCAAGCTTGTGGATGGCGTGCTATATTCAAAAGACGGCACCATTCTTTATCTCGCGCCCATGAAGGGCAAGACTTCCGTAAGCATGGCAAGCAACTGCATCGGCATAAACGGCGGAGCATTCTGGGGCAGCGAAGTTGAGACGGTAACGCCATCGAAAAAACTTTTGGCTATAGACGACTACGCTTTCTGCCAATCGGCACTGAAGAGCTTCAGCTTCCCCAACACCCTTACCTTTATAGGCGAGCAGGCTTTTGCTTCCACACAATTAACCGGCGAACTGCGTCTGCCTGAAAACGTGACAATGGTGCAAGACGGAACTTATGCTGGCATAACGGGCATAACCTCGGTCATCATCCCCTCTGGAGTGAAATATATTTACCCACACGCCTTTAACGGCTGCACCAGTCTGGCTTCAGTGACTTGCGAAGGCAGCACAGCACCTGAACTCGTGGATGTGTACGAAGAATATGACAATCCATTCTATAATTGTGCCGCCTCCACGCTCAACATACCCAAGGGCACAACGGCAAGTTACAAGAAAGAGTATTGGAGCGACTATTTCACTCTCAAAGAGGGCGACAAAGGCGTGTTGGTCTACGAATCAACAAGCCCCGTGGACGGTTCGATGCTTACGAAGAAATGGTTTGACGCCTCGGTAGACGTCACATTCAGCGAAGAAGTGACGGTAGTGAAAGAGCATCCAGAGGTGTTCCTTCGCCAAGGTTCTGAAGAATTGTCACCGGAACTCTCAGGCAAAATCTTGGAACCAGACGACGAATGGCATGTGACTCGCCAGAGCGACAAAAAGACAGTGCGCGTATGGGCTGCCGACTATGATGGATACATGATGAACTTCAGTTGCGCTCCCGAGGATATATTCGCCTTCGTCATTCCTGCAGGCGTAGTAAAGAATGCAGCTGGCGAGACCAACGAGCGCATCGTGGTGACCGTGAAGGGATATGACCCAAGCACTGGCATTGCCGACACTGAGATTTCGGAATCTGACGCCAAGGAAGCCGCACGCTTCAACATAAGCGGCATGAGAATTGGCAAGGGACAGAAAGGCATAGCCATAATCAAGATGACTGACGGCACGGTGAAGAAAGTGCTGGTAAAGTAAATTATGGTTTACTGACAGAGCTTTTAAAGTAAGAATAAAATCAGGGCTGATACTTCTCACGAGGTATCAGCCCTTTTAGTTATCTGGTTCTTGTTATAACAATAAACAAAAATCAGAATTACAC
>CAVAGT010000020.1:0-34115 GCA_963588155.1 Lachnospiraceae bacterium | reverse complement strand
GTGGTAAGCTATCCTGCCAATGTGGGCGAGATGGTCAACAAGGGTATCGAGTTCTCCGTCAACGGCGACATCATCAAGACGCGCAACCTGACTCTGAGCGGTAACCTCAACCTCACCCACTTCAAGAACAAGATCACCGACCTCGACCCGAGCGTCAAGGAGAACGGTATCAAGGGCAGCAGCTCCATCCTCCGCGTGGGCGGAAGCATCTATGAGGCTTATATGCTCAAGTCGGCAGGTGTCGACAAGACAAACGGCCAGCCTCTCTTCTATAAGGACGTGACCGACGCCGATGGCAACGTCACCGGTCAGACCACCACAAACGACGCCACGGCAGCCACAAAGTATGACCTTGGCGACGTGAACCCATCGCTGTATGGCGGTTTCGGCTTCAACCTCACGTGGACTCCCGAGAACTTCGGCCAGCTCGACTTCGGCTTCCAATTCTCTTACCAGCTTGGCGGCAAGATCTACGACGGTATGTACCAGCAGTACATGACCGTGGTGGGCAACGGTGGTATGACCTTGCACAAGGACGTGCTCAAGGGCTGGGACGCTGTGACCAATCCCGACAGCAACATCCCCGTGCTCTCTACACTCGCAGCCGACGCCGGTGCCCTTGGCCAGAGTTCTGTGGACACTTACCTGACGAGCTCCAACTATCTCAACCTCAACAACGTGTCGTTGGGATACACCTTCCCCAAGCAGCTTGTGCAGCGCGTCTACATCAACAACATCCGCGTGTATGTCACGGCAGAGAACCTCTTCCTCATCAGCGCCCGCAAGGGTCTTGACCCACGCACCTACATGGGCGTAGGCGGCTACACCAGTGGCTCAGCGCTTATCGGTGGCGGTGGTTATCCTGCCATGCGCTCAATAACCGCCGGCATACAGGTTACTTTCTAAACACGATGTTTGTTTGTCGCCCCGGCGAGAAATCCGGGGCGACACTTAAAATAAAAAACACAAATGAAGAAAAACAAGATATACTTGCTCATGGCGTCTGCCGCGATGTTGACATTGACGGCTTGCAACGACCTCAACGAGCAGGAGTATGAGGGAAACAAATATTTGTCTGCCGACCAGCGTCTTGCCACCAATGAGGTAATTCCCGACCGTGTGAAGGCCACCTACGACGGCATGTTCAACTACATTGGCAAGGGCGGCACCAGCGGCCTCAGCAGCGGCACGCGAGCCGACGACTTCGGTCTCGTGATGGCACTTCTGGCAGGCGACCTTGAGGGTGCTGACGCAGCTTGCGCCGACAACAACTACAACTGGTTCTCTGTGTGCAGTGAGTTGTCTTCACGCAACGCCAACTATGCCAACCCTTACATCCGCTATGTCATTCCATACAAGCAGATGGGTGTGGTCAACCAGGTGATAAGCTCTTATCCTGCCGACACGGAGGACGCGACCGCCATCAACTACATAGCTTCTGCAAGAACCATCCGTGCCTACGACTACATGATGTTGGCTCCTTATTTCCAGTTTGGCTATGAGCAAGCTGCCGACCAGCCTTGTGTGCCTCTGCTCTCCGACAGCGTGGACGCGACCCACAACCCTCGTGCCACCGTGAAGGAGGTGTATAATGTCATCTTGAACGACCTCAACTATGCCGTGGAGCACCTTGGCGCAGACCGCTCAAACAAGCAATATATCAATGTGGACGTTGCCACGGGCTTGCGTGCCCGCGCCTACCTTGCCATGGGCGAATGGGCTAAGGCTGCAGCCGATGCCGAGACAGTTATCAATAGCGGTCGTTACACTCCCGCCACTCTCGAAGAGGTAAGCGTGCCTGGTTTTGACGACGCTACATCAGGCGATGGCCATGCCTGGATCTGGGCAGTGTTGCGCACCGAGGCTGACGCAAACGATCACAAGAATGCCAACTACCAGTGTGCCGCTGCATGGAACTGCGCCTTCTCAGGCGAAGGTTATGCCGCAGCCACAGGCAACACTCCTGTCATCAACCAGCTTCTCTACGACAAGATTCCCGCCACCGACGTGCGCAAGGGATGGTGGCTCAACGCCGAGAAACATTCTCCCAACTGGGCAAACCTCTCATGGACAGATACGGGAACAGGCAAGACAGCCAAGGGCGATGAGATGGCCGATTTCGTTTTGTCAGACGGTAACAAGGTCGCATTTGAGCCTTATACAAACATCAAGTTCGGCATGAAGAACGGTGTGGGCAACACTGTGAATATCAACGATTTCCCCTTGATGCGTATCGAGGAGATGTATCTCATTGCCGCCGAGGGTTACGCAAAGAGCGGCAACGAGGCAAAGGCGCGCGAGATTCTCACAAACTTCGTGAAGACATATCGTGACCCTAGCTACGACATCAACGGCCGCAGCTTGACTCTCGCCGACGAGATATGGTTCCAGCGCCGCGTGGAGCTTTGGGGTGAGGGCTTCTTCACCGCCGATGCCAAGCGTCTGGGCAAGCCTATCGTGCGTTTCCACCAGGGCAAGAACAACAACTTCCCAAGCGCCTACCAGTTTAATGTGGCTGCCGACGACGGATGGCTCAACATGCGTTTCCCACAGAGCGAGAAGGACAACAACCTCAGCATCGTGGACAACGAGGGTGGCTCGCTGCCAGTGGCTGGCCAGAACGGCAACCTGCGTGATGGCGTGACCGACTAATAACAACGTAAACACATTCAAATAAGGACTAATCATGAGAATAGATAAACTATTTGTTGTCGGCGCGATGCTTTTCGGTGCGTTCGCTTTCTCGGCTTGCAGCGACGACGATGACTACAAGGTGGGCGACCCCGCCGGAGAGAACAACGTGACGTTCCTGTCTTATTCCAATCCCGTGATGGCAAAGACGGCTACCACCTTCGACGTGGTGCTCAACCGCCACACCACTCAGGGCACTCTCAGTGTGCCCGTGGAGAAGGTCAGCGTGCCAGAGGGATGGAACGTGCCTGAGACCGCCAACTTCGCGGCAGGCGACTCGCTCGCCACGGTCACGGTGACTCCTACCACGGACATGGGCCTTAACACGGATTATCATTTTGACATCCGCATACCGGAGAGCTATACCAACTCTTACAAGAAGAACAACGGCGAGGTCAGCACCTACAGCGTGACCGTGGTGAAGGAAGACTATGAGACATTCGCAACAGGTACCTACGACGAGGAGTTCTTCTTCGGTAAGCAGTGGCCTGTGACAATCGAGTATTCTCCAGCTCTCGACATCTACCGCATAAAGGACATGATGGAGCCTGTCGACGAGGTTTCCGGCTACCACTTCTACTTCAAGTGGAACAAGGAGACTGGCGAGAAGCAGACCTTCACGATGTGCGCCTCTAATGGCGGCTCGCTGGCAAGCACACAGGCTGGCTTCAGCTATAGCAGCTATGGCATGGTGACTTACAAGTGGTCAGCCTCTACCAACAATCCGGCTGACTATGTTGACGAGGACAACAAGAGCGGCTTCGGCGGCTACCTGGCTTCGGAGAACATGTTCGTGCTGGTATGGACCCACACCGTGAGCGCAGGCTCGTTCGGCGCAGGTACCGACTTTATCCGCGACGTGAAGTTCGTGAAGTAACCTTGACGACTCAAGAAAGATTATAGACACTCTCGTATAGCGTCACCTTCGCAGGCATACGCTATATATAATAAAATGAGGGGCAAGCCAAAAGGCTTGCCCCTCATTTTTTTCAGACTTTTTCAATGTAATTTCTTGCATTTTTCAGTTGAAAGGCGTAACTTTGGCGTGGAACAGTAGAACCCTTTGAAAGAGGAGGAAAAACATGGGCAAAGAACACCTTTCATCACAAGCCATAATTTCAAGCGATGGCGAAATGACTTCTTTTCGCTATGGCAATGCCAATATCCGATTCCGAACTCCGAAATCTTTAAAACGATATGTGGAGATAAAAGAATGGGATAAGGGGTACATTGTTGTTGACGCAGATTACGAGGGAATAGGTTTAACCGAAGAATACATAGACCTTGAACCTATTTTGAGGAATCTTTATATCGACCCAAAGGATTTTCTTGAACCAATCAAATCAGTAAAACTGCTTTATAATGACTGAAAATGAAATAAGAAATATAGCAAACAATGCTTTGATGATAGTATGCGGGTATGCTTTCACACAGAGCGAGGACGGCTTTATGCGTGTGGTCAACCTTCATCCGCCTCATCATGCATTGGTAATGACAACCGATGGCGTGGTGTTGGAGACCAATATGGATGACATAGAAATCAGTATAGTAAGGAAGTATTGGAATCGCAACAAGAACATAGTGGAAAAAGCTTATGCCCAAGTATTATGACTTCATGATATGTGGCTATTATCTGTACTTTACATCTCATTGTATCGTTGAAGCCATGCATGTGCATGCCAGTGACCGAAGATTGTCTGAATATGGTTCCGCAAAACTTTTCGTAAAAGGAAATGGTGATACCGTTGTTAAAGACCAAGGAATTTTGACTGACAAGGAATTGCGGATAATCCGTGAATTCATTAAAGACAATTATCAGGAAATGTTCTTGAGATGGACAGAGATGAGCTGTAATGGCTTTTATGAAGGGTAATACGCCGAGAAGTATTGAAATAAGAATAATCATATTGACATGAAATACCCCATAGGCATACAGAACTTTGAGAAGATCCGCACGGAGGGATATGTTTACGTTGACAAGACGGCATTGGTCTATAAGCTCGTCAACGAAGGCTGCTATTATTTCTTGAGCCGCCCAAGGCGGTTCGGCAAGAGCTTGCTCATTTCCACTCTGGAAGCATATCTCTCGGGCAAGAAAGATCTCTTCAAGGGACTTGCCATAGAGCAGCTTGAGAAAGACTGGACGGAATACCTGATATTCCATCTCGACTTGAACGTGGGAGAATACCAAACGAAAGAGTCGCTCTATGAGAAGCTTGACGCCTTCCTTACGCCCTTGGAGGAGCAATATGGCACGTTGCCATCGCTTCACGAGGCTGGACAACGGTTTGAGTACGTAATCCGCCAAGCCTATAAGAAGACAGGCAAGCGAATTGTGATCTTGGTGGACGAGTACGACAAGCCGCTGCTGGCGACCATTGCCCATCCCGAATTGCAGGACAGCTTCCGGACAACCTTGAAAGCCTTCTACGGCGTGTTGAAATCGATGGACGGATGCATAAAGTTTGCCTTGCTTACAGGCGTGACGAAGTTTGGCAAGGTGAGCGTGTTCTCCGACTTGAACAACCTCATTGACCTCTCGATGAACCGACGCTACCAGCAGATATGCGGCATCACGAAGGAGGAAATAGAGAAATATTTCGAAGAGTCGGTGCATGAGCTTGCCGAGGGCTATGGCGTTAGTTACGATGAAGCATTGGCTCGGTTGAAGGAAGATTATGACGGTTATCACTTTGTCAACAATGGCATGGACATTTACAATCCGTTCAGCCTCCTCAACACGTTCGCAAATTGTGAGTTCGGCCGCTACTGGTTTGAGACTGGCACGCCATCTTACCTCGTGGAGGTGATGAAGCAGGACAACTATCGCTTGCCAGACCTGACACGGGAACAGGTCACCGGCGACTTCCTCAACAGCATCGACTCTATGTCGAAGAACCCCATACCCCTTGTTTACCAAAGCGGCTACCTCACGATAAAGTCCTACGACCCGGAGTTTGGATTTTATACCTTGGGTTTTCCAAACAAAGAGGTAGAGGAAGGCTTCGCCAATTTTAAGAGATACATTGAAGAATGGAAAAAAGAAGATTGATATGATGAAAAAGCGTTTAGTTTGCTTGGCATCTCTTCTGATGCTGATGGTGTGCTCTTTTGCCGTGCCTGCCAAGCGTGGAGTGTGGCGGACTTTAGAGTTGAAAAACGGCGTTACGGTGAAGGCACAGCTTTGCGGTGACGAGCATGCCCATTGGTGGCAAGCTGAAGACGGCAGTTGCTTCGCGGTGGACAGTCTCGGACAAGGGACTGCCGTGGAGCCGCAGGCGTTGTTGGATGAGGCGAGGGGCCGAATCGCGGCAAGACGGCTCGCGGCAGCGAAACGCAAGGCTGCGAATAAGACAAGGCAGCAAGCCGCGATGAATGCGAATACAGATAAGTTTAAAGGTCAACGCCATGGTCTTATAATCTTGGTGAATTTCTCCGACACGAAGTTCAACACTACAAAGTTTGGCGATACGCAGACATTATATACTCGCATTGCCAACGAGGAGAACTATAGCGAGAACAATTTCCAAGGTTCGATAAGCGAATATTTCAAGGCGCAGAGCGGCGGGCAGTTTCTTCTCGACTTCGACGTGGCGGGTCCCGTAACCTTGTCGCATGGTTACAGCTATTATGGCAAAAACGACTCATACGGCAACGACGAACGCGCCACGGAGATGGTGAGAGAGGCTTGCCAGGCTGTGGACGGAAGCGTTGACTTCTCCAAATACGACTGGGATGGCGACGGTGAGGTAGAGGAGGTATTCGTGGTGTATGCCGGCAACGGCGAGCACGACACCACCGGCAACTCATACCTCATCTGGCCGCACATGGACAACCTTGCCAACTATAATGAAGAGCTGACCCTCGACGGCGTGACGATAAACACCTACGCCTGCTCATCGGAACTAAACAGCAACAAGACCCTGTCGGGCATTGGCACGTTCTGCCACGAGTTCTCCCACTGCATGGGCTTCCCCGACATGTACGACACCACGACGGGCGGCAACTACTTCGGCATGGGGGCTTGGGACTTGATGGATTATGGCTCCTACAACGGCGACGGCTACGTGCCTGCTGGCTATTCAGGTTACGAGAAGATGGTGTGCGGATGGACAGTGCCCGTGGAGCTCGACAAGGCCACCACGGTAAACGACGTGCCACCACTCGCCGACATGGGGCAGACCTATATCATATACAACAAGGGCAACAGGAACGAGTATTATATTCTTGAGAACCGTCAGAAAAAGAGCTACGACAAGTATCTCCCAGGCAGCGGCTTCCTGATAGAGCACATCGACTACGATAAGGATATTTGGGACTGGAACGCCGTGAACTCCACCAACGGAGGCTATTACGCGGAAGGCAGCACAACGCCATCCTACAATACTCACCAACGCATCACCATTTTCCACGCCAACAATATTGAGGAGGGATACAATGCCGCCTATCCTTACGCTGGACTTGACAGCTTGACAGACAGTTCAAGTCCTGCGGCTACGGTGTGGAACGCCAACACGGACGGCACATACCTGATGCACAGCCGCGTCTACGACATCACGCAAAACTCTGACGGCACCATGGCGTTCTCGTTTGGCTGGGCTGCAACCGAGAACAAGGAGACAGGCGATTCGATAATATTCAAGGAGACCTTTGACAGTTGCGCCGGAACTGGCGGCAACGACGGATCGTTCAGCGGAAACGTGGCTTTCTCGGTTTTCACGCCCGACAACAATGGCTGGAAACATATTGACGGTCTTTTGGGCAACTACATGTATGGTGGCAGCAAGTGCGCGAGGTTCGGAAACTCCAGCCAGGCAAGTTCGGGAACCGTGATAACTCCGGCATTCACCCTCCAGGGCGACACGGCAGTAATCACTTTCCGCGCGGCTGGCTGGAATGCCACAAGCGACGGCACGAGCCTTGCTGTTTCGGTAAGTGGCAGTGGCGTTGAGCTCTTGGACAACGGCAACCTCACGATGAAGAAAGGCCAATGGACTGACTATAGCCTACGCGTGAAAGGCTCGGGCAGATGCACCATCACCTTCGTACCGTCGAAGCGTTTCTTCCTCGACGACGTGGTGGTGAAACGTGAGAAATCAGGCACTTCTACAGGCATTAAAAAGGTGGACGTAGGCGTTCGCAAGACAGACAACGCAGTATATACCCTCGACGGAAAACGAGTTGGCGACGACTTGCACGCCCTTCCTCATGGCATATACATCGTTGGCGGCAAGAAGATAGCCAAATAAGAAAAGAATTTTTTTTGCTAATATATATAGGAAAAGCAGTAACTTTGCAGCCGATATGATGCGCAAATTGCTGCTTTTCTTTATGTTGTGCTTGCCTTTTTACGCCGAGGCGAGACATATAGCCGACTTTGGCACAGTAATAGGCGAGTGGAAGGGAACGTGGGCCACGGCGATGCAAGTGCCCGTAAAGGCTTTCATGCCTTACAATAACCAGATGAGCGACCGCTCGGTGAGGCAAATAGTGAAAGTGTCGGCAGGAGGCAAGACCGTCAGGTTGCAGTTGAGCAACGTTTTGTCAACGGAGCCGGTGACGCTTCGTAGTGTATACATAGCCCATTCGCTCGATTCCTCACGCATAGAGCCCAAGACAGCCCGATATTTTAAGTTCGGCGGAAGGGATGGCGTCACTATCCAGCCGGGCAAGAGCCTTTTCTCAGACGCGTTGGTGTTTGACCTCAGACCATTGGAGAAGGTAGCCATAACGCTGAATTATGAGACTGCCCCCAAGGCGCCTACAGTGCATATGGGATCGCGCACGACGAGCTACATATTGAAAGGAGCGAGCACGCCGGAGGCTGATTTCTCAAAGGCGTTCAAGTATGAGAAATGGTTTAATATCGCAGCCCTTGAGGTGATGGCAAACAATGTGCGAGGCATAGCCATAATAGGCAACAGCATAACCGACGGCAAGGGTGCCACGACAGATCAGCACAACCGTTGGCCCGATGAGATGAGCTATTGGCTCAACGGACCCTACAGACAGAAGGAGGAAGAAAGGTTGAAAGCGGAAAACAAGAAGAGCATAGCCTTGCAATGGGGAGTGCTCAACCTTGGCATAGGCAACAACCGCGTGCTCACCAACAGCGGTTATGGCGAGGCGGCGAAGGCGCGTTTCGACCGTGACATAATGGAGCAGCATGGCGTTTCCGATGTGGTGATATTTGAGGGTATCAACGACCTCGGCACAAGTCGCTACGGAGTGGCAACGGCTTACAACCTCATAATGGAATACAGGAACATGATAGAGAAATGCCACCAAAAGCGCAAGAAGGTGTACCTTGCCACGATATTGCCCATGAGGGGCAGCTCTTATTATAGTGCCGACCATGAGGAGGGCAGACGCATAGTGAACCAATGGATAAGGACGCAAAAGGTGGCCGACGGCTTCATTGATTTCGACGCGCTCATGCGTGATCCCAAGACACCGGCAGCCATTCGCAAGGATCTTTGCCTTGCCGACAGCCTGCATCCCAACGCGGCAGGATATAAGGAAATGGGACGCTATGCCGCCGATTTCTTTGCCAAGACACGCTAAAAATCTCGCTTATGAACGTACAGATAGAACCTTCGTGGAAGGAGCATTTGCAGCCGGAGTTTGACGCTGCCTACTTCAAGCAACTCACCGACGCCGTGAGGCAAGAATACAAGGCCACGACTTGTTACCCTCCGGGACAGCTCATATTCAATGCCTTCAACCTGACGCCTTTCGACAAGGTGAAGGTCGTGATAATAGGGCAAGACCCTTACCATGAGCCTGGCCAGGCAATGGGGCTTAGCTTCTCCGTGCCAAAAGGCACAATGATGCCGCCATCGCTTGTCAACATCTTCAAGGAGATACAGTCGGACCTCGGCAAGCCCGTCCCCGCAGACGGTGACTTGACGCGCTGGGCACGTCAGGGAGTTCTTCTGCTCAATGCCACGCTCACCGTAAGGGCGCATCTTGCTAACAGCCATCAGAAGTTGGGTTGGAGCTTCTTCACAGATGCCGCCATCAAGGCGTTGTCGGCACACCGTGAGCATATAGTTTACATGCTATGGGGAGGCTTCGCGAGGAGCAAGCGAGGCTTCATAGACCAAGACAAGAATCTGATACTCGAGTCGGTGCATCCTTCTCCGCTCTCCGCCAACCGTGGAGGATGGTTCGGGCAACACCAGTTCTCAAGGTGTAATGAGTATCTCAAGGCAAATGGCGAGGCGGAGATAGACTGGTGACGATGAAAGAACTACATATTTTACAGATAGGCAACGTGCTGGTTTCGCCCGACATCATCACGGAGTGTTTTTGCTGCGACTTGTCGAAATGCAAGGGCGTTTGTTGCATTGAGGGCGATGCCGGCGCGCCAGTCACCATAGACGAGATAGCCGCCATGGAAGAAAACCTTGATGCCGTGTGGGGCGAGCTCTCGGCATCGGCGCAAAGCGTGATAGACAAGCAGGGAGTGGCGTATACCGACAATGACGGTGAACTCGTGACGAGCATTGTGGGCAAAAAAGATTGCGTCTTTACTTGTTATCACGACATCAAGGACTTCAACGACGGTACAACCATACCCCACTGTTGCTTGTGCGCCTTTGAGCGCGCCTTTCGCGAAGGGCGAACCAAGTGGTGCAAACCCATTTCTTGTGCCTTGTACCCAATTCGCGAGAAACAGTTCAACATGGGTCTCGTCGGCATCAACTACAACCGATGGGACGTGTGCCGCGATGCGGTAACCCTTGGTCGGAAGTTAGGCATGCGAGTCTATCAGTTCCTTAAAGGCCCTCTCGTTCAGCGTTTCGGCGAGGCTTGGTACAAAGAGCTGGAAGAGGTCGCGTCGCAAGTTTTGGAATGAGTCAACAAGCCATGGCAGCTGAGAGGCAAAGCCATGGCTTGTTTCAGTTGAGGGCAAGTTAATTGTTGCGATATTCCTTGGGCGATAATCCAGTGTGCTGCTTGAAATATTTTCCCAAGAAGCTCTGGTTTGGGAAGTGCATCTTCTCAGATATTTCCTTTATGGACAACGTGCTGTTTTTCAGCAAGACCCTAAGTTCGAGCATGACGTAGTTGTCGATCCATTCGCCTGGGGTTTGTCGGCTCACCTTCTTTATTGTCTCGGAAAGGTGCTTGGGTGTCATGTGCAGCTGCAAGGCATACCAGGTGACGCGACGCTCCGATTTGAAGTGTTTCTCTACCATGCCGATGAATTGCATGAAAATCTCCTCGTTGCGTGTGCTTTTCCCCTCCTCGTTGTCGAAAACCTTCCAGAAGATGTTGCCAGCGTCGTAGAGAAAAGCTTGAATAAGGGCTTTCACCGTGTCGCGGCGGAACCTATGACCCGTCTCGCCTATTTTTTGTCTGATGAGCAGGTAGAAGCTCAGGATGTTGCGTGCCTCGTCGCGGTTCATGCTGAACACGGGATGAAGGCGCGAGAACAAGAAGATGGAAGACAAGCCATGCATGCCCGTGAGCACCTCCTGCACGTATTGCTGCGAGATGAAAACCACGCGACCTTCGTAGTCCTCGCTTATCTTCACGTCGTCGACCACCTGTCCGGCGCTTACGATGAGGCAGTTGCCCGCCGTTACAGTTTGCGGGATGGTGTCTACTTTGTATTTCACGTAACCTTTGTCGCAAAAGGCGAATGAAAAACATTCGAGACGTTTCGCCTCGACGGGGAAAATAACTGAATGGCACTCATCGATGAGCGCGAGGTCATTGCCAAGGCATTGACAAGTGGCGACTTGCTTCACGCTCTCTATCGTGATAGACTGCATTTCACTTTTCGTCTTCATAGTCAGTGGTAAAATGATGGATTTTGTTCACCTATGTTTATCATCTCAAGGGTGGTTATTCTGTTTGTCTTGCCGGAGACGTTGATGCCTCTTACATAATCTGCTCCAAATTCGGGGAAAGCCTGTTCGTCTAACTTGCCGTTGCAGATGTAAAGAAGGTTGCCGAACCTTATTCTCTCGCCTCTTCTTGCTCCTCTCAGCGTTGCCCTGAAGAAGCCATGGAAGGCCGTGGATGGTAAGATAACATTGTCGTGGATGCTGTCTTCACACCACGTGTCAACATGGTTTATTTTTGGCAGCGGTGCCTCCTTAGCATATCTTGCCGTGGTGGTGTCTTTGGCTTCCTCTGCACGCACCCACTGTGCGTTGTCGTAGATTGTCGCTGCTTTCCATTGCGTGTCACGCTTCCTTCCGTCTATAACCTCTGTTGCGTTTGGCATCATCCTAGAATATGATTCGCGGCAAAGCCATGACGCATCGGTTTGAACGCTGAAGTCTCGCTGCTCGCAGTCGGTGCCGTAGAGCTTTATGGCTATCTGCTTTTGCGTTTTCACGGTATGGTTTGGCAAAGGCGAATAGAGCACTGCTACGACGTTGCTGTCGCCTCTCATGTAAGGTGTGATGTCGAAAGTTTGCTCCACCGCGTCCGTGTCGTTCTTGTGTCGCAGAGGCAGGTAGGGTGCCGTGCCTATCTTGCATTCGTTGACATATACTTTGCAGTATCCTGTGGTGGCAACGGTGAGCTTCGCTTGACGTGGCATGCCCTGCGAGAGGAATGTCTTACGGAAAAAGACGCGCGAAAGGCTGTCTGTTTGTCGCGCAAATATCCAAGGGGTGTTGAAGTCGGAGGCTACGGCAAAGGCTTGGCTAAAGACAAATAAAAAAAGAAGATTTAAGACGGAGACCCATCGAACAAAAATGTTCTTCTTCTTGGTGTCATATTCCATCTTAAATCTTCTCTCGTTGATATATGTTGGACACGTGTCGTGCCCGGAGTTTTTACTTGTCTTCTTGTCTTTTTGAGCTTATGCGTCAATGTTGGCGTAAGCGGCGTTCTCCTCGATGAACTCGCGGCGTGGTTCCACGTCGTCGCCCATAAGCATGGAGAAAATCTCGTCGGCTTGAGCGGCGTTCTCAATGGTCACTTGCTTCAGGAGCCTGGTCTTTGGGTCCATTGTGGTCTCCCACAACTGGCCAGGGTTCATCTCGCCAAGACCTTTGTAACGCTGGGTGTGGATGCTCGTGCCCTCTTGTCCGTTGCCGTACTTGTCGAGGAATGCCTGACGCTGCTGCTCGTTGTAGCAGTATTGTGAGACCTTATTCTTATATGTGCACTTGTAGAGTGGGGGAGTGGCAATGTAGAGGTGTCCTTCCTCTATGACCTTAGGCATGAAGCGGAAGAAGAGAGTCATGATAAGTGTGTCGATGTGTGAGCCATCGACATCGGCATCGGTCATGATGATGATCTTGTCGTAGCGCAACTTGTCTATATTCGCCTCGCGGTCGTCCTCACCCTCTACACCGAAGCGCACGCCGATGCTTTGGATGATATTCATCACCGACTCTGCCTCGAACACACGATGCCATTGCACTTTCTCCACGTTGAGGATCTTTCCTCGTAGAGGCAGAATGGCTTGTGTATAGCGGTCGCGGCCTTGCTTTGCCGAGCCGCCTGCCGAGTCGCCCTCGACAAGGAATATCTCGCAGTCTTTTGGGTCTTTGTTGGAGCAGTCGGCGAGTTTGCCAGGCAGTCCGCTACCGCCCATAACGGTCTTGCGTTGTACGCTTTCGCGTGCCTTGCGTGCCGCGATACGTGCCGTAGCTGCAAGAATGACCTTTTCGCAAATCTTATGTGCCTCGTCGGGATGCTCCTCAAGGTAGTCGGTCAACGCTTCGCCCACGGCCTGGTTTACGGCTCCTGACACCTCACTGTTGCCCAGTTTTGTCTTTGTCTGACCCTCAAACTGAGGTTCAGCGACCTTGATGCTTATAACCGCCGTGAGACCCTCACGGAAGTCTTCTCCAGCAACCTCAATCTTTGCCTTCTCAATCTGCTTCTTTATTTGCTGGTCGGTGTCTGCGTAATTCTTCAATACGCGTGTGAGCGCCATACGGAAGCCCGTGACGTGTGTGCCGCCTTCTATGGTGTTGATGTTGTTGACATAGGAGTGCAGGTTTTCCGAGTAGTCGGTGTTGTACATTATGGCTATCTCTATTGGCACACCTTGTTTCTCGGTCTTGAGATAGATTACGTCGTCGAAGAGATGCTGGCGATGGCGATCGATGTATTTGACGAACTCCTTGAGACCCTCCTTGGCATGGAACACCTCTTGGCGTGTCTTGCCTGTCTCAGGGTCGGGGCGAAGGTCGGTGAGCGTTATCTTTACGCCAGCGTTCAAGTAAGCGAGCTCGCGCATGCGACGTGAGACGATGTCCCACTGGAATGTGACGGTAGAGAAAATCGTCGGGTCTGGCCAGAACTGCTGGCGTGTGCCGCGCTTTGTGGTCTCGCCGATAACTTTCACGGCATAAAGCGGCTTTCCTTTCTCGTATTCCTGTTGATAGATATGACCGTCGCGGTAGACTTGTGCCATCATGTGGGTGGAGAGGGCGTTGACACAACTCACGCCCACGCCGTGAAGACCGCCGGAGACCTTATACGAGTTCTTGTCGAACTTGCCGCCAGCGTGCAACACTGTCATTACCACTTCGAGGGCAGACTTGTGGAGCTTCTTGTGCTCGTCCACTGGTATTCCTCGACCGTTGTCTTCAACAGTGCAACTTCCGTCGGCGTTCAGGGTCACTTCCACTTCTGTGCAATAGCCTGCCATGGCCTCGTCGATACAGTTGTCCACTGTCTCGTTGATGAGGTGATGGAGTCCTTTTTCGGATATGTCGCCGATGTACATTGCCGGACGTTTGCGCACGGCTTCCAAGCCTTCCAAAACTTGGATATTGGAGGCTGAATAATTATCTTCAGGATGTTGATTCTCTGCCATTTTTATGAGCTTGTTTTACCTTGCAAAGGTACTAAAAAAAAGATAATCAAGCTAATAAAATGTGACAAAAAAGAACAAAAAGAAGCCGCTTTTCCTTACGGAGAAGCGGCTTTATGATTTTTTCCTTTCTTTGTGCAAGTTGTGGCTTAGCCAAGCTTGCTGATGTGAGCTGCAAGGCTTGACTTCAAGTTTGCGGCCTTGTTTGCATGGATGATGTTGGTCTTAGCCAACTTGTCGAGCATCTTCTGCACTGAAGGATAGAGCTTAACAGCCTCGTCCTTGTCAGTGGTAGCGCGGAGCTTGCGCACTGCGTTGCGCATAGTCTTCGCATAGTATTTGTTGTGTAAAGTGCGGACCTTAGTCTGACGGATCCTCTTGATCGACGATTTGTGATTTGCCATCTTTATCTTTATTCTTTATTATTTCTGTGTGATATTGTCAAAAGAGAAGTAGTCCATAGCAGAGTCGAACTGCTCTTTAGAGAATGAAAATCTCTCGTCCTAACCGATAGACGAATGGACCATCGCTCTTCATAAGCGGGTGCAAAGTTACTGCTTTTTTATTATGTGGCAAAATTTTCCGGCAATAATTTTCTTTAAATGCTTGATTTTTCTTATATTTGCAACAAATATGGAAGTTAAGACCAAGGCAATAGTGCTTCGAGCCGTTAGATATGCTGATTCTAGGATGATTGTGGACATGCTGACGGCGAACGTTGGCAGGGTATCGTTTGCATGCGGTTTGTCGAAGACGAATAGGGGAAAGATAAAAAAACAATTGTTTCAGCCTTTGACGCTGCTTGACATCGTTTTTGATTATCGTCCCAATGTGGAGCTTCAGCGTATAAAGGATGTACGCATGGCTCGCCCTTTTATATCAATACCATTCGATGCTTATAAGTTGTCTATCGGATTGTTCTTGGCGGAGTTTCTTGTGTATGCCTCTAAAGGCGAGCAAGATGGAAACCGGCTTGAAGAGTTCACGGAGAAGAGCTTGTTGTGGCTCGACAATGCCGTGGAAGGGTTTGCCAATTTCCATCTTGTCTTTATGATTCATGTCTCCCTCTTTATTGGTTTTTACCCAAACCTGGACGGTTATAGTGATGGCGCGTGGTTCGACTTGCGTGACGGTAGTTTCACCATGACGTGTCCGTCTCATCCTGATTATCTCAATCCTGATGATTCCCGTCGTATCTTGCTTCTCACGCGGATGAATTTCGATAATATTCGTCTTTTCCGCATGAGCCGCGACGACCGTAATCGTTGCTTGGACGTTATCATGGCGTATTACCGCCTTCACGTGCCGAATTTTCCGGTGTTGCGCTCGCTGGATGTATTGAGGGAACTATTCTGATGAAGCCATCTATGCAAAGCTGATTACGCATGGTTGTGCCTCGCCATTGTCTTCCACTTTTTCTTCACCCGTGCCGGCGCAGCTTTGTTTCCTTATCTCCTCAAGTGTTTGTGACGTGCGCTTGTAGGTAGGCGAGCTTTCCACTGCGAGGATTACGTCGTCGTTGTCGAGGTCTTCTGGCCGGAAGATGTATATGTTCGGGCGACGTTTGCGGAGAGAATTGTTGCCGTCGCCACCATAATAATGGTCCATTCTCTCCTGGCGCTTTATCTTTGTGTTCTCATCTTCTTGGTTGTGGCTTTTGCGCTCTTTCTCGCGACGCCTTCTTTCCTCGTCGGGCTCCACGTCCTCAACGCCGAAGCCTGTGGCAAGAATGGTGACTTTCACTTTCTTGCCCAAGTCTGGGTTGATTGATACGCCCCACTTGATCTCGAAGTCTTCGCCAAACTTTTCCATGAAGTCGTTGACATAGTTCATTTCTTCCATCATGAAGCCTTGGTTCTCCTTCTTTTCGCTTGAGAAGCCTATAGACAGGAGTATCTTCTTGGAATTGAACACGTTGTTGTCGTTGAGCAAGGGCGAGTTGAGCGCGTCTTCTATGGCTTTCTTTACGCGTTCTTCTCCTTCACCGTAGCCAGTACTCATTATTGCCACGCCACCGTCTTTCAACACGGTTTTAACGTCGTTGAAGTCAAGGTTGATGAGTCCGTGGGTTGTTATAATCTCGGCTATGCTCTTTGCCGCCACGCTAAGGGTGTCATCGGCCTTGCCGAAAGCGTCGACGAGTGGAAGCTCTGGGTAAATCTGTCGTAGGCGCTCATTGTTTATAACGAGCAACGCGTCGACATGCTTTGCCATTTCCTCAACGCCATCGAGGGCTTGATTGATCTTCTTGTAGCCTTCGAATCGGAAGGGAATGGTGACGATTCCGACGGTCAGAATGCCCATGTCCTTGCTCACTTGCGCAATCACGGGAGCAGCGCCGGTGCCGGTACCACCTCCCATTCCGGCAGTGATGAATGCCATCTTGGTGCCGTCGTTGAGCATGCTTTTAATCTTATCGATGGTGTCCATCGCGGCTTGGCGGGCACGCTCTGGCCTGTTGCCGGCTCCAAGTCCTTCACTTCCAAGTTGCAAGTGGGCTGGCACGGGTGAGTCGTTGAGTGCTTGTGCGTCAGTGTTGCATAGCACGAACGACACGTCGTGAATGCCTTCGCGATACATATGGTTGACGGCGTTTCCGCCACCGCCACCTACGCCAATCACCTTGATTATGCTGTTTTCCTTGTTTGGATCGCCAAAGTCGAGTATTGACGCCTTCTGAGTATCTGTATTTTGTATGTTGTTGTCTGCCATTTTTCCTTCCAGTCTGTGTTTTATGTGTTTATTCGACTTCTGGATCTGTCATTTTCTTGAAGAAGTCGCCTAGTTTATTCCAAATCTTGTGCGGCTGCTTTGGCTTGGCGTCTTGCTCTTTTTGTGCGCTGGCTTCCGCTTTAATCTGGTCTTCGACCTTTGCCTTGTCTTGTGCGCTTGCTTTTGCC
This sequence comes from Lachnospiraceae bacterium, assembly GCA_963588155.1. Lineage (GTDB taxonomy): Bacteria > Bacteroidota > Bacteroidia > Bacteroidales > Bacteroidaceae > Prevotella. Next base: position 16,727 of record CAVAGT010000020.1, on the reverse strand, counting down.
GCGTCGTCAATTATCCTGCCATTTGCCCCTTGCGCGTTGGCAGTTTGGCCAGTTTGCGCTGATGCCTGTGTTTGCATGTTTTCAAACAGGTTGCTTGTTATGTCATTGCCAGCGCAGTTTTGGTCGCCCTTGGACAAGATCGCAAGCACCGTACATAGCCTTCCGTCCCTGGCGTTGACCAATGGATTGCTTGACTTGATCGTGTCGTTGACAAATTTTACGGTTCTTATTTTCTCTGTGTGCGTATAGAGCCTGAACGCCCGTTCTATGTTGTTCATGTTGCTGCCACCACCTGTGAGGATGATGCCGCCCAAGAGTTTCTCTGAGTATTCGTCAGGGATGAGGCTCTTCACGTTTTCTATGATTTCCCTTGTGCGCGCCTCGACTATCTCTACGTATTTGCTCATCTCTATGTATCTGTCCGATTCGATGGCATAATGTTTTGTAGTGTCAATGTCGTTCCCGTCGGTAAAGGCACTCGCGTATTTGAGTTTCATCCTCTCGGCATCGCCCTCTTCTATCTGCAGCGAGGCAATGTCTTTCGTTATATTCGCGCTTCCCAATGGTATCACGGAAAGCTTTCTTAGGATGTTACGGTGGAAGATGCTGACGGTTGTCGTGTCGGCACCCAAGTCAATAAGCGCGCAGCCGCCCCTTTTCTCCGCGTCGGTCAGCACGCTGTCGGCAAGGACGAGAGGCGAGATGTACATGTCGAGTATACTTATGTTGGCTTGGTCGAAGCATTTTTTAAGCCTCCTGTAGAACTCCCTGCGGCATAGTATGTTGAGGAAGTTGCCTTCCAGCCGTTTGCATGGCACTCCAACAGGCGGCTCAGCTTGGTATTGGTTGTCGACCTTGTATTCCAATGTCACTGCGTCAAGGATTTGCTTGTCGGGATATTGCATGCTTCTGTTGGCATCCATGAGCTCGTTGATCATGTCTTGCGTCACCTCGCTCTCTGTGGATAGCTCCCTGACGTTGGTGTTCTTCACGCCCATGATAGATTGCCCACCAAAGCCCACGTAGACATGCGCGATGTGTGTCTTGAGTGTTGCCTCCAACTTCTTAATAATGTTGGAAAGCGCTTGCACGGTTTTCTCTATGTTGCGGACCACGCCGTTGCGTATGCACGCCTCGCCGTTCTCCTGGGCAATGGCAAGAACGCTTATGCTGCCGTCTGTATTCTTCCTGCCTGCTATGCCAGTGATCTTTGATGATCCTAACTCTATTGCTACTGTAAATTCTGCCATTGGAGTATGTCTACTTTATTCTTTTCTCTTTTTCTTGCAAATAATCTGATTGTCAAATTCCACGTTTATGTAGGAATACTTGTTCCACCCTGCCTGCGACAGGCCATATTTGTAGAACTTCTCCAGTTCGTCCATTTTCTGGTTCGCGAAGTCGGTGACAAGCTGCTTTCTTTGCGCGATAAGTTTTGTTTGGGGTAGTTGACCCAAATAGATGATGTTGTCGCCTACTCGCGGTATGAGTTCCACTCCGCCATCAGGGAGCACGTTTATCTGTTCCACTTGATTTTGCCAAAACTCGTTTGCCATTATCGCGTCGGCAAGGTAGGAAACATAGTTGCGCGCGAACCATCTGTCTATGCGTCCCGAAGCAATGATAAGGTTGCTTGTGTAGTGGGAGTTGGGCATGATGCGGTGGTCATCGTCGAGGTAATAGTCGTCGCCGTTGTCCGCCATTATGTGCAGTGTGGGCATTCGTTGTGTGAGTGTTATCCACACATGCCCGTCCTGCGTCTTGTAGCATTGTGCGTTCTTGATGAACGGACTTTGGCGGAGTGTTCCCTCTATCTCTCTTGTGTCGATCTCCTTGAACGTCTTTTTCAAGGGGTACAGGTCGTTTTTCATGAGCCTGTTTTTAATCTCCTTCGGAGAGATAAACCCGTTGACAGCCTCGTCCTGGATGTTGATGTCCACTTGCTCGCAGGTGATGGCTTCGCCGTCGGGCTTATTGAAAGCCGTCATGGCTACAACGATATAGGCCCCTAAGACCAAGTCGCAGCCAACGAGCAATGTCTTTTTCCAGTTTACGCGCATCCGGTGTAGTGGTTGTGTGTTTTTTCCTTTTATTTTTCCTTTATTATCTTCTCTATCTCTGGCACCATGTTGTCGAGATCGCCAGCTCCCAATGTCACGAGGACATCAAAGTCGCGGTTTTTAACGAGTTCCAGCACGTCGGCTTTGTTTATGACGCTCTTCTCCACGTTGGGTTTGAGGTTGTCGTAGATGAGCTTTGATGTCACGCCAGGTATTGGTTGTTCGCGTGCCGGGTAAATCTCCGTGAGTATCACCTCGTCGAAATGGCTCAGCGCGTCGGCGAAGTCATTGTAGAAGTCGCGTGTGCGAGTGTAGAGGTGCGGTTGGAAGATTGCGGTGATCTTACGGGTTGGGTAGATCTCCCGCAGGCTCTTGGCACATTGGAGTATCTCCTTTGGGTGATGGCCATAGTCGGAGAGCAGCACGTGGCGGTTGTCGCGAATCTTGAAGTCGAACCGACGTTCCACGCCGTGATATGTCTTCATGCCGTACTTGATCTCTTCGTCCGTGCAGCCGTTGAGTTGTGCCAACGCCATTGCGGCAACGCCGTTCTCAATGTTGATTGGCACGGGTTGCCCGAGCTTCACGCCCGTGATGTTGCCCTTTGGCGAGATGAAGTCAAACGTTATCTCTCCGTCCTCAATGACGATGTTCTCGGCGTGGAAGTCGCCCTTGTCGCGACTGTAAGTGTAAGTCTCGACGCTTTCCTGCACGTTGGCCTTCATTTCCAGGTCTGTGTGGATTATGAGTGCGCCTCCTGGCTGTATGAGCTCGGTGTAGTGTCTGAAGCTCTCCAGGTAAGCCTCTTTCGTGCCGTATATGTCGAGATGGTCGGGATCTGTCGAGGTGATGACGGTCATCCATGGGCGAAGCCAGTGGAACGAGCGGTCAAACTCGTCGGCTTCTATGACCACGTTGTCGCTGGTGCCTGAAAGAATGTAGTTGGTGCCGTAGTTCTTTGCTATGCCTCCGAGGAAGGCGTTGCAGTCAACGTGGCTTTGGTGCATGATATGTGCGCACATGGTCGATGTCGTTGTCTTTCCGTGTGTTCCTGCCACGCACAGTCCTTTGTGTGTGCGAGTGAGCATTCCGAGCACTTGCGCGCGCTTTAGCACTTCAAAGCCATTGTCGCGGAACCAAGTGAGCTCCTTGTGTGTGGCTGGGATGGCTGGCGTGTATACGACGAGGCACGATGCCTTGTCCTTGCAAGCGTGCGGGATTTCTTCCACGTTCTCGTCGTAGTGAATAAGTATGCCTTCCTTCTCCAATTGGCGTGTGAGGTTGGATGGCGTGCGGTCATAACCTGCCACCACAGCCCCGCGGTGTGTGAAATATCTTTCTATTGCGCTCATGCCTATGCCGCCGGCACCAATAAAGTATACTGACTTAATGTCCTTCAGTTCCATTTCGATAATTCCTTGTTACTTCGTGTCTTGTTTTTTGTTACAATGTTCAACGAACGAGTTTAAGCACCTCATCGGCAATGACGTCGGCGGAGTTGGGCAAGCCGAGCTTCTTGATGTTCTCGCTTAGCGACTTGAGCTTCTCGTCGTTGTTGACTATAGTCAATGCACGCTTGAGCAACGCTTCGGGTGCTTCTGCGTCTTTCACGTATATGGCCGCGTCTTTGTTGACGAGTGCCATGGCATTCTTCGTCTGGTGATCCTCTGCCACGTTGGGGCTTGGCACCAGTATCACGGGTTTGCCTATAAGACAGAACTCGCTGATGGAGCTTGCTCCGGCACGACTTATCACGAGGTCTGCGGCGTTGTATGCCGCGCCCATGTCGGTAATGAAGTCGAGAACCTTCAGGTTGGGAATCTCACCGAACTCGCTCACCGCTTTGTTCATCTCGGCGTTGTAGTACTTTCCTGTCTGCCAGATGAATTGCACGTTAGCATCCTTCACCTCTTGCAGGTGAAGCCTCATGCTATCGTTGATGGTTCTCGCGCCAAGGCTTCCGCCAACGAGCAATATGGTTTTCTTGTCGGGGTCGAGCCCGAACTTCTTTCTTGCCTCTTGCTTTGAGATGTTGTCGTTGACCACGTTCTGCCTCACTGGGTTGCCGGTCATTATTATCTTGTCGGCTGGGAAGAATCTCTCCATGCCATTGTATGCCACGCAAATCTTCTTCGCTCCGCTGGCGAGCAACTTGTTTGTTTTGCCGGCGTAGGAGTTTTGCTCCTGTATTAGGCATGGCACGCCCAATGCGTGAGCGGCGTCGAGCGCGGCGGCGCTGGCGTATCCGCCCACTCCCACTGCCACGTCGGGCTTAAACTTGCGCACAATGCGCTTTGCCATGAACTTGCTCCTGATGAAGTCGATGCCAACTATGATATTCTTCAGCGAATAGATTGGGCGGACCAGTCCTTTCACTGGCAAGCCCTTTATCTCGTAGCCAGCTTGTGGGACGCGTTGCATCTCCATGCGTCCCAAGGCTCCTATAAACAGAATCTTTGCTTCTGGATGCTTCGCCTTGATGGCGTTGGCAATGCTGATGGCTGGGAATATGTGTCCACCAGTTCCTCCTCCGCTGACGATGACTCTTAGCTCTTTTTCCATTTTAGTACATTTTTGGCAAAAGTAATCATTTTTTTTCTTATCGTGCCTATTCTTCGCCTAAATTATTTCCCCTCTGTGTTGTCTGCCATTTTGGGCGCTATCGACACGATCATGGCGCTCTTCGTGGCATAGTCGGTGTTTTTTCTTGCCGTGCGGCTCACGCTGAGTATCATTCCCATGTAAATGCAGTTGATTACCGTAGACGTTCCTCCTCTGCTGATGAGGGGTAGCGGTTGTCCTGTCACGGGCACAAGACCCACTGCCACGCACATGTTGAACAACGCCTGTATCACGATCATCAGCCCTAACCCCATGATGAGAAAGGCTGGGAAGTTGTTCTCGCATCGGTTGGCTATGATGCCCACGCGGAAGAGCAGGGTGATGTAAAGCAATGCCACGAAGAACGCGCCGAATATGCCCGTCTCCTCTATTATGATGGCGTAGATGTAGTCGGAGAACGCCTGAGGCAGGAAGTCGCGCTCCTCGCTGTTGCCAGGTCCCTTGCCTATGAAGTTGCTTGAGGCTATGGCTATGTTGGCGTATGACGTTTGCGCGTCCTTGTCGAGGTCCACTTTCTCTGGCGGTATGTATTCGTGAGGCTTGAACTTCTTTATTCTGGCTTTCCACGTATCCATGCGGTGCAACAGCCCGTGCCGTTGGTTGCCCTCGACCACCTTGCCGTCTTTTGCCACCATCTCGGTGTAGGTCTTGTTGCCGTTGTCAACGTCTTTGTCGTCGCCTATCGCAAATATAGCCGTCACGCTCAAGATGACTGCGCAGACAACAAAACCCACTATGCGCAGGAGCTGTCTCACTGGCACGTGTCCAATGATCATCATCAAGAATATTGTCGCGCTGAGCAGTGCAGCCGTCGACAGGTTCTCGATGAAGATGAGGGGCACAATCATAAACCAGATAATGAGGATGTAGTGGCAGGCGTGCCTGTCGGCTCCTCGGTCGGTCTGCATGGCGCTGAGAATCTGCGCCGTGGCGAGCACCATGGTGCCTTTGGCTATCTCCGACGGTTGGAATTTTATTCCCAGGATAGACAGCCATCGCCCGGCGCCGTTGATGCTCTGACCAAAGAAGTCGGCACATATCAATGCCAGGACGCAACCTATGATCAGAAACGGCGTTGCCAACTTGAAGTACCGGCACGGTATGTTCAAGGTGACAATCATGAAGAATATGCCCAAAAGCAAGAGCCCCAAGTGCCTTATCATCGGGCTGATGTAGTCTCCCGTCTTATACGTCAGCGACGACAGGGCAGAGAAAACCTCCACCGCGCTGATGATGCAAAGGAAGAAAAACACCATCCAGATGACCTTGTCGCCTTTGAAAATACCACTTATTCGTTTGCTCATTTTTGTCTTACAAACATTCCTTTACAGGTTTCTCACTAACGTCTTGAACTGCTCGCCCCTGTCTTCCATGTTCTTGAACAGGTCAAACGAGGCGCAGCACGGCGACAGCAGCACGGTGTCACCGGGCTTTGCCATCTCATAGCAGGCCTTCACGCAGTCGGCCATGCTGTGGGTGTCGCGAACGGGGATGCCCAGAGAGTCGAAGTTCTGGTGCAACTTGGTGTTGTCCGCGCCAAGGTACACGAGTCCCACGCACTTCTTCTTCACCAAGTCGAAGATGTGGTGATAGTCGTTGCCTTTGTCCTTGCCTCCAATGATGAGGATGGTTGGCGTGCGCATGCTTTCCAGGGCATACCAGCAGGCGTCCACGTTGGTGGCTTTCGAGTCGTTGACATATTGCACGCCGCCAACCTTGCACACCTTCTCCAAACGGTGCTCCACGCCCGGGAAGTCGCTGAGGCTCTTGCGTATCACGTCTTTCTTTATGCCGCTTATGTTGGCGGCGAGACCGGCGGCAAGGCTGTTGTAGAGGTTGTGCTTGCCGGTCAGCGACAAGGCTTCCTGCTCCATGTTGAACGGTGTGGGGTATTCAATCTTGTACTCCCCTTGCTCTATGTAAGCCACCGATGCCTCTTCCTTGATTTCGGAGAACGGGCACAGCACGGCGTGGATGTCAAACTTCTCCATCTCCTGCTTTATCACGGGGTCGTCGTTCCAGAAGATGAAGCTGTCGTCGGCTGTCTGGTTCTGCGTTATGCGCATCTTGGCGTCGGCGTAGTTCTCAAACTTGAAGTCGTACCTGTCGAGGTGGTCGGGGGTTATGTTGAGCAAGATGGCTATGTTGGCGTGGAAGTTGTACATGTCGTCGAGCTGAAACGAGCTCAGCTCTATCACGTAGTACTCGTGCGGGTCTTCCGCCACTTGCAGCGCGAGGCTGCGCCCGATGTTCCCGGCGAGTCCGGTGTCGTAGCCAGCCTTCTTGAAGATGTGGTATATCAGCGAAGTCGTGGTTGTCTTGCCGTTGGAGCCCGTTATGCAAATCATCTTCGAGTTGGTGTATCGTCCAGCGAACTCAATCTCGCTGATGATATGCGTGCCCTGCTTCATGATTTTCTGTATCATTGGGGCTTCCTTTGGTATGCCGGGGCTCTTTATCACCTCATCGGCGTTCAGGATCTTCTCCTCCGTGTGATGCCCTTCCTCCCACTCAATGCCGTGGTCGTCGAGCATCTTCTTATAGTTGTCCTTTATCTTTGACATGTCGGAAACGAACACGTCGAAACCTTCTTTCTTCGCCAGGACAGCGGCTCCCGCGCCGCTTTCCCCCGCGCCTAAGACTACTATGCGTTTCATTTTATTATCAGTTTATCTTATCTTCAATGTGATGATTGTCAATGCCGCCAGGATGATGGTCACGATCCAGAACCTTATGGTTATCTTTGCCTCGTGCTTTGCCGAGCGTGGGCTCTTTATGAGATACTTGCATTCAGGGTCGAGCTGCTCTGGCGTCACGCGGAAGTTGTCGTGTATTGGCGTGCGCTTGAATATGCGTTGCTTTATGCCGCGCCGCTTGCCAAGCTTGTAATACCACACTTGCACTATCACCGAGAGGCTCTCCACGAAAAATATTCCGCAGAGTATCGGCAACAACAGCTCCTTGTGGATGATGATGGCGCACACGCCGATGATGCCGCCTATGGTGAGGCTGCCCGTGTCGCCCATGAACACTTGCGCGGGATAGGCGTTGTACCACAGGAATCCTATCAGCGCGCCTATGAACGCGCACAGGAACACCACGAGCTCTTGGGTGCCGGGGATATACATTATGTTGAGGTAGGCGGCGAATTGGATGTGCGAGCTGACGTAGGCAAGTATGCCCAGTGCCACGCCTATTATCGCCGAGTTGCCGGCACACATGCCGTCCATGCCGTCGTTGAGGTTCGCGCCGTTGCTCACCGCCGTCACCACGAGGATGGTCATCACCACGAACAATATCCAGCCTGCCGCCGTCTTGTATTTGCCGCAAAACGACATTATCTTAGAGTAGTCGAGGTTGTGGCCTTTCACGAAAGGTATGGTGGTCTTCAGCGACTTGTGGGCCACGGTGCGGTGTTTCACCACCACCTCCTGGCCGTTTTGCCGGCTCACGGTGAGGTTCTCGTTCATCTTCACGTCGGGCGACATCCACAGGGTCAACCCTATAAACAGGCCGATAGACACCTGCCCGATGATCTTGTACTTGCCTTTCAACCCCTCCTTGTTGCGGCGGAAGATCTTGATGAAGTCGTCGAGCCCGCCGAGGAATCCGAGCCATAGCGTCGTGACAATCATCAGGATAAGGTATATGTTCCTCAGTCGTCCGAGCAGGAGCACGGGAATGAGTATGGAGACGATGATGATGATGCCTCCCATCGACGGCACGCCGATCTTCTTCACTCCATAAGGGTCGACCTTTGCGTCGCGCTGGGTTTCCGTGATCTGTTTCTTCTTGAGGAACTTGATAAACCTCTCGCCAAACCATGCCGAGATTACGAGCGACAGGATGAGCGCCAAGAGCGCCCTGAACGAGATGTAGCCCCACATTCCTGAGCCTGATATGCCAAATTGCTCAAGAAAACGAAAAAGATAGTACAACATTTTCTGTAGTCAATGATTATAGTCCATATAGGCATGGCTGTCTATATGGGCTATTTTGTTTGTTGCTTTTGCTTAGTTATTGAAAATGTCGTGCAGCACCTCCTTGTCGTCGAAATGATGCTTCACGCCCTTTACCTCCTGGTAGTTCTCGTGGCCTTTTCCTGCCACGAGCACCACGTCGCCTTTCTGCGCCATCATGCATGCCGTCTTTATGGCCTCCTTGCGGTCCACGATGGTTACCACCTTCTTCATCTGCTCCTTGTCGAGCCCTGCCACCATGTCGTCGATGATGGCCTGTGGCTCCTCGAACCTTGGGTTGTCGCTTGTGATGATCACCTTGTCGCTCTGCTTCACCGCCTCTTGTGCCATGAGCGGTCGCTTGCCGTGGTCGCGGTTGCCTCCTGCTCCGCACACCGTTATGACGTGTCCCTTTCCGTTGAGCACCTCGTGAATGGCGTTGAGCACGTTCTCAAGGGCGTCGGGCGTGTGGGCGTAGTCCACGATGGCGGTGATGCCTGTCGGTGAGGATATTGGCTCCAGACGGCCGCTCACGCTGTGGAGCTTGCTCAGCGTCACCAGAATCTCCTCCGGCTCCTTGCCCAGCATGCGGGCGGCGGCGTAGACGGCGAGGAGGTTGGATACGTTGAACTTGCCGATAAACTGCACGCCAACCTCGTGTCCGTCCACCTCAAGATACATTCCGGCAAAGTGCATCTCTATGATGTGGGCGCGGAAGTCTGCCATTTGGCGTATTGAGTATGTCTTGACGGTGGCCTTGGTGTTCTGCACCATTACCATGCCGTTCTTGTCGTCGGCGTTGGTGATGGCGAATGCCGACTTGGGCAGTCCGTCGAAGAACGCCTTCTTGGCGTCGCGGTAGTTCTCGAAGGTCTTGTGATAGTCGAGGTGGTCGCGCGTGAGGTTCGTGAATATGCCTCCTGCGAATTTCAGTCCGCCAATGCGCTTTTGGTGTATGGCGTGCGACGAGCATTCCATGAAGGCGTATTGGCATCCGGCCTTTACCATCTCGTCCAAGAGCTCGTTGAGCTCTATCGGGTCTGGAGTGGTGTGGTCGGTTGGTATTGGCTTGCCGTCGATATAGTTGCACACGGTGGAGAGAAGGCCACAACGGTAGCCGAACTCGCGAAACATATTATATAATAATGTGGCGATTGTTGTCTTGCCGTTTGTTCCGGTCACTCCCACGAGTATCAAGTGCTTTGTTGGGTCGCCATGGAAAAGTGTTGCCACCTTGCCCACCGCGTCTTCCGTGCTTTCCACTTGCACGTAGGTCACGTCGTTGGCGATCTGCTCTGGCATGTCCTCGCAAAGCACCGCCTTGGCGCCGAGTTCCAGCGCTTTTGGTATGAACTTGTGCCCGTCAGTCTGCGTGCCTTTCATGGCCACGAAAAGGTGTCCATCCTTAATCTTGCGCGAGTCGATGTTTACCCCCGTGATGTCTACATCAGCGCTGCCCTCGATGCGGAGCGGCTTGATGTTCTTTAAAAGTTCCTGCAGTTTCATAGTTGTATATGTCTTTTGTTTGTTCTCCGTTTGTGTTGTTTCTATTCGAGCGTGAGCACGCACTTCTGTCCCTTGCCCACTTTCCTTCCGGGTTCAATGCTTTGCTCGGTCACCTTTCCGCGGCCCTTTATGGTGCATTTCACTCCGCTCGACTCGGCGAGGAACACCGCGTCGCGCGCTCCCATGCCTCTCACGTCGGGCATGACGCGTTGCCGTCTTGTCTTGTCCTCAATCAGTTTCACGCTGCCTCGTCTCCGTTCCGCCACGCCCCATACGGGCTGCGTCTCATTCTCCTTGAAAGGATAATTGGAGTAGGTCGATATGCCGAGCGAGGATAGCACGAAGTCGGCAGAGAGTATGTTGCCCGCCTTCACGTCGGGAATCATGCGCGAGTCGGCGTCGCGAGCGTCGCTCACGTTGTATCTGACGTATTTCGCCATTATGCCGTCGGCTATTTCCTTGAACACCTCGCTGCTCATCCATCCGTAGGCTGGCAGCCCGTATTTTTGTATGCAGACAATGCAGCTGTAATATGGCCTGTCTTTTTGTCCGAACCATCCGGCAAAGGAGAGCAGGCTGTGTGCGGTGCCGCGATAGTTGCCGTTGCTGGCTATCATGGCGGTGCCTGTCTTGCCGCAGACCCAGTAGTTTGGGCTGTTGGCTTTCTTGCCCGTGCCGTTGAGCACCACCCTGTGCAGCAGGTCTTGCATTATGCGCAATGTCTTGTCGGAGGCGATGTGGTCCTTGCCGCTGACCACCTCTGGCGGGAATGTGGCTATGGTGTCGCCGTCCTTGATGGCGCTTTTCACGAACCGTGGTTGCATCATGCGGCCATTGTTGGCAATGGCGTTGTAGAAGGTGAGGGTGTAGATTGGCGGTATCAATGTCTCGTAGCCAATGCTCATCCATGGCAGGGCGGTGTTGCTCCAGTTTATCCACTCGCCGCGCTTGTTCTTCTTGGGCATCCTTATCGACGGCTTGGCGTGACCCACGATGGGTATCTTCACGCCCGTCCCGTCGATGCCGGTGCGGTATATCCCGCGCACGAACGCCTCGGGGTTGTTGTGGTAAAACTTGTCTATTACGTAACTCACGCCGATGTTGGAGCTCAGCTCCATGGCGCGTCCCAAGGATATGTTGCCGTAGCCGCCGCTTCTCCAGTGGCTGTCTTTCATGTCGCGACCGTAGATGTGCCAAATGCCGTTGCCTGTGGATATCTGGAATGTCGTGTCGCATTTTCCGTCCTCAAGCGCCGTCATCACCGATGCGGTCTTGAACACCGAGCCGGGTTCCATCAAGTCGCTGACAGCGTGGCTCTGTATCTCGCGAAACCTTCCGTCGTCGCATTTCTCCATGTTGACTATGGCCTTTATGTCGCCAGTCGCCACTTCCATCACTATTGCCACTCCCACGCTTCCGTTGATCTCCTCAAGCTTCTTCACGAGTGCCCTCTCGGCAAGGTCCTGCATGCTCACGTCGATCGTCGTCATGATGTCGCAACCGTTGATGGGCGCGCGGTTTGTTATGCTGAGATATTTTCCGAGCACCTTCTGCCTGCTTATGGTGCCATAGGCGCCTTTCAGCAGCGAGTCGTAGCTCAGCTCCAGTCCGTAGCGTGCCGATCGTCCGCCCTCTTCGGTGAGCAGCACGTCGCCTATCGTGCGCTTGGCGAGCGAGCCGTAGGGGTTCTCGCGGGCGTTGAGCTCGTCGAAGTGGAATCCGCTCTTGTTGTTGCCCAGGCGGAACAGTGGCAGGTCGCGCACTTGGCTGTAGGTGTTGTAGTCGATGCGCTTGGGCCATATCACCCAGTTGCGCACCCTCTCGCCCTTGTGCTTCCCCGACTCTCGCCGCTTGTTGTAGCCTTTCTGGAGATGTGCCTTAAACTGCTGGGCGCTCTGCTCCGGAAAGATGTGGTGCAGACCCAGGCATATGCTGTCGAGCTTTGCGTGCCAAAGCGAGTCGCCGTGCTTTGACTCGTGGAGCTGCTGGAAGTCCATGTAGATCTTGAACTCAGGCAGTGACGAGGCGAGGAGCTGCCCGTCGCACGAGAGGATGTTGCCGCGCGTGGGTTGCGTTCTCACGCTGTCTTGCCTCACGCGGCTCGCCACCTTCATCCAATAAGCCTTCTTCGCCGTCATGATGTAGACGGCGCGGCCTATTACCGCCACCGCGGCAAGCACCAGCAGCGCAGCCAAGAAGTTGAAGCGTGGCATTATCTTCTTATAGTTGAACTTGCTCATTTGTCGGGTACGGTTATTATGTAAGGTGGCTGCGTTGGCATCTTCAGCGTGCTGTCCTTGTTGTTCTTGAGCATCTCCAGGACATTGGATTGCCGGCTCTCTTCCGTCAGCTTGCTGTTGCTCGACAGAGCCTTGTACTTGGCGTCTTTCAATTCCTTTTGAAGCGCGTCGATTTGTATTATGTCTTGCTGGCAAGAGTACCTGTTGGCTATGTATATCACCACGAACAGTGATATGAGCAAGAACAGCAACACCTGCCGGCGCACGAACGACGTGTTCAACAGGTCGCCGCCAAGAATCTTCCTCAGCGAGAAGGTTCTCGACATTGGGGCCTCGCCTTCCGTGGCTTGCTCTTCTATGACCTTTGAAAACGACAACCCCTCGTCGGCGGCGGTGTCGTCGATGGGCTTCGTCGTGTTCTCGTCGTTATTGTTGATGGTCGAATCTTTTTTCATTCTTCGTTCTTTCCTCCTCACTCCTCATTCTTCACTCTTCATTCTTCACTTTTCATTCTTCCCTCTTCCCTCTTCGCTCTTCGCTCTTCCCTCTTCGCTCTTCACTTTTTCTCCGCAATCCTGAGTTTCGCGCTTCGGCTGCGGGGATTTCTCTCCACCTCCTCGTCGGTGGGCACTATTACCTTGTTGTTTACCAGGTTGTAGGGGCTTGCCTTTCTTCCGTAGACGGGGTCTTCCTCGACCTTGCCGTTCACGTTGCCGCTTTTCATGATGTTTTTCACCATGCGGTCTTCAAGCGAGTGGTAGGTGATGACGCTCAGCCTGCCGCCCGTGCCGAGCAGTTGCGTGGCGGAGGTCAACATCTCGTTGAGAGCCTGCATCTCGTGGTTCACCTCTATGCGCAGGGCCTGGAAGAGCCGTGCCATGTCTTTCTTCTCTTTCTCGCGGCGGAAGAGAGGATCTACCACTTGCAGGAAGTCGTTGGTGGTGAGTATGGGCTTGCGCGCGCGTGCCTTCACTATCGCGGAGGCTATCTGGCGTGCCCGGCGCAACTCGCCGTAGAGATAGAATATGTCGGCGAGATGTTCCTCGGTGTCGTCGTTCACTATGTCGGCTGCGGTCTTTCCGCCCTCGCGGTTCATGCGCATGTCGAGAGGCGCGTCGTACCTGAACGAGAAGCCGCGCTCGGCGGCGTCGAAGTGGTGGCTCGACACGCCAAGGTCGGCGAGGAGCCCGTCGATGTGGTCCACGCCGTAATAGCGCATCCAGTTGCTCAGCCAGCGGAAGTTGGAATGTACAAACGTGAACCTTGGGTCGTCCACGATGTTGTTGGCGGCGTCGGCGTCCTGGTCGAAGCTGAACAGGTGGCCGTTGTCGCCAAGGCGGCTGAGAATCTCCCTAGAGTGTCCGCCTCCGCCAAAGGTCACGTCCACGTACACGCCGTCGGGATTGATGGCGAGACCGTCGACGCTCTCCTTGAGCAAGACGGGAATGTGATATGCTATAGTGGTGTCAGTCATTTTTCCTCTGCTTTCATTGCTTCTTCAAGCACGTTGCTGAAGTCGTCCTTGTTCATAGTCTCCATGTTGTCGGCAGGCCATACTTCGATGGTGTCGCCCATTCCCACGAAACGTATCGACTGGCTTATGCCTGCCATGTCGAGGAAGCCGCGTGGAATGAGGATTCTGCCGCTCGCGTCTATTGTCAGTTCCGCGACGCTGCTCACGAAGGTGCGGTATGCCATTTGTTGGCGGCGGTCCCATCTCGACAGCTTGCGTCGCATGGAGTCCGCCAATTCGTCCCATACACTCACAGGGTAGAGCACCAGCAGGTTCTCGAACACGTCTTTGCGAAGCACAAGCGTGCTCTCGCCAGATGCCGCCAGCACCTTGCGAAATTGGGCAGGGAGAAAAGCCCTGCCCTTAGCATCGGTTTTTGCTTCTATGTTGCCTAAAAAACGCATTCGCACACATATTAAGTGTATTGGGAGTTCAAAGTTACGCATTTTCCCCCACTTCGCGCCACTTTTCCCCACTTTTTTTCAAAAATGTGCTTATTGGTAAAACTGTATTACATTTTGCTGGCATTAGGCAGAAAACGCCGCCGGCAAGGAGAGGGCGCGTGCGCGGCAGTTCGTGAGGGGTGCTTTTCCGCCCTCCCGGCATAGCATTGGAAAGTCAGCGGCATAGCACTGAAAAGCCGAGCAGATTCCAGTGCTATGCCGCTGACTTTCCAATGCTATGTCGAAGAGGTGCCTTTTGGGGGCGGTTTCGGTCGGCAGTGACATCCGCGTCCGTAAGCCGTGTCGCCAGCGTCGATGAACCCTTGCGGTTGTGGCCCTGAAAATATTTCCTCGCATTTTTTGCTTTTGAAATGAAAGTAAATAAAAAATATTTGGTATTTTTGCACGTAGTTTTGTTATGACTGAGAAAAGCATAGTAAAGACAATAGATTTAGAGGGAATATTGCGCAGCAAGATGGGCAATAAGGCTCGATACGTGCCACGTTTTCTCGTGGCGTGGCTTCGCCGTCTCATTCATGAGGACGAGGTCAACGCTTTCCTTTACGAGCATCGGGGTCAGGAGGGCACCGAGTGGCTTGAGGAGTGTGTGAAGTATCTCGACATGAGGCTCACCATCGAAGGCAAGGAAAACCTTCCCGACAAGAACGACGGGCGACGCTACATCTTCGTGAGCAACCATCCGCTCGGCGGTCAAGACGGCGTGTGCCTTGGCTCGATCATCGGCAGGCACTACGACGGCAAGTTCCGGTATCTGGTCAACGACTTGTTGATGTTCCTCCCGGGATTGCGCCCGGTGTGCGTGGGAATCAACAAGACTGGCCGCAATGGGGCAGGTCTCGCCGATGCCGTGGAGTCGGCTTTCGACAGCGACAACCACATCATGATGTTCCCGGCGGGTCTCAACTCCCGTATCATCGACGGTCGCATTCACGACATCCCCTGGAAGAAGACCTTTGTGTCTAAGAGCGTACAATATCAACGCGACGTGGTGCCAATCTATTTCAGCGGGCACAACTCCTCGCGCTTCTACCGCATAGCGCGTTGGCAGAAGCGGCTGGGGATAAAGGTGAACATCGCCATGCTTTTCCTCGTCGACGAGATGTACCGTAACCGCCACAAGCCATTCCGCGTGGTGATAGGCAAGCCTATACCTTGGCAGACTTTCGACAAGAGCCGCAAGCCTAAGGATTGGGCTGTCTGGGTGGAAGACAAAGTTTATGAACAAGCAGGCCCGGCAGGGCTTAGGGCAGAGTAGCCGAAAACAATAAAAGCAACTATGGAAGAAGAGATTATCCAACCCATCAGTAAGGAAAAGTTGAAAAGTGAGCTGACTCCTGAGCGTCGCCTTCGCACGACTAACAAGAGCCACAACGAGATTTACATTTTCCAGGCCGCAGAGGCTCCTCATCTCATGCAGGAGGTGGGCAGGCTCCGCGAGATCGCATTTCGCACGGCTGGTGGTGGCACAGGGAAAAGCGTGGACATCGACGAGTTCGACACCATGCCCAATGGTTGCAAGCAACTCATAGTGTGGAACCCTGAGGCAGAGGAGGTCATAGGCGGCTACCGCTATCTCTTTGGCGAGGACTGGCAGAGGAAAGCCGACGGCCAGCCCAATCTCGCCATGAGCCACATGTATCGCTTCTCCGAGGAGTTCATGCGCGACTACGCGCCTTACACGGTGGAGCTGGGCCGTTCGTTCGTGTCGCTCGAATACCAAAACGTGAGGAAGAACTCCAAGAGCATCTTCGCCCTCGACAACCTTTGGGATGGCTTGGGAGCGCTCACCGTGATAAACCCGCGTTGCAGGTATTTCCTTGGCAAGATGACGATGTATCCGTCTTTCGTGCGTCGTGGCCGCGACATGATACTCTATTTCCTTCGCAAGCACTTCGGCGACAACGAGCATCTTGCCGTCCCCATGGACGCGGTGCAGCTCGACACGCCCGAGGAAGAGCTGAAAAACTTGTTTTATGAGACTGACTTCAAGCGCGACTACCGTCTCCTCAACCACCAGGTGCGCGAGCTTGGCTACAACATCCCGCCCCTTGTCAACGCCTACATGAACCTGAGCCCCACCATGAGGTTTTTCGGCACGGCGGTGAACCACGAGTTTGGCGAGGTGGAGGAAAGCGGCATCCTCATTGCCGTGGACGAGATTTTCGAGGAGAAACGCGTCCGCCATATCAACACCTTCGTGACGGAACATCCCGAGGCGTTGAAAATGCCAGAACCAGGACCAATAAAGAAGGGTGTATGTTGATAAAGATGTCGGCTTCGCCGATTACGCATACGACATGACTTGCAGGGGCGGGCCCTGTGCCCGTCCGCAACCCGAATGGCCGAATGCATTGAATTTGTCG
>CAVAGT010000019.1:0-34994 GCA_963588155.1 Lachnospiraceae bacterium | reverse complement strand
GACTGCAGAGGAGCTTCCCGCTTCCACCACCAGCACCACGGCCACAGCTTCCACCACTCAGACCGATTAATAAACAATGTGCAGGGGCGAGCCCCGTGCCCGTCCGCAACCTACATGAATGCATCTAAAAATTAGTGCATTGTGCCATTCGGGTTGCGGACGGGCACGGACTGCAGAGGAGCTTCCCGCTTCCACCACCAGCACCACGGCCACAGCTTCCACCACTCAGACCGATTAATAAACAATGTGCAGGGGCGAGCCCCGTGCCCGTCCGCAACCTACATGAATGCATCTAAAAATTAGTGCATTGTGCCATTCGGGTTGCGGACGGGCACGGGACCCGCCCCTGCAAAGCTTGGATGCGGACAGGTTATAGTCAAAACCCTATCAGCCCCTGCAAACGCATTGACCGGGAGCTCTGGTTACTCGTCGGCAGGCTTGAGGTTGGTGTAGACGTTTTGCACGTCGTCGAAGTCCTCAAGCTTCTCAACCATCTTCTCGATGGTCTCGCGCTGGTCGGCAGGTATGTCGGTGAGGTCGTTGGGGATGTAGGTGAACTCGGCAGAGGTTATCTCGAAACCGTTGTCCTCAAGGTATTTCTGCATGTCGCCGAAGCTTGTGGGCGCTCCGTAGATGGTCACCTCGCCTGTCTCCTCGTCGGAGTCGAACTCGTCGTCCACTCCGAAGTCGATGAGGTCGAGAATGAGCTCGTCCATCTCCACGCCTTCCTTCTGCTTGAACGAGAACACTGCCTTGTGGTCGAAGAGGAACGACAGTGAGCCTGTGGTGCCGAGGTTGCCGCTGAACTTGTTGAACACCGACCTTACGTCTGCCACGGTGCGCGTGGTGTTGTCGGTAAGCGTGTCGACGAGGATAGCCACTCCGTGAGGTCCGTATCCCTCGTAGGTCACCTCCTTATAGTCTGATTGGTCTTTGCCCATGGCGTTCTTGATGGCGCGCTGGATGTTGTCCTTGGGCATGTTCTCCTTTTTGCAAGTGGCTATGATGGCGCGTAGGCGTGGGTTGTTCTCAGGTTCGGGTCCACCAGCTTTCACGGCGATGGCAATCTCCTTGCCCAACTTCGTAAACGTGCGGGCCATGTGGCCCCATCTCTTCATCTTTGTTGCCTTGCGATATTCAAATGCTCTTCCCATTGGTGATTATGTTGTTTTTTTGTTGTTTTTCCTGTTGTTGGTTGGCTTATTGGGCATATTATGCATATAGGGTATTATGCTTATTGGGCATATTATGCATATAGGGTATTATGCTTATTGGGCATATTATGCTTATTGCGCATACAATGCCTATCCCCCTTTATCTCAGCTCTGCTCCCAGCTGCTTGGTGAGGTTGGCAATGAGCTTTTGCATCATGGCCTCTATCTGCTTCTCGGAGAGGGTCTTCTCCTCGTCCTCGAACACGAAGTTGACGGCGTAGCTCTTCTTGCCCTCGGGCAGGTTCTTGCCTTGATACACGTCGAAGAGTGTCACGCTGCGCAGGAGCTTCTTCTCGGTCTTGCGCGCTATCTGCTCTATCTGGGCGAACTCCACGCTGCCGTCCACGAGAAGGGCGAGGTCACGGCTCACTTGTGGGTATTTTGACAGTTCCTTGAACTCCACCTGGCTCTTCTTCGTGGCCTTCAGGATGGCAGTCCAGTTGAGCTCGGCATAGAACACGTCTTTCTCCACTC
Source organism: Lachnospiraceae bacterium (assembly GCA_963588155.1). GTDB lineage: Bacteria > Bacteroidota > Bacteroidia > Bacteroidales > Bacteroidaceae > Prevotella. The sequence goes on along the minus strand of CAVAGT010000019.1, from coordinate 33,306 downwards.
CGCACTCGTGGGCCACTTTCTTTGCCAGCTTGCCATACTCCACGAGTGTGGCTCCCTGGCGTGTCTTCAGCGCGAGGCCGTAGGCGAAGAGGTTGTTGGTGGTCTTCTGCTCCAGGGCGAGACCTGCGGGCAGTCCGGCACGGCTGAGTATGTTGCCCACGTATGCCTTCAGCTCATAGAATGACGACTCCTCGTCGGCGTGTGCCCATGAGCCTTCCACTCGTTTGCCTGTGACCCACAGGGCTATGTGATATTGCTGCGTGTATGCCTTGATAGGGGCTTCGTCGTTGTCTTTCTCGGGTGTGTAGCTGTATACGTTGCCCACCTCGAAGAAGCGCAGGTTCTCACGCTTGCGGTTGATGTTGCGCGCGAGCGACTCCAGTCCGCCGAAGACCAATGTCTGGCGCATCACGCCCAGGTCGGTGGAGAGTGGGTTCATTATCTTCACGGTGTTGGCCCAGCGGTAGCTGTTGAGCTCGTCCTTGGCATAGTATGCCTCCTTTGTGAGCGAGTTGTTAAGTATCTCGTTGAAGCCGCATCCCACGAGCTGCTCTGAGATGATGTTCTCCAGCTTGTGGTGCTTGTCCTCATCGTTCTCGGTTGTGAGCGACGACTTGAGCTGCGTGGGTATCTCCACGTTGTTGTATCCGTATATGCGCAGTATGTCTTCCACCACGTCGCAAGGGCGCTTCACGTCCACGCGGTAGGCTGGCACGGTGAGGTCGAGACCCTCGGCGTCTTCGCTGTTTATCTTCATCTCAAGGCTCGTCACGATGCTCTTTATGGTGTCGGCTCCGAGCTTCTTGCCTATCAGTCGGTCGCAATACTCATAGTTGAGGCGCACGTCGAAGCTGGGCAGTGGTTGTGGGTAGACGTCCTTTATCTGCATCGAGACCTTGCCTCCTGCGAGTTCTTGGCAGAGCATGGCGGCTTGCTTGAGGGCGTAGATGGTGCCGTTGGGGTCCACGCCACGCTCGAAGCGGAAGCTGGCATCGGTAGACAACCCGTGGTGGCGCGCGCTCTTGCGTATCCACGTTGGGTGGAAGTAGGCTGATTCGAGCACCACGTTGCGTGTGGTCTCATATGTTCCCGAGCCCTTGCCGCCGAATATTCCGGCTATGCACATGGGTTCCTCGGCGTTGCAGATGCTGAGGTCGTGCTCGCCCAAGTTGTGCTCGGCTCCGTCGAGGGTGACGAACTTGGTGCCCTCTGGCTGTGTGCGAACCACTATCTCGTGGCCTGTCACCTTGTCGGCGTCGAAGCAGTGCATTGGCTGCCCGTAGGCCATCATGATATAGTTGGTTATGTCCACGATGTTGTTTATCGGCCGCAGACCAATGGCGTTGAGCCTGTCTTGCATCCATTTGGGGCTTTCCTTCACCTCGCAGTCTGTGACGCTGAGGCAGGCGTATCTCTTGCAGGCCTCCGTGTTTTCTATTCTCACGTCGATGGGCAAGTCCTCGTTGTCCACGTGGAAGGCGTCGCAGTCGGGCCTGTGGAGGCTCGTGTTGTAGCCACGCTGCTTGAGCCAAGCGTAGAGGTCGCGTGCCACACCATAGTGTGAGAGCGCGTCGGCACGGTTTGCCGTTATGTCGATGTCGATTACCCAGTCGCTGTCGAGGTGGTAATACTCAGCCGCCGGTGTGCCCACCACCGCGTCTTCGGGCAGCACTATGATGCCGTTGTGGTCGGTGCCCACGCCAATCTCGTCCTCGGCGCAAATCATGCCGAAGGAGTCAACCCCGCGGAGTCGGCTTTTCTTTATCACGAACTCCTTGTCGCCGTCGTAGAGCGTGCAGCCGAGGTCAGCCACTATCACTTTCTGTCCCTCAGCCACGTTTGGCGCTCCGCACACTATCTGCTGTGGCTCGCCTTTGCCCAAGTCGACGGTGGTGACGTGCAGGTGGTCACTGTTAGGGTGTGCCTCGCATGTCAGCACTTTGCCCACGTATAGGCCCTTTAAGCCTCCCTTGATGGCCTCGACCTCGTCGAGGGCGTCCACTTCAAGACCTGTGGAGGTCAGCGCGTCGGCTGTCTCCTGGGGTGTAAGGTCGAAATCAACGTAATCCTTTAGCCACTTATATGATATTTTCATTTTGAATTATTGATATTTTGTGCAAAATTACTAATAATCCGTGAGTAAAGCAAGACTACTTGCGTTTTTCTTCATCAGGACGCGCGGGAAGTGCCAATCGGTCGAGGATGAACTGTTTTATGCTTGTTTGCGGCATGGTGGGCACGGTGTTGTGCTCGATGCCTGCCCCGTAGGCCACGAGGGCGGTGTGGTCGGCTCCGCATGAATATCCGTGGGTGCCTCCTCGCCGTGGTTGTATGATGTCGCCCTCGCGAGTGTTAGACACGTCGGCGCCTGGCACTGGCTCTATTGCCAACGCCGTCTTGGGGTCGCAGCCCAGGCGCGTGAGCTCTTCGCGGTTTATGACGCGGAATTGGGCTTTCACGCTGTCGGGCAGGTCGGCAAGCAACTTCTCCACCTTCTTGAGCGTCTTGGTGTCGTGGGGGTTCTTGAGATACAGGAAGCTCATCGCGCCCGCTCCATGGAAGCATGCCTTCCACGGGGTGCCATATTCCTTGCCCATCAGCCCTGCCTTGACGAGCAGCGTGTTGGGTGCCAACTGGCGATCCACGTCGACGAAGCCATGGTCGCCCGTGACTATGACGAGTGTGCTGTCGAGCAAGGAGTGGTCGCGCAGGTTGTCGAGGATGATGCCCACTGCCGCGTCGGCTGACTCTATGGTTCGCCGTGTGCGTGGGGTGCCAAGACCAGTTTGGTGCTGTGCGTAGTCGGTCGTGATGAGGTGGATGGTGAGCAGCGTGGGATGGTAGTGGTTCACGATGTAGTTTGCCATGTAAGCCTCTCGCGCGTCGCGGTTGATGGAGCCTGCCGTGAAGTTCTCGTCGTCGAGCCTTCCCGTGGCATGCAGCTCAAGGGTGTCGAGCAGTCCGAGGGGCGAGCAGTTGCGCCGCAGGAACGCCATTTGGTCGGTGCCGGGCTCGATAGACCAGTATTCCGGCACGTTGTACTTGATGTGTGTTGAGCCCGTGGACACTGGCCAGAACAACGATGCCACCGTGCCTCCCCTGTCGCTCACCGCCTGCCATATTGTTTCCGCCTTTATGGAGTCGGCATACCAATAGCTTATGGTTCGCGGCGCGTTGCCCATGAACGGCGCGTTATAATATATGTGGTGCTCGGCTGGCAGTGTGCCCGTGACGATGGTGGTGTGCGAGGGATAAGTGGCTGCTGGCGTTACGCCCTCTATCCGGCTGACGTAGAGCCCCTCGGCTTTCATTTGCTTCAGGTTCTCTGTGGGCATGGTTGGGTCGGTTATCATCTCTCCTCTCATGCCGTCGATGGTGATGAGGATGGCATGGGGTGCTTTTCCTGACTGTGCCAGGAGCATGGTTGGCATGGCGAGCAACGCCATGATTGATGTCTTAATGGAAGAAAGGCGCGACATATTCTGTGTTCTTGTTGTCTACTATCACTTTGTTCATGTTGTGTTTTATCACCACCGTCTTTGCCTTGTCGTCGATGGTGAAGGCGTCCATGTCTTGGTTCAAGGGTATGAACGGCGGTATCTGTGCTTGGGTGTAACCTTCCGATGCCGTGTTTGCTGCCTCCACCTCGCACACGGGCAGGCGTATGCCAAGGTCGGCTGCCCGCCTTCCCTCTCCGAAGAAAATCTCCTGGCGCATGAGGTAGAGCAGGCGAAGCAGGTTGTCTTGCCCGTCGCATTGGTCTATCATCTGTTGGGTGACCGACGTGCCCGAGATATAAGGTATGTCGATGAGGTTTGGCGCCTGGCGGTCGAGAATAAGGCCTGCGCGCAGTGAGTCGGTTGCCGAGGCTGCCACCTTGAAAGCTGAGCTATTGGGGTATTTCTTGTAGCCTCCGTTGTCTCGCTGCTCCACTTGGTCGTTTACGCCCTTCTGCACGGGGCGGGCCTTGACCAGGGCAAGGAGGCTGTTCATGGTTTGCTTGGCATGGGCAAGGTCGTTGTCGGCTATTTCCGCTTCCGCCATTATGAGATAGGGTTCCTCCGCCTTCGCTATGCAGATGGGGCGTTGCTCCAGCGGGTCAGAGGTTTGGAAATATTTGGGGTCGAGGAAGTCGAGGCGCGGCAGCGGCTGGAACGCCGTGCCGTATGGCAAGCCGTAGACGTAGCCTTGAAAGCTGTTGTCGACGCTGTTCTTGCCGTCGAACGTCACTTGCTTGATGAAGTCGGCAGAGAGGTCAAGCGCGGCTTGCGCGTGGCTCACGGCAGCTTGCTTGTCGCCGAGCTTGTAGTAGGCTCTGGCGAGGAGGGTATGGATGAAGGCCTTGTCGTCGTTGGTTTGTGCCAGCGTGAGGCAGGTGTTGAAGGTCTCGATGGCCTTGTTGAGGTTGTGTTTCCAGTCTTTTATCTCGCCGCCGTTCTCCTCGGGCAGTCCCACGAAAAGCTCCCCGGCGAGCAGATAGGAGTAACCCTCGACATAGCGCAGGTTGAACTCTTGCTCCACGGTCATGGTGTTGTCGGTCTTCGATATGTTGTTGAGCCCGTTGAGCGCCATTTCCCTCAACGCCCCTACCCCACGCTGCAAGGTGGTGACATCGGGGTCGGTATAGAGAATGGTGGGGAAGTCGAACACCTTGCTGCTCTGGCTATAGTTGTTGAAGTAGTTGTCGGAGAGGATTTCCGTCAGCTCCACAAACTTGCTCACCGTGGTGGCGAAGGTGCTATTGGTGCCGTTTACCCAGCTCTGTAGGGCGTTGCTTGTTTTCTTGAACGTGTCCTCGTCCACGTTGGGGTTTACGATGTCGCTTGGCGATATGAGGTCGCATGCGGAGAGTGACATTAAGGTCATGGCGCATGCCACGGCGTTTTTTATCTTGATGGTATTCATTTTTGTCAGAAGTTGAGGGTTATGGAGCCGACGAAGCTTCGCGGGGTGGAGTAAGACGAGTAGTTGAGGCCGCCCACTGCCACGGCTCCTTGCGAGCGCGCACCTGAAAGCGATGCCTCGGGGTCTACGGATGATGCCGTGAAGGCGAAGGGATTGTAGACATTGAAGCCCACTGTCGCCGTCTTGATGACGCGCTTGAAATCCCATTCGTAGCTCACGCCGATGTTCCTTATTTTCAGGAAGTCGGACTTTTCCACGAAGAAGTTGGTGAAGTTGAGCCATTGCTGTGCCTGTGTCGTTCCCTCAAGAGCCTTGTCGGGCACGGCAGGGTCTTTCAGTCCCTTGGCAAATCGGAACTGTCGGTCGAATGAATGGACGTATGCGCCCGTCTGCCAGTCGCCGCTGACGATGAACGAGAGTTTTCGCCACCCGCCTGTCATAGAGAAGTTGCCGTATTTCGTTGGCAGTGTCGTGCCAAGGTCTTGCAAAGGCAGCACCTCCTTCAGCGAGCCATCGCTATTGAGCACCGCCTTGTAGCCACGGAGGAAGCCCACGGGCTTGCCCTTGGCCACTACGGTCTGTATGGTGCGCGACGAGAAGCCGCCGATGGCAAAGGGCACGGCAGTGCCTATGTCGAGCACCTTGTTGTGGTTGGTGTTCAGCGACGCGTTGACCCTAAGTTTCCAATCTTTCGTGTTCAGCACCTGCACGCCCAAGGCGAGCTCTATGCCCTTGTTTTCAATCTTGCCCACGTTGGCAAGGTAGTTTGCCGACTGGCCGGATGAGGGCAGCGACGGCACGTTGAAGAGCGCGTCTTTCGTCAGGGCATAATAATATGTGAAACCGATGTTCAGCACATTGTTGAAGAGCGTGGCGTTGATGCCCACCTCATAGCTGTGCTTCTTCTCGGGCGCGAGGTCGGGGTTGCCGTACTTGCCGAAGTAGGCAGCCTGCTGGTCGTTGTAGGAGCCGAACGTCACCGTGCGCTGGTATTCAAAGGCTGGAGGATAGCTGCCAGCTATGCCATAGTTGGCCATTATGCGAAGGTTGTTCACGATGCCGCCTTGCGTGAGCCGACGCATGAAAGGCTCCTCGCTGATGACATAGGATAGCCCCACCTTGGGATAAAATTGCCAACCTACGTTGTCGCCAAACGCCGTGTTGTAGTCGGAGCGCAAGCCGAGGTCTATGTAGTAACGGTCGAAGAAGCCGATGTTCTCCTGCGCGAACACTCCATAGCTGTAGAGGTAGCTGAGCCACTCGTTCGCGGTCAGCGTGCCGGCTCCGGAAATGATTTGCGCACCGTCGCGCACGTTGCTGCCGTTGTAGACCGACTGGTGGTCGTTGGTGCTGAAAAACTGGAATCCGGCGGTGGTGATGGAACTGAGCCACTCCTTATACCTGAACTTGTATTGGGCATTGATGTCTGCCGTGAGCCCGAAATATTTTCTGTCGAAGTTGCCTATGCTTCCCGCGTTGGAGGTTCCCTCTGGCTTCTGCTGTGTGTGGATGAGATACTCGTTGGTGGTTATGTTCTTGTTGCTGTTCACGCGGTAGTCCACACCGAGCGTGGCCTTTAGCGTGAGATCGCTGATGGGCTTGAACACCAAGCTCTGCGAAGTCTGGAAACGCTTGACCGATTCCTTGTTGTTTTGCAGGCGTTCGGCCTTGTCCACAAACTCCTTCATCTTGGAGAAGGCATAGTCGTCGAGGGCGTCGATGTCGGCATCGTAGTTTTTGGTATTGCCCTCAGCGTCTACATAGTGGAAGTTGGTGCATGCCGCTCCCTCAGCGAACCACAACCCAGTGTAGTAGCCCTCGTTGCCATTGCGGCGGCGGTTGAAATCCTCGACCACGAAGCCAAAGGAGTTTTGGTATTCGAGCAGGTTGTTGAACTTGACGTGTGAGCCAAAGCGCATGTCATACTTTCGGTCCTTGTTGCCGTTGTGGATGAGCGTGCCCGTGTTCTCGCTCATGCTCGCGCCGAAGCTGTAGCCATACCTGTCGGTTCCTCCGTCGAATCCGAAACGGTATTTTTGCTGAAAGCCCGTTTGGTGGAGGAGCTGCTTGGTGCGCTTGAAATGATAGAACTGGCTTGAGGCCACATCCGCGCCAATGTCGGCTCCGGCATAAAACGAGATTTTGCTGTTTGAGCCTTTCTTGGTGAAAATCTGTATCACGCCGTTGGCAGCGTCAGACCCGTAAAGCGTGGTGGCTGCGCCTCCCGTCACATATTCTATATGGTCGATGTTTTCCATTGGAATGTCGCCAATGGAGCCCGACGTGGCAGTTTGGCCGTTTAGGTAATTGTTGAGCGTGGCGCCGGAGTTCATGTTGTCCACACGCACTCCGTCCACATAGATGACAGGCGTGGAGTTGGTATAGGCGGAAGACAGGCCTCGCGACTTGATCATCGACGTGGTGCCAGGCTGTCCGGTGGTGAGGTTTATCTGCACGTTTGGCAATGCGTCTTGCAACATCTGGTCGATGCGCCCCACCTTCACCTTTTCAAGGTCGGATGCGTTGACCGTGGTGATGTTTGACGACAGTCGGCGTTTGTTTATCTCAGCCCCCTGTCCGGTCACCACGACCTCGTTTATCTTGAAATAATCCTCGTCGAGAGAGATGACATAGCAGTCGCCCTGTTTCTCTATGTCCTTGCCTGAAGGCGCATTGTTGTTGAGCAGAATGGTCTTTGTGGCATAGCCGACACACGACACCCGCAAGCTCTTCACGCCGTTTGTGGAAATATGGAAAGTGCCGTCAGCATCGGTCAGCGTGGCGGCCTTCATGTTGTCGTCGGGCACTACAACCACGCCAACGAGCTTGTCGGCATTGGCCTTGTCGATGATGATGCCTTTTATCCCAACCTCTCTTGCCTCAGTGGCTTTTATTTCAGTGTTTTTAACCTTGCCGTATGAAACAGAACTCGTGCACGATAGCACGGCTATGCTTGCGATAGTAGCAATTCCTTTTACGTTGTTACTAACAATCATTATCCTTTTCTTTGGTTATGTTTTTTTTATTACATAGCGCCATTAGCGGTGCAAAGCTACGATTTTTTTTTCAAAGGCAAAGGTACATACGGCATATTTCTGATTTGTTAAAATCAGGTGAACATGCCGTTACAAAGAAAGAAAAGCTCTTATTCGTCTTTCAACACGGGAAGGGAGATATGGTATTTCACGGCCAATATCCTTGTTGTCACGATGAAGACAAATGTGGCGACAACCGTGATGGCCACGTTGACGTGCATGTCGATGAGCGCCCAATATAGCAGGCCGCCTACGATGCTAGCCATGGCATATATCTCCTTGCGGAGTACCACAGGTGTCTTGTTGAGCAACACGTCGCGTATCACGCCGCCTGCCGCGCCCGTTATGCATCCCATTATTATCGCCACCCAGAAAGGATAGCCGCACTCTATGGTCTTTTGTATGCCGGTGATGGTGAACGACGCAAGACCAAGTGTGTCGAAGAAGAACCAAGCGTTGTCGAGCCGCTTGAGCATCCTCGAAAAGGATATTACGAATACTTGTGCCACTATGGTGCATACGATATAAAGAGGTGATGTCATCCAAAAAGGTGGCAATCCCAACATGACATCGCGCAATGTTCCACCACCAATGGCGACAGCGAAACCGCAGACAAAGCCTCCGAACCAGTCGAAATGTTTTGCCGCGGCATGACGTATCCCGGAGATGGCAAACGCTAATGTGCCTAGAATCTCAATGATGGTTTGTACGGAATTAACAAACTGAGGGTCAGTGAAATGCATAGCGGTAATTAAACTTTATTTACGGGTTCGCCTTTAATGAAAGCCTCTACGTTGGCAAAGCAGATGTCGAGCCATCGCTGCCTGGCCTCTTTCGTTGCCCAGGCTATGTGGGGCGTGATGTAAGCGTGTGGCTGCGCGAGCAGCGGGTTGTCGGCGAGTGGTGGCTCCCTGTCCATCACGTCGGCTCCGTAGCCACCCAACTTTCCGCTGGCAAGGGCTTCGGCTATGGCTTGCTCGTCTACAAGCGCGCCACGAGCCGTGTTTACAAGGATGGCTCCCTGTTTCATCTTGGCTATCATATCCGCGTTGAAGAAGTGGAGATTGTCTTTCGTGAGCGGGCAATGCAGCGACACCATGTCGGAAGTATGTAGCAGCTGTTCGAGCAGTGCCTTGTGGATGCCTGTAGGCAGTTCGGCTTCGTCTTTTGACGTGTAAGCTATGACGTGCATGCCGAAAGCGAGAGCCACCTGTGCCACACGCATGCCAATGTTGCCGAGACCGATGATGCCCAGAGTCTTGCCAGCCAGTTCAGATAGAGGCGTGTCCCAATAGCAGAAGTCGTGCTTTTTCGCCCAGCGACCTTCTCCACCTTGGCTTTCCGTCCTGTTTTGGTTGGCATAGTGGGCCACTTGGTTAGTGATGTTCAAGATATGGGCGAACGTCATCTGCACGACACTCTCAGTGGAATAAGATGGAATGTTGCTCACCACTATCCCACGCTTATGCGCCGACACGGTGTCTACGTTGTTGTAGCCAGTGGCCAGCACACCGATATATTTCAGCCGTGGCAGTTGAACTATCACTTCATCGGTAAGATTTATCTTATTGACTAACAATATCTCCGCATCTTTAGCCCTTTCGACTACCTCGTTGGGCTTCGTGTGGGCGTATGCCGTGAGTGCGCCATAAGCCTTGAGAGGCTCCCAGCAACTGTTGTCCGGGTTGGCGACATATCCGTCGAGTACTACAATGTTCATATAGTGTTGTTGTTTTGTTCTCAATTCTTCGATCTTCACTCTTCGTTCTTCACTCAAGAGAACTCTTCACTCTTTATATCTGTCGCCCCAGCAATTTACCATTCGTTGATATAACTTCTCTTCGGCTGGTGAATGTTGCGCGTGCCAGAACCGCTTGTCCGCAATATCGCTCGGTAGATACTGTTGTGGCGTAAAGTTGCCAGGATAGTCGTGAGGATATTTGTAACCATCGTGGTAGCCCAGCTGCTCCATGAGTTTTGTGGGGGCGTTGCGAATATGCATTGGCACAGGCTGGTTGCCACTTTTCTTCACCTCCTCAATGGCGTTGTTTATACCCATGTAAGCCGAGTTGCTCTTCGGGCTTGTGGCAAGGTAAACCACAGCCTCGGCCAAAGGGATGCGCCCTTCAGGCCATCCTATCTTCATGACCGCGTCGAAGGCCGCGTTGGCAAGCAACAAGGCATTGGGATTGGCGAGACCTATGTCCTCAGCAGCCGAGATGACAACGCGCCGCGCTATGAATTGCGGTTCCTCGCCTCCTTCTATCATCCTTGCCATCCAATAGAGCGCGGCATCAGGGTCTGAGCCTCGAATGCTCTTGATGAAGGCGGAAATAATGTCGTAGTGCATGTCGCCTTGCTTGTCGTAGGCAAGTGGATTGGCCTGCAGCTCCGCTTCCACTTTCTTGTCGGTAATTTCAATGTCGTCCCCCACGGCTGATTCAACGATGAGCTCAAGGATATTGAGCAACTTGCGTGCGTCGCCACCACTGAAACGCATCATGGCTCCAGTCTCCTTCAGCGTGATGTGCTTTTTCTTCAGTTCGACGTCTGTCTTGATGGCGTGCTGGAGTATTCTTTGCAATGCGGCTTTGTCGAGAGACTTGAGCACGTAGACTTGGCATCGCGACAGCAATGGCCTTATCACCTCAAACGAGGGATTTTCCGTGGTGGCGCCTATGAGAGTCACCACGCCACGCTCCACGGCACCGAGCAAGGAGTCTTGTTGCGACTTGGAGAAACGATGTATCTCATCGATGAAGAGAATTGGCGAGGCGTTGTTGAAGAAGCTCCCCTTCTTGGCGCGTTCTATCACGTCGCGCACATCCTTCACCCCACTGGTGACGGCACTGAGTGTATAGAAAGGCACTTTCATGGCGGATGCCACAATCTCTGCCAACGTGGTCTTGCCTACACCCGGTGGCCCCCAAAGGATGAACGAGGAAACCTTTCCACCCTCTATCATCTTGCGCATTAAGCCATTCTCGCCCACGAGGTGCTCTTGGCCAACATAATCGTTGAGCGTGCGTGGCCGCATTCGTTCTGCTAATGGTTCCATTCTGAGCTTGTTATTAGTGGCGACGGTTCATCGTTTAGTTTATAAAGGTCTTGCTATTCGTATGCCCAATGCCGAGGTTTGCTTGCGCAAGTATGCTTGCAAGAGGTCGTCTTCTATCACCTTGTGGTTGAGCGACGAGGCGTTGAGCATGTGCAAGCCGTCGTTGTGCCACACAGCAATGCCAACATGGCTGATTTCCAAGCCGGCTTTCTTTGTCACAATGGCTATGATGTCGCCATCGTGCACCGCCTTTCTTACCAACTTGCTATTCGTGACGGCATTGGTGGGCATATACTTTTGCTTGGTGCCCGTGATAGACTCCTCCATCTCGGCAATCTGCTTAATCCATTGTGGCTTGCCCTTAAGCATGGGATAGCTCTCAATGTGCGTGGTCATGTAATTGGCGTTAACGCTTTGCGTCGCCGAGAAGGGAGGATTGGGCGACTGTATGTTTTCCACGATTTTCTCTTTCGTGTTCTCTTGAATCCAATAGGTGAAATAGTGTTGCCGTGCAGGATAAACCACGTTGCCATCGCGGTAGCGCACCTTTTTCAGGTTCTCGCAATAGTTTGCGAATGTCGGCTTGTGCTGCGCCATGGTTCTCGACAAGGCCAATACGGTTTCCACGTAGGTGGTGCAATCGAGCTGGCGAAGGTTGACTATGAGCTTCTCGTTGGCATGTTTTTCCAACGTTTTTGCCACGTAGGGCACGCCCTTGAACTCACGTCCGAAGAAAACCATGTAAGATGACATAGTCTTGTCTTTCAATGCCTTGGCTTTTTTCAACAGGTTCATTACCTTTATCGAGTCTGTCTTTGTGTAGTCAATCCCTTGTGCTGAGACGTTTGCTGCCAGCAACAGGGAGAGTATGCAAATGATAGTTTTCTTCATTTCTTTTTCCTATATTGTTTTTTCAGTCCGAAATTATATCCAACATATATATACACGTTACCGAACAAGGTGTTTGCTGAGAAATTGGATGTATGGTAGTCGTATGTGTGGAAGACCGCGCTTGCGCCGGCATACCATTTCATGTTGTTCCACACCAACCCCACTCTTGATACTTGGTCGAGCATGACGTTCTTGAAGTTGAAGTTCTGGAAGAAGTTTTTCAGGTTGTTTTGCTTACCCGACAATTGCTTGTAGCCGAGAGCCAACTGTAGCGATATGTTGAAGAGCCAATTATGTGCGAAGACCCAGTTGTAGGAATATCCTCCACCAATGGAGAAATCAGAATAGCTTATCTTCGTGGAGTGCAACGAGGTGTCGCAAACCTCTCGTGCTGTTTCCTCGCCAACGGCATCAGCCATCAGAAGATGAAACTTGTCCCAATCCATGTTGAGCTTGTGTTTCGAGTAGCTTATTCCGGCAAGCGCGCTGCCTGCTGAGCGACGTTGGATAGTGCTTTGGCTATATGCCGCAGGGTATGAGAACTTGCTGTGGTTGAATATGTAGTAGGCGTTTATGCCACGCTCAGAAGTCTCAAAGCCAGCAAAGCCGAGGTGTTGCATCGCCTTGTTTATTGACTTGTCACCATAATCCACGCTGTTTACAAGATAGTTGTTTCCAGACTTACGCCAGAATAAGTCGACTCCCAATTGTGGCGCGTACAAGCTCAAATTTATAGCCTCCCTCGCCTCGTTTTTCAATTGCTTGATGTCGATGGTGTATCCAAGGAAGATGAATCTCCAGCCAAAATAGGGGCCCAACTTGCAAGACGGCAATGGAGCCAACACGACCTCATGGTCGTCGTCTGTCTTGAGCGAATAACTTTCAAAGCTGACGGTGTTTTGAAACATCACGGTGTAATCGTATTTCTGTGGCTCTATATAGTTGGTGTCGACCCGTGAGAAATTGCGCACCATTCTCCTGAAAGAAGACAACTTCTTCTTTGGGGCAGCCGTGCTATCACTCGTCGGGGGAAGCGCCGCCATGGACGAGATAAAGAGCGAGAGCAGAATGGAAAAACCGCACATCAGATTTTATATATAATGGCCGTGTTTGTTGGCTTGTTTAGTTTTAATCACTTGCAAAGATATAAAAAAGAACAGAACCGACAAAATATCTCAACATATAAAAAATAACAACGTGAAGAAACGTCGCCAATGGCATATATAAAAAGAGTGGCAAAAAGATATTCTCTCTTGCCACTCTCTTAGGTCGGGATTACTGGACTCGAACCAGCGACCTCGCGCCCCCCAGACGTGTGCGCTACCAACTGCGCTAAATCCCGTTCCGTTTTTGCGAGTGCAAAGTTACGGTGTTTATTTTAATCTACCAAACAATCGGTCAACTTTTTTATTCGTTTCATATAATTAAACATATTATAGACATCATAAGCCGTGTATTTAGAGACTATTTTAGTAAATTTGCAAGAAAATAGACAGATAATTTAAACGCTCAATACTTATGTTGAAATATGGCATAATGCTAATGTTTATCGTTGGTTTGCTTCAATCATGTAGCAGTGCGTACAATGATGATGAAACCAAGACAGACGGTGATAAAGAGAAAGTGGACACGTTGACGCTCAACGATAGTTATACGTATGAGCTGCCCGTGATTTTCCATGTGCTTTACGCCAACAGCAGCAATTCAAGTCAATATATCCCCTATCAACGCCTTGATAATCTTTTGCAATATGTCAACGAGATCTACAAGGGCGGAGTTTACGGAGAAAGCGAGAACCTTAACATTAAGTTCGTGCTTGCTACGACCGACGAGAATGGCAAGAAGCTTGCCCACCCTGGCGTGGAGTACGTGGAATACACTGGAGAATATCCCATAGACGAGGATAAGTTTATGGCAGACCAGACGGGCGAGAACGTGAAATATATTTGGGAGCCAAGCAAGTATATAAACGTGATGATGTTCAATTTCAAGAATACCAACAGCAACGGGGTAACCCTTGGCATATCCCACATGCCTTTTTCCATCAAGGGCGACAATGAACTTAAAGGCTTGGCGACGGTGACTACGCCAAATGTCAGCAAAAACAATCTGCGCTTTGCCTATTGCTCTGCCATCAACAGCTTGTATGCCAACACATCGCCGAATGGCGGATATTATCAAAGCGACCGCTATACCAACTCCAATCACAAGATGACCACTTATACCTCGGCAGACGTGGTGATGACGTTGGCTCACGAGCTTGGACATTATCTCGGCCTCTATCATGTGTTTACCGAAAGGCATGACGCGAGCGGTGACGGAGACGTTCTTCCCGTGGACTCGTGCGCTGATACCGACTATTGTGACGACACCTATTCGTACAATCGCCATGAATATATCGAATATTTAGAGTATGAGGGAAAGAACGAGACGTATATCGACCCATTGATAAAGCGTCACTCATGTGAAGGCGTAGAATACGAAGCGGACAACATCATGGACTACAGCGTGGGGTTGGGGTTCAAAGTAACACCGCAACAGAAACAGCGCATCCGTCATGTGCTTTACTATTCTCCGCTGATTCCTGGACCAAAGAAATATCACACGACGAAAGCCGCCGGGCTCAATGGTCTTGTGGACATTAAACCAATTATAATAAAATAATAAACTCAACGACATGTCAACATACGAGATTACCGCCCCAAAGAATCTTGAAGCAATAATAAATCTTCCCGCCTCGAAGAGCATAAGCAATCGTGCCCTTATCGTCCATGCACTGAGTGGCGGGCAATTGCCGGATAACTTGTCAGACTGTGACGACACCCATGCCGTGGTCAATGCGCTAAGGGATATGCCAGAGACCATCAATGTCGGGGCTGCTGGCACTGCCATGCGTTTCCTCACCGCTTATCTTTCAGTGACCCAAGGCGACCATACGATAACAGGCTCTGACCGTATGTGCCATAGGCCCATTGGTGTTCTTGTTGATGCCCTCCGCATGTTGGGCGCCACGATAAGCTATGAGGGCAAGGAAGGCTTTCCCCCACTCCACATCTGCGGACATCCGTTGTTGGGCGGTAAACTTGAGATACCGGGAAACGTCAGCTCGCAATTTATCTCAGCCTTGTTGCTCGTTGGCCCTGTTACCAAGCAAGGCCTGACACTCCACTTGACTGGCGAGATAGTATCGCGTCCGTATATCGACTTGACAATCCATGTGATGCATGGCTTTGGCGCAAGCGTGGAATGGACAAGTCCGGACACCATAGAAGTAAAGCCAAAGCCTTATGAGGATTCACGTTATCTTATAGAAAATGACTGGAGCGCAAGCTCATATTGGTACGAGATGGCATCGCTTTATCCTTCGGGCGCGGTTGATGTTGTGTTGAAAGGTCTTGAGGATAGCTCGCGTCAGGGAGACTCAGTGGTGAAATACATCTTTTCTTTGCTTGGAATAAGGACGTCGTTTGAAGAGTTGCATTCTGGCAAGCCAACATCTGTGAAGCTCTCTCGCCATCTTGAGCACGTGGCAACGTTGAACTACGATTTTATCAACTGCCCCGACTTGGCTCAAACAGTCATAGCTACTTGTTGCGGTCTCGACATTCCATTCCATTTCACGGGCTTGGCTAGTCTTCGCATAAAGGAAACCGACCGTTTGGAGTCTATGCGTAAGGAGCTTGGAAAGCTCGGGTTTGTGATAAACGTGGCTAACGACTCGGAGATGACATGGGACGGCACAAGGCGTGAGGCTACGATGGAAGCTATCGACACTTATGAAGATCATCGCATGGCAATGGCATTCGCGCCTTTGGCAATAAAGTTTCCGGGACTCCGAATCAACAACCCTGAAGTAGTGTCAAAGTCGTACCCATCTTATTGGGATGACCTTCGCAAGGCAGGATTCACCATCAATTCGAAATAGAACCATGTGGTACCTTCTGCTTTCACTTGTGGCCTTGGGGGTGTTCTGTGCCATGCTTGGCTATGTTTCCCATAAACGTGGAGAGAGCCAAGAGGTTGTCGTTGGCGAGGGCGACTGCACCCGTTGCTCACCTGAAAACGTGATGTGTGAGCAAGAGTGCATGATGAAAGCAGCGACAGAACCTGTTGAATACTTCGACGACGAGGAACTCGATGTTTTCAAGGGCAGACCATCTGACAGTTACACGGAAGAAGAAACGACATTGTTTGCCGAAGTGTTGGAGACTCTTCAGCCCGATGAGGTAAAGGCATGGAATCGCAGTTTGATTCTTAGAGGCATCAATATGCCAGATGGCATCAAGGACGAGTATGTCTCGCTCGCCACTTAGCAGTGTAATACCACATCATTATCCAGCATTGAACAAGATTCGTCATATATCAGTCTTTGGCTTCGCGGCTCTCTTTGTCATTATTTTGATAGAGAGTTGCTCTACGGCAAAAAACACTGCCGCCACGCGTTGGTGGCATGCGTTCAACTCGCGCTACAACACATATTATAATGGTGCCGTGGCTTATGTGGACGGCTCGTTGGAAAAAGAGAACGGGAACCAAGACAACTATACTGGAATTCTTCCGCTTTATACCGTAAGAAACAAGAGCAGCAAGGATTTGGGCAAGGCAAATTTCGACCGTGCCATCTTGAAGGCTGAGAAGGTGATAGACAGGCATAGCATAAAACAACGGCCACAATGGAAATCTAACAAGCGCAAAACCGACCGCGACAGGGAATGGTTGTCAAGGAAGGAATATAACCCGTTTATGTGGAAAGCATGGATGCTCATGGGTCGCTCGCAGTTTCACGAGGGAAATCTCGACAATGCCATCTCCACTTTCGCCTATATGAGCATGCTCTACCGCACACAACCTGCTATTTACTCGCGGGCGCAAGCGTGGTTGGCGAAATGCTACATAGAGAATGACCAAGCATACGACGCTGAGGATATAATAAGGAACAACAGGCGCGACTCCATTCCTTGGCAGGCAAGCAAGGATTGGGACTATGCCCTTGCCGACTATTACCTTCTCACCAATGACTACAAGTCGGCCATTCCCTATCTGAGAAACGTGATAAGCCATGAGAAGAGACGCAAGCAGAAGGCACGGGAGTGGTTCATCATGGGTCAGGTTTGCCAAGCTGCAGGCATGAACAGTGAGGCTTATAAGGCTTATGGCAAGGTGATAGGCATGAATCCGCCTTATCAGTTGGAGTTCAACGCTCGTATTGCCAGAACAGAGGTTATGGCAAACACCAAGTCGGATGGCATGATTGCCAAGTTGAACCGCATGGCAAAGTCGGATAAAAACAAGGAATATCTCGACCAAGTGTATTTCGCCATTGGCAATATCTACCTCGTAAAAAAAGACACGCTCAAGGCAATAGCGGCATATGAGAAAGGCAACGAGAAGGCTACGAGGTCAGGCGTGGAACGTGGCGCGCTGCTTATAAAACTTGCCGACTTGTATTGGGGGCGTGAACAATATGCAGACGCTCGCCGATGCTACAACCTGGCATTGGGCATGACCGACAAGGACAACAAGGCATACGAGCGCTTGACAAATCGCTCGAAAGTGCTCGATGAGCTTGTGCCATACACTGATGGCATTCATCTGCAAGATTCCTTGCAAAACCTTGCTCGCATGAATGAGAAACAGCGCAATATGGCAATCGACAGGGTTATAGTAGCGCTGAAGAAGAAAGAAGCCGAGGAAAAGAAGAAACAAGCTGAGAATGAGGCCGCTAACAGGCAACAAGACAACGACAATGCCATTGGTGCCGACACGAACAAGAAAACCAACCAAAGCAATGCCAATAATACGAATACAGGGCAACAATCTGGCGAGTGGTATTTCTATAACCCCATGGTCGTGGCAAAGGGAAAGCAACAATTCCAGACGCTGTGGGGCAAACGTGAGAACGTTGACAACTGGCAGAGAACAAACAGGACTGTGGTGAAACAACAGGAAAACAATTTTGCCGACATGTCCGACGAGAAGCGCGACTCCATACTTAACGCGCAGGAGGCGTTGGATTCGGTAAACAAGGTTAATAACGATGCCGCGAACGACCCACACCAACGTGAGTATTATCTTGCGCAGATACCTTTCACCAAAGAGCAAGTCAAGGCAAGCGATGCTATAATTGCTGATGGTCTTTACAATAGCGGAGTCATATTCAAAGACAAACTCGATAACCTCACACAGAGCGAGAAGGCGTTGACACGACTCATAAGTCAATATTCAGACTATGAGCACAAGGACGATGTTTTCTATCATCTATTCCTTTTGTATTCAAGGAAAGGTCAACATACCAAGGCGGAATCCTTTGTCGACAGCCTTAAAGCAGCCTACCCTGAGAGCGAGTGGACAGCCTTGCTTTCTGACCCCGACTATGTCGTCAACGCCCGCTATGGTGTTCATATCGAGGACTCACTCTATGCGGCAACCTATGACGCTTTCAAGGCCGACAACCGTCAGATGGTTGATGCAAACGTCAACCTATCGGAAACACGTTTCCCTCAAGGAGCCAACAGGGACAAGTTCATGTTCATAGGCTCTCTAAGCAAGTTGAACGAGGGAGATGACGAGGCTTGCCTAAAAGGTCTTAACAGCCTTGTGGAGAAATTTCCCGAGAGCGATGTCGCGAAGATTGCCGGCATGATCATCAACGGCGTGAAGAGTGGAAGGCGATTGCGTGGTGCCAGGTTCGACATTGGCAATGTGTGGGCGATGCGCAGCGAGACTTTAAGCGAGACAGAGCAACTGAAGGCAAAGCCGTTGAGCGAGGAGCGCAACGCTCAGTTCGTATTCATGTTGGTCTACCAGCCCGATTCTGTTGACGAGAATAAATTGTTATACCAAGTGGCGAAATATAATTTCACGAGTTTCCTTGTTCGTGATTTCGACATTGCCATCGACAACGAAGACATCCTCCACCGTATGCGCGTGTCGGGTTTCCGCAATTATGATGAGGCGTTGCAATATTCACGCGGCTTGTTGTCGCAACCGCAAGTGTTGAAGTTGATGGGCAAGGCGCGGCCATTTATTGTCAGTGTGGAGAACCTGCCTTTGCTTGGCGTGGCATACAGCTATGATGACTACAAGAAATTCTATGACATCCACTTCGCGCCGATAAAGCCTTCAACTCTTCAACTTCTCACTGAGCCAGAAGATGTTGTCACCGAGCCGGAAAATAACGTTGAAAAGGCAGAAGAGGAAACCAACGGGCAGCAGGGCGGTGTCATTGTGGTGCAAGAAGCAGACCAACAAACCTCTAACGCGCAGCCTTTAGAGGCGCAAGGCAAGACCATTCAAGCCGCAAAGGATGCGCCTGTCTTACCTGAAAAGAAGGCCGCCACGCCGCAAAAGCCTCAGCCAAAGCAGGTGAAGAATGAGCCGCGACAAGTGGAGAAGAAAAAAACATTCGATATTGAGAGTGAGGATTACGAACTCGAAGGATTCTGACGAGATAATTATTAACGGGATAGTTATTAATGAACTAATTGCATGAACAACGGAAAGATATTGTGGGCTGATGATGAGATAGACCTTCTTAAGGGACACATAATTTTCTTGGAGAACAAGGGTTACGAGGTGACGCCTGTGTCTAATGGCACGGATGCCTTGGAAGAATGTGGCAAACACTCTTTCGACCTCATTATGCTCGATGAGATGATGCCGGGCCTTACAGGTCTTGAAACATTACAGAAGATAAAGGAGATCCAACCGCAGACTCCCGTGATCATGGTCACGAAGAGCGAGGAGGAAGACCTTATGGAACAGGCCATTGGCTCAAAGATAGCCGATTATCTCATAAAGCCTGTCAACCCTCACCAGATCTTGCTGTCGTTGAAGAAGAACATCCACAGGAAAGAGATAGAGAGCGAGGTGACGCAGATGACCTACCGAAACGACTATCAGAAGATTGCGATGATGATAGACGGCTGCAAGGATTGGAACGACTGGATGAACGTGTACCGAAAGCTTACCAGATGGGAAGTGGATCTTAGCACAGGAGCCAACGGAATGGCTGAGATGCTTGCCATGCAAAAGGAAGAGGCCGACTTAGGGTTCGCAAAATACATCAAGGCGCATTACATGGAATGGATGGATGCCATCTCTGCAAGACTCAAGGGGAAACACGCAAGTGCCTCTTGTCCGCTTATGAGCCAAGATGTATTCAAGGACAAGGTGTTTCCGTTGATAGACAAGGGCGAAAAGGTGTTTATGATTGTAATAGACAATTTCCGATGGGATCAGTGGATAATGCTGGCAAAGGAGATTGGCGATCGTTTTGACATGCAAGAGGACATGTATATGAGCATCTTGCCCACGGCGACACAGTATGCGCGCAATGCCATATTCTCAGGCTTGATGCCAAACAAGATAGCCCAAATGTTTCCTGAACTTTGGGTCGATGAGGACGAGGAAGAGGGTAAGAACCTTAATGAGGAACCGCTGATACATACGCAGATTGAGCGATTTCGCAGGCACGACAAGTTCAGTTATACAAAGATTAACGACTCTGATGCCGCGGCTAAATTGTTGCAACAATTCAATGCGCTAAAGGAAAATAACCTTAATGTAGTGGTTATCAATTTCATAGATATGCTCTCACATGCTCGCACGGAGTCGAAAATGGTGCGCGAGTTGGCAAACAACGAGAGTGCTTATCGTTCTATCACCCTTTCGTGGTTGCGTCATTCGGTCATTGCCGACTTATTCAGAATGCTTGCCGACACCGACTACACTGTGGTGTTGACAACCGATCATGGCTCCATAAGGTGTTCGAAGCCGCTGAAGATAATCGGAGACAGGAACACCAACACCAATCTTCGATACAAGCTTGGCAAGAACCTAGCTTACAATTCAAAGGAAGTGTTTGCCATCAAGGAGCCTCAAAAGGCATTCTTGCCGTCGCCAAACATCAGTACGTCTTATGTCTTTGCTTGTGGCAACAGTTTCTTTGCCTACCCCAACAATTACAACTATTACGTGTCTTACTATAAAGACACGTTCCAACACGGCGGCATCTCCATGGAGGAGATGCTTGTGCCGCTGATAACCATGAAGGCTAAATGATTTTTATGATAAGGCAATAAGCTTTTACTTCCGCAATTGCTCGGAGTAATAGTTTATTGCCTCTTTTGTTATCTTCACGGCTTCGTCCATGCTGCAATCCAGCTTGCCGCCGCTTGCGTTGAGATGCCCGCCGCCGTTGAAGAAACGTTTTGCCATCTCTTCCACGGAGAAATCGTCTACCGAACGAAGGCTTACCCAAATGCGATTGTCTATGCGGTCGTCCTCGCGAAGAGAAATGCTACACTTCATGCCTTTTATTTGCAGCGGGATGTTGACAAGTCCCTCGCTGTCTCCGCGCACGTAGTGGAAATCCTTCATGTCCTTGCGTGTCATCGTGTAGTAACTTGCGTGGAGGTCGTCAATGACGTTCAGCTTATGTGACATCAAGAATCCACGCAGACGTATAGCCCATGACGAATAGTTGTTGTAAACGTTGCGGTAAATCTTGTCCTTGTCTATGCCCTTGGTGAGCAACTGGCAGATGATGAAGAAAATCTCCGGACGTGTGGAGTTGAAAGTAAAGCCTCCCGTGTCAGTCATCATGCCACAATAGCATGGAGAGGCGAACTTCTGTGTCATCTCGTCGAATCCACCCATCTGCCAAACCAATCGGAACAGAAGCTCACAAGTGGAGCTCGCCTCCGGAAAAGACACTTTCACGGAGCAATTGATGTCGTTGCCTAAGTGATGGTCGATCATTATCGTGTCTGCCTTTGTGTTCATCAGCACTTCGCTCATATCGTCGACCCTCGAATACATATTGAAGTCGAGACAGACCACGAGGTCTGCCTGATCGAAAATCCGCTTGACATCATCGGGATGCTTGTCGAAACGAACTATCTTCTCTCTCCCGGGAAGCCAGTTGAGAAAGTCGGGGAAGGCATTGGGAACCACTATGGCCGACTCCTTGCCGAAATGCCCTGAAAGGTACGCGTTCATGGCAAGGCACGCTCCTATGGCATCACCGTCGGGGCGCGTATGGCACACAAGCACTATGTTGTTTGCGTTCTTTATCTTGTTTTGCAGAAGTGTTATGTCATTAGCTGACAGCAGATCCAAATTCATAATTTTGTATTAAAGCTTTTATTCCAATAGGAGTTTATAGGTTTCTCAAACAAAGACTTCATCCATCAGCACGTCGTTCTCGTCAGTGGGAAGGACATCCAAGACCTGAAATGGAAAGCATAGTCCCATTTTGTAAACCGATGGCATCTTTGCCAACAGGCGGTCGTAATAGCCCCTGCCCCTGCCGAGTCTTTCACCGTCTAACGTAAAGGCCATGCCAGGAATGATGGCGAGGTCTATGGACTCATATTGTGTGAACGGCTCGCCCTCGGGCTCAAGGATGTTGAACCTCTCCGACATTCTCATGCTCAGCTTGCCTTTATACCTTACCAGCTCCAGCTCTTCCTCGTTTTTCATGCGTGGCAGAAGCACGCATCGCCCCTGCTTGTGGAGCGATGCTATGAGTCCATGAGTGTTGACCTCGTCGGGCATACTGTTGTAGAGAAAGACAGTGTGCGCCGCATGATAGAGGTGATGCTTCTCGAGCCTGAGGGTGATGTCCATCGATTGCTCGATAAGTTGGTCAGCACCGAACCTTTTTTTTTGCTCTTTTATGATTTGCCTCAGTGTGTGCTTGTCCATTCCATCTGTCATTTTCCAGCTTTGTTGCTGGGTTTCTTAGGGAAAGCCTCATTGCGAGCAAACACTCCCATTGCAGTTTTTATCACCGGGTCGCCGTCGTTGAGATACTCATCGAGGGCTTGCTCGTTCAGCATATTGTAGATTATTCGCCCATTGATATATTTCTCCAGCAGATTGTGGCTCTTCTTTATGAGCAGGTTGCGGCGTTGCAAGCCGTTCTTGTCGGCATAGTTGACAAACTGCCCAACCGTGTTCTGCTTCTTGAGATAGTCGGCGAGTTGCAACATCTGCTTGAAGTCTTTCATCTTTTGGCGGTTGTTGTCGGTATAGGTGAAGGCAAACTGCAGGATAAGTCCACTCATTGCCGCTTCCTTGTAATAAGATGTTATGCCTGTGGTATCCTCCGGCACAAAGATGTCGGGGGTTATTCCGCCACCGCCATATACCACCCTGCCAATCTTGGTGTGATAAGCCGGGCCGGTATGCTTGATGCTGTCGCGCGAGAAGTACTCTCCGTGTTGATAACGTTCCAAAAGGTCTTGGGCGTAATCTTGGTCATCACCATAGACATAAGGCTTCTGTATGCATCGGCCAGAAGGCGAGTAATAGCGCGCTATGGTCAAGCGGATGAGCGAGCCGTCGGAGAAAGGAATTTGCTGCTGAACGAGCCCCTTGCCAAACGAGCGTCTGCCTATCACGGTGGCGCGGTCGTTGTCTTGCATTGCTCCGGTAAATATCTCCGATGCCGACGCGGAGCCTTCGTTGATGAGCACCACGAGCGGAATGTTCTGGTAAGCCCCATGTCCGTCCGACGTATAATCATGCCTTGGCGACTTGCGTCCCTGTGTGTAGACAATGAGACGCTTGGCTGGCAAGAACTCGTTTGCCATCTGCACGGCACTCTGCAAGTAGCCGCCGGGGTTGTCGCGCAAGTCGATTACCAAGTTCTTGAATCCTTCTTGCTGAAGGTTCGCCAAAGCCACGAGCAGCTCGGGGTATGTCTTCTCGCCAAAGTTTTTCACCTTGATATATCCCGTTTTGTCGTCGATCATATATGTCGCGGTGATTGTCTTTGTGGGAATCTCGGCACGCGTGACGGTAAAGTTCACTATGCCCTTTTTGCCATAGCGTTGTACGCCGATTTTTACTTTCGAGCCTGACGGGCCCTTGAGATGGCGCATGGCCTCTTCGTTGGTCACTTGCTTGCCCACGAACTTCTTTCCGTCAACATACACTATCTTGTCTCCGGCAATGATGCCGGATTTCTCTGCAGGGCCGTTCTTTATCACGTTTTGCACCCGAATGGTGTCTTGCCTGATTACAAACTCTATGCCCACTCCCGAGAAGCTTCCGTTGAGATCGTCGTTTGCCGCTTGAGCGTTCTTCGCCGAGATGTATACCGAGTGAGGGTCAAGCTCAGAGAGTATGGTAGGTATCGCCTTGTCGACAAGGGAGTCTATGTTTACCTTGTCCACATATTGGTCGTCAATGATCCGGAGCAAGTTGTTGAGCCTGCTCGAGCCATTGTTGACAATTGTCAGCCTGTTACCTGAAAAGTGATTGGCGTAGAACGACCCAATCATGATGCCCAACACCATGCATAGCGCCATGAGCAAGGGCATGAAACGGTATTTATTCTCTTTCTTCATTTTCTTTTCCGGGGAGTGTGCCTCCTATAAATTCTGTCTCCACGCCTGCCCTGTTGAGCAGCTTGATTCCATCGTCGAGCCTGTATTTCTCTCCGTAGACCACGCGTCGTATGCCGGCTTGGATAATCAACTTCGAGCATTCTATGCAAGGAGAGGCGGTAACGTAGAGTGTGGCATCCTCGCCGCTGTTGGTGCTGCGGGCAAGTTTGGTAATGGCGTTGGCCTCCGCGTGGAGCACATATGGCTTGGTGACGTTGTTGTCGTCTTCGCATACGTTCTCGAAACCGCTTGGCGTGCCGTTGTAGCCATCGCTTATAATGGTCTTGTCTTTCACCACGAGCGCGCCCACCTTGCGGCGCTTGCAATATGAGTTCTCTGCCCAGATATGCGCCATTCGCAAGTAGCGACAGTCCAATTGGTGTCTCTTGTCCTCTTCTTCCATCATATTATATAATGTGTCAGTTTTATATATCGCTCATTTCTTTATCCCGTTGCGCTCGAGCAGTGCCTCAATGGTAGGCTCTTGCCCACGGAAGTTTTTGTAAAGCGTCATGGGATGCTCCGTTCCTCCACGCGACAGTATGCAGTCGCGGAAGCGTTGAGCCGTGTGCTGGTTGAATATGCCCTCTTTCTTGAACACCGAGAAGGCGTCGGCATCGAGCACCTCTGCCCATTTGTAGCTGTAATAACCGGCAGCGTATCCTCCCGCCATGATGTGCGAGAATTGCACGGTCATGCACGTGTTGGGCAGTTGCTTGGTTATCATGGCGTCTTTCCACGCGTTTTTCTCGAAAGGCACGATGTTGTCGGTAAACGGATGCGCCATGGTGTAATAAGCCATGTCGAGCAGTCCGAAACTCACCTGCCTCAAACAGGCGTAAGCCACGTTGAAGTTGCGACTCTTCATTATGCGTTCTATCAGTTCGTCGGGGATAGGCTCACCCGTCTTGTAGTGGAAGGCGAACGTGTGGAGGAACTCAGGCTCCACTGCGTAATTTTCCATGAACTGCGAGGGCATCTCCACGAAGTCCCACCACACGTTGGTGCCCGAGAGGCTTTCAAAACGCGTGTTGGCGAACATGCCATGCAGTGAGTGCCCGAACTCATGGAGGAACGTCTCCACCTCTCCGAGCGTGAGCAACGCCGGCTTTGTTTCGGTTGGCTTTGTGAAGTTGGTCACCACGCTGACGTGTGGTCTCACGTTCTTACCTTCTCTCGTGATCCATTGTCCTTGGAATTCTGTCATCCACGCTCCGCCTTGCTTGCCCTCACGCGGGTAGAAGTCGGCATAGAACACGGCGAGATAGCTTCCGTCCTTGTCGAACACCTCATAGGCTTTCACGTCGGGATTGTAGACTGGTATGTCCTTGTTTTCCTTGAACGTTATGCCGTAGAGTCGGTTAGCGAGTCCGAATACCCCTTTTATCACGTTGTCGAGCTGGAAATATGGTCTCAACATCTCAGCGTCGAGGTTGTATCTTTCCATCTGCAACTTGTGTGAGTAGAACGAGAAATCCCACGGCTCCAACTTGAAGTCGTCGCCTTCCATCTTGCGAGCCTCCTCTTCTATGGCTTTCACCTCCTCCATCGCCGTAGGCTTGTAAGCGTCTATGAGGTCGTATAAAAGCTTGTACACCGTCCTCGTGTTGCTTGCCATTCGATGTTTGAGCACGTAGTCGGCAAAGGTGTCGAAGCCAAGCAGCTGCGCTATTTCGCGTCGGAGGTTCACTATTTTCTTGCATATCTCCAAGTTGTTGGCGTCGTTGTCGTGCGTACACTCCGTGTTGCGTGCCATGTAGAGTTGTTCCCTCAAGTCGCGTTGCGTAGAGTATGTCATGAATGGCGAGTAGCTCGGATAGTCGAGCGTGAACACCCATCCTTCTACTCCCTTCTCTTTAGCGGTCTGGGCAGCCATGTCCACTGCAGTGTCTGGCAGTCCGTCGAGTTGCGCCTTGTCGGTAATGTGCAAGGTGAACGCCTTGTTCTCCTTGAGCAAGTTCTGCGAGAATTGCAGCGAGAGCATCGATGCTTCCTCGGTCAGTTTCCTCAACTTGTCTTTGCCGCTTTCGTCGAGCAGCGCGCCGCTGCGCACGAATGAGTCGTATTCCTTTTCAAGCAACGTGTTCTCCTCGGGTGTCAGCTCACGATGGTTCTCGTATACGCTTTTCACCCTGGCGAAGAGCTTAGGGTTGAGAGTGACATCGTTGGCATGCTTTGTCAATATCGGGCTCAGTTTCTGTGCCAACGCCTCCATGTCCGGATTTGTCTCGGCGCTCATCAAGCACGAGAACGCGTTGGAAACACGGTCAAGCAAGTCGTAGTAGTGTTCACCCTTGGTCTTGTCTGTCCACGCTATGGTGTTGTCGAATGTCGGCGGCTCCGGGTTGTCCACTATTCTCGCTATCGCCTCGTCGTCGCGACGTATGCCTTCGATAAACGCAGGCTCAAAATCCTCGAACTGTATCTTGTCAAACGGCACCGTGTTATGTGGGGTGCCGTAGGGTTGCATAAATGGATTCGGTCTGCTTGTCGTAGTTTCCTTTGCGTTATTTAGTGTGCTTTCGCTATTCATCTTTTAGCTAATTAATTTCGTTCTACAAAGTTAGCACATATTTTTCAACCATCCAAGAACTATTTATCCAATTTTTGTTAGAAAAGTCTTCGCAAGTTCAGTCACTCTGCCATGTTTTTGCATGTTCATGCCACGGGTTAATGGAAATTATCACTACCTTTGCACTAGAATAGTAAAACAAAGGAAGATGTTGAACTTAGACAGTTTCTACAAGGCTCGCTACGTGTTGAGCAAAATCGTTAGGCGCACCGACTTGGTGCACGCCACCAAGATCAACCCTGAAAGTGATGTATTTCTGAAGCCCGAATGTCTGCAAAAGACAGGCTCGTTCAAGGTCAGAGGCGCTTACTACAAAATTTCGCAACTCTCCGAGGAGGAGAAGCAGAAAGGCGTGATAGCCTGTTCGGCAGGCAACCACGCACAGGGCGTGGCGCTCGGTGCCACGGCCATGGGCATCAAGTCGCTCATCTGCCTGCCAAAGGGAGCACCTATCAGTAAGGTTGAAGCCACCAAGCGGCTGGGTGCCGAGGTGTGTCTGGTGCCGGGCGTCTACGACGATGCCTTCCAGAAGGCACTCCAGCTGCGCGACGAGCACGGCTACACCTTCATACATCCTTTCGACGACGAGAATGTAATAGCCGGACAGGGCACCATAGGTCTCGAACTGCTCGACCAGCTGCCCGACGTGCAAGCCGTGGTGGTGCCAGTGGGCGGTGGCGGCCTGATTTCGGGCATAGCCTACGCCATAAAATCGCTCAATCCCCAAGTAAAGGTCTACGGTGTGCAGGCCAGCGGAGCTGCCAGCATGGTGCAGAGTCTGCACGACCATAAGCAGGAGAAGCTCGCCTCCGTGTCGACCATTGCCGATGGCATTGCCGTGAAGGAACCGGGCAAACTGACATTCGACATCTGCTCAAAATATGTAGACGACATCGTGACCGTCAGCGAAGACGAGATATGCGCCGCCATACTCCATCTCATCGAGGACGAAAAGATGGTGGCAGAAGGTGCCGGTGCTGCCAGCGTGGCCGCCGTGATGTTCAACAAGGTGCCCGTCAAGGGTTGCAAGACCATCTGCGTAGTGAGCGGAGGCAACATCGACGTGACCATACTGAGCCGTGTCATCAACCGCGGTCTGGCGATGAGCGGCCGTGTCTGCACCATGAGCGTCGAACTGGCCGACAAGCCGGGACAGCTGCTCAACGTCAGCGAGGTGCTGGCAAGCCTGGGTGCCAACATCATCAGCGTGCACCACGAGCGCAACACCGACAGCAAGAATGTCACCGACTGCGTGCTCCGCCTGACCGTAGAGACCAAGAATCTCGAACATGTGGAAAGCATCAAGAAAGCACTGGCCGACATAGGCATGAACCTTTTGGAAAACGCATAGGGTGGTCTCCATAAGCCACATCCACACAGAGCAATAAACTTTTTTCGGACAACCGCAGTGGTTTTGTTTGCCTAATACAAGCAAAGCCGCTGCGGTTATTTTGCACCCCTCCGTTTCAATCTTGCCTACGCACCTCCAGCTTGCCCGCTATTGGAGTATGGCTAATATGCATGTTTGTCAAGATTTATAGCAAAAATTTAACACTTGGGAAGCACACCATCCAGCACGACCACGGAGGCTCCGAAGTGTCAAGAAGGGTGCCTTCAAGCCTATTTTAGGCACGAAAATCATGAAATAGGGTCGCGATTGCTATGCTATCGCATCGCGAATCTAATGGGAAGGCAACATCATTCTAATGGAATCGGGGCATCATTCCAATGGAAAGCCGATACAGGAGCTCAAATTTTGGCCTAGTTTTAGGTTGTAAAAAAAACAACCTATTGATTATAAGGCCATTATAAATCTAGCGCAAAATTCGCACAAAACGCACGAGAGGAAAAGTTTTTCAAAAAAATCGATTCTCAGAGAGCCTTTTGTCGTGATTTTTCATCACATAGGGAAAATGAAGAATGAAGGAGAAAAAGTGTGAAGAATTCAAATGAAGAATGGCATGAGAATATTATGACCGATTTGAGTTAAAACATTTGGAAAGTCTGATTTTTTTTGTAACTTTGCACTTATGTGGAATATCGGTTGTTAACCGATTAAAAAAACAGGGAAATCCGTAGAAATGTTGGAAAAGTCAAGTAAAATTTATATTGCCGGCCACCATGGTCTTGTTGGTTCCGCGATTTGGAACAATCTCAAACAGCGTGGGTACGACAACCTTGTTGGGCGAACCCACAGTGAGTTGGATCTCACAGACCAGTTGGCCGTTGAACGTTTCTTTGACGAGGAGCAGCCTGATGCCGTAGTGCTCGCCGCTGCTTTTGTTGGCGGAATAATGGCGAACTCGCTTTATCGCGCCGACTTCATCATGCAGAACATGAAGATTCAATGCAATGTCATTGAGCAAGCGTACAAGCACCATGTGAAGAAACTTCTCTTCCTTGGCTCAACATGCATATACCCTAAGAACGCTCCGCAACCAATGAAAGAGGATGCCTTGCTTACCTCACCATTGGAGTATACCAACGAGGAATACGCCATATCGAAGATAGCGGGTTTGAAGATGTGCGAGAGCTACAATCTCCAGTACGGCACCAACTACATTGCCGTGATGCCCACCAACCTTTATGGCCCCAACGATAATTTCCACTTGGAAAACTCGCATGTCATGCCAGCGATGATGCGCAAGGTTTTCCTCGCCAAGCTGCTTCACGAAAACAATTGGGAAGCCATACGCCGCGACATGAGCCTGCGCCCTGTCAACCCCACCGACAAACTGCGCGCCATCATTGGCGAGGGCAACGTGGACGGCGACAACTCGAAGGAACGCATAGAGAAAACACTCGCCTTCTACGGGATTGAGGACAACAAGGTGACGCTTTGGGGTGACGGCTCGCCATTGAGAGAGTTTCTTTGGTCGGAGGACATGGCCGATGCTTCCGTTCACGTATTGCTCAACGTGGACTTTAAGGATATCATTGGCATAGAGAAATATTCAAGCGTGTTCTATGGAGCCAAGACTGATGGCGCGGTGAACCGCAACAATTCAGAAGGGCGTGGTGGCGCGATACCTTCCCTTGGCGAGATCCGCAATTGCCACATCAACGTTGGCACAGGCAAGGAATTGACCATAAAGGAACTTGCCGAACTCGTGAAGAAGACCGTAGGGTTCGAGGGTGAGATCGTCTGGGACAAGACCAAACCCAACGGCACACCTCGCAAACTCATCGACGTGACCAAGCTCCACAGTCTCGGATGGACTCACAAGGTAGAGATAGAGCAAGGCGTGGAAAAGCTCTACCAATGGTATATGGAAAACTGATAAGAAACTATGAAACAGGATCTTTATATTCTCGTCGCAGTCTTTGTCGTTATCCTGGTAATTCTCGTTTGGATGGGATTCAGGATGATCATGAGCCTCAAGCGGACAACACGTAGACGCAAGGTTCGCCGGCAAGAATGGATAGAGCGAATCAACGCCCGCAAAAACGATGCATAGGCATTGTTCGGTTTGATGTATTCGAATATTATGAGTATTGGCAACATGAAATGTTTTTCTCTTATCTTGCTATTCAGCCTTCTCAGCCTGGCGTCGTTCGCGCAAGGCGAGCACGTGGAATGCGAGGACACCTGCCGTCATATTCACGGCATCGACCTGAGCCACTATCAGGGCACCGTGTTCTGGGAGACCGTTGGCAAAAGCAAGATGGCGTATGTGTACCTCAAGGCCACAGAGGGAGGCACGAGGATAGACGATAAATACAAGCAGAACATTGACCTTGCCCACAATTATGGTTTAAAAGTGGGGTCATACCATTTTTACAGGCCCAAGGTGGACCAAGAGGAGCAATTGCGCAACTTCATGGCACAATGCCGCCCGGGCGACCAAGACCTCTTGCCAATGATCGACGTGGAGACACGCAGCGGAATGCCACGTGAGGAGTTTCGCGATTCTCTCGCCAAATTTCTCAACCTTGTGGAGGAAGCCTACAGGCAGCGCCCGCTCGTCTACACGGGAACTAACTTCTACAACGCCAACTTGCAAGGCTTGCTCGACGACTACAAGCTCATGATAGCGCAATACTCCACCCGAGAACCGGTCCTCACCGACGGCAAGGAATACCTGTTGTGGCAATATTCCGCAAAAGGCAGGCTCGACGGAATAAACGGATTCGTGGACAAGAGCCGATTCATGGGAAAGCACAAGCTTAGGGAAATACGTTTCAGGCATAGATAAAAGGAAATAAAACAAAGCAATACAGATTTAAATTATGGCAATGATTAAATGCCCCGAATGTGGGCGACAGATAAGCGACAAGGCTCCTTTCTGCCCTTGTTGTGGCGTGGCTATAGCAGGAAAGATATTCAGGTGCCAACAATGTGGCGAGGTGTATTTCAAAGACCAGGAGATGTGCCCTAATTGCCATCATGTCACCAGGTTGTCTGGCGTAGTGGGCAATGAGGCGCGGCAAAATGTCGCTAACGAGGTTGGCGCAGCGCCTGTTCAACATGCCACAATGGCCCAACAGCCTCCAGTGCCACCAACGATTCCTGGTGCCAATGGCGTAAATGACGGTGCCACTCCCCCACCCGTGGAGAAGAAAAAGAGTCATGGCGCGCTCATCACGGCGATAATCTTCGCCTTGGTTCTCTGTGGCGTTTGCTTCTATTTCTACAACAACGCCAAGACCTCAAAGGAAGAGGAAGCTTACGAGTTCGCGATGAAGAGCGATGACCCACTTGTGTTGCAGACCTATCTCGACAACTATAAGGATGCGCCCAGCGAGCATATCGACTCCATCCAAGCCCATCTCAGCATGATGCAGCAGAGCGATGCCGATTGGACAAACGCCGTGGTGAGTGGATCTAAACAGGCTTTGCTCGACTATCTTACCAAGCATCCCGACTCAGAGCATAAGGCGCTAGCTCAACATAAGATCGACTCTATAGATTGGGCGTTCGCTTCCAATGCCAATACCATTGACGAAATCCAGGCTTACCTTGACGAGCATGCCAATGGCGAGCACGTGGACGATGCCAATGATGCCATTCGCAAGCTAAAGGCAAGCACCGTGCAGCCTGAGGAGAAAGTGCTGGTGAACGCATCGCTGAAACACTTCTTCCAAGCCGTCAACGCCAAGAACGAGCAGTCTCTTGAGGCATCAGTGACTTCGGTCATGTCAAACTTCCTCGGAAAGCAAGACGCCACCAAGGCCGACGTGAGCGTGTTCCTGCAAAAGATCTACAAGGACGATATCACGGGCATGACATGGAGCTTGGGCAACGACATGAAAATTGACAAACGTGAGGTCGGCGAAGATGAGTACGAGTACACTGTTAGCGTTTCGGCAACACAGGACATTCAGCGCACAGACCCATCGAAGGAAAAATACGCCATGTACAAGATTAAGGCAACAGTGAACCCCGACGGCCTCGTTTCAGCGTTGTCGATGACAAAAATAATAGAATAACCAATAGGGTAAGCTTATACATTATTTATAGACAGCAATAACAATTAATTATGGATAAGGAAATGGAGAATAAGATCGTTGGGCTGGCGTCAGATCACGCTGGGTTCAAGCTCAAGCAGTTTGTAAAGGAATATCTTGAGTCAAAAGGCATTGTCTACAAAGACTATGGAACTTATAGTGAGGACAGCTGCAACTATGCCGACTATGGCCATGCCCTTGCGCGCGGCATTGAGAACGGTGAAGTTTGCAAAGGAATAGCTATTTGTGGTTCTGGCGAGGGTATATCTATGACCCTCAATAAGCATCAGAGCATTCGTGCCGGACTGGCTTGGATTCCAGAAATAGCCCATCTTATACGCCAACACAACGATGCAAACGTACTCGTGATGCCTGGCAGGTTTGTAGACAACGATACTGCCGCCAAGATAATGGATGAGTACTTAGCCACTCCGTTTGAAGGTGGACGCCACGCGGACAGAATCAAGAGCATTCCATTGAGTGAATAAAAAGCAATATCGCGAACCCCTCAAGAAGGAGTTCGCGATATTTTTATGATGCTTGCCGGGCGTATATCTGCAAGCAAGGTTTAAATTCAGTCAGAATCAAATAGCAAGGATTTCCTTTGGACTCTTTACGAGAGTCGTAGCACCGTGCTCAAGAAGGAAATCGCGGTCACGGAATCCCCATAGCACGCTGATACATGGCATCCCACAATTGCGTGCCGTGTCGATGTCTACATCGCTGTCGCCAATGTACACGGCAGTGGAGCCTGGCATGTCGAGCTGGCGCAAAGCCTCAACAACCGTGTCAGGGGCAGGTTTCTTGTGAATGTCGGGACGCTCCCCTATCGCGACTTTAATTTCATCGCCAAAGAAATGACGCACAAGGTCTTGGGTGGCTTGGTAGAACTTGTTGCTCACGACCGCTATCTTCTTGCCGTTGGCATTGAGTTGGGATATCAGCTCCATTATGCCAGGGTATGGCGCGGTGGTGTCAAGGTTATGAAGAAGGTAATGT
>CAVAGT010000018.1:0-35565 GCA_963588155.1 Lachnospiraceae bacterium | reverse complement strand
TTTGACATTTGTTTTCATATCGTTGTTTTCGTTAAAAATATCAAAGACCCCTTTCAGCCCAATCGCCACGATCAAGTTGGCGATAGCCTATGGCCTCGGCTATGTGTCTCGACTCCACCTTCTCGGAATGGTCGAGGTCGGCAATGGTACGCGCCACTTTCAGTATACGAGTGTAAGCTCGCGCGGAGAGGCTTAGCCGCTCCATGGCGGTGCGAAGCAGCTCAAGCCCGGCGACATCGGGCTCCGCATATTCGTGTATCATCTTCTCGGTCATTTGGGCGTTGCAATGAACACTGGCAATGCCATTGTAGCGTTCCGTCTGTATGGCTCGCGCCGCGATGACACGCTCGCGAATCTTCGCCGACGGCTCGCCTGGCTGTGCCTTACTAAGCTCCTTGAAAGGAATGGCGGAAATCTCACACTGGATGTCGATGCGATCCATCAACGGGCCGGAAATCTTATTGAGATAGCGCTGAATCTGCCCTGGCGTGCAGACGCAATGGTGGGTAGAGTCTCCATAATAGCCACAGGGACAAGGGTTCATGGATGCCACGAACATGAACGAGGCTGGATATGTGACCGAGTATTTGGCACGGCTAATGGTAATCAGCCTGTCCTCAAGCGGCTGTCGCAACACTTCCAAGGTGTGCTTGTTGAACTCAGGCAACTCATCACAGAACAACACGCCATTATGTGAAAGGCTTATCTCGCCGGGCATGGGGTTAATGCCTCCGCCAACAAGAGCCACTTCGGAGATGGTATGATGCGGTGCGCGAAAGGGACGTTGGGAAATAAGTGAGGAGCCTTGCTTCAGCGTGCCTGCCACAGAATGGATCTGCGTGGTTTCGAGGCTCTCGCTCAAGGTGAGAGGCGGAAGGATGGAGGGAAGGCGTTTCGCCATCATGCTCTTGCCTGAGCCTGGGGGCCCAATCATTATGACATTGTGACCACCAGCCGCTGCCACTTCCAAGGCACGCTTGACGGTCTCTTGACCACGGACATCGGAAAAGTCGAGGTCGAAATCGTATTGCTGCTTGAAAAACTCCTTACGCGTGTCCATTACGCAAGGCTCGAATTCGCGTTGGCCCGACAACAAGGCTATGACATCAGCCAACGACTCTATACCATAGACATTGATGTTGTTCACTATGGCCGCCTCACGCTCATTGTGCTTGGGCACTATCAAGCCCTTGAAATGCTCGGCACGTGCCTTGATGGCTATCGGCAACACTCCCTTCGCGGGTTGCAACTTGCCATCGAGCCCCAACTCGCCAATCATCATGTACTCGCCAAGCGAGTCGGCTGGTATCTGTCCGTCGGCAGCGAGAATGGCTATGGCAAGAGGCAGGTCGAACCCACTGCCCTCCTTCTTGAGGTCGGCAGGGGCCATATTGACGGTGATGTCTGCCTTGGGAAACTTCATGCCATTGTATTGCATTGCGGCGGCAATGCGGTCGCGCCCTTCCCTGACGGCGACATCGCCAAGGCCCGTGAGATGATACATGACACCCCTCGTCAAACTGACCTCTATGGTCACGGTTGTGACTTGGAGGCCATTGACGGCGGCAGAATAGGTCTTTACAAGCATAGGCAGATATGTAAGGAGAAACTGGATGGTTTATTTCCCCAACTCCTTGTCTAAATCGGAGGAGGAGAGGTTCACGCCTTTGATTATTCCATTTTTGACGAGCAACAGGTCGCATACCGACTGAAGCGCAAGCTGCTTAAGCACTGGCGTCTCAAACATTTCGCCCGTGCAAACAAAAGAGAATGGCATATCGCTGGACTTAAGGTAGTTGCGACAATCGTTTTTGCTTGGGTCTACGTTGACTACAAGAGCCTTAAACTTTTTTTCCTGGCTGAGACTCTGCAAATGTCTCAACAAGTCGCCACTGTCATAGCTCCATGTGGCCCAGACAAGAATGATTGCCGTGCCTGCAGACAAATCGGAAGAGGAAACGGGACGACCGTTGATGTCGTATGTGGTAAACACCGGCAACTTGTTTCCCACACCGATGGCCTTCAGCTTTTCCACGCTCTGCGCCAACAGTTTAACACTGGCATTGGTAGGCTGGCTCTTCGACAACACCTTCAGCAGCTTGACGGCGGCGTTATAGTCGGGCTGAGAGCTCGCGATGAAATATTTTCTCAACAACCAGATGGCCACGGGAGAATCGGGATGGTTGGTGATGAACGACTCCGCAAAATGTTTAATTTCCGGAGGCGAAGCGGAGGCTATCTGGGCGCGGAAGGATGTCATCAACTCATTGTCTTTCGTGCCTTTCACCTTCAGCATCTTGAGATGTGAGGCATCACCGTCCATCTTTGCCGTTTCGCCGGGTTCCGCAAACACCGGTGTCTCTGAGAAATTGGGGAAGACAATGGTAAGCGTGGATGGCGACGAGCACGGTATCTCATAGGAGAAGCGACCTCCTCGAACCTTGATGGTGTCTATGCCATTGATGCACTGGTCGTTGCTATAGACATAAAACTCACCTTGGTTCATTTGCAAAAGCCGTCCTTCAAGCTTGAAGTGCTTGCTATCCTCGCCACAGGAGACAAGAAGGATAAGCGCGAAAAGAAGAAATAAGTTGCGTGGCATAACTATAAAAAAGAAAAGCCATAGAGCCAAACCCTGGCTCTATGGCTCATTTATTAAAACCTAATGTGTTTTTTCAAATTACTTCAAGTTGGCAAACTCGAGATCCTTTGAAGCGTAAGCTGCAAGTGTGCTGTCGAGCTTCTTTGCCTTGGCAAGGGCTGCCTTGGCAGCTGAAGAGTTGCCCATGCGGTTGTTGACAATGGCCTTCAGATACTCTGTCATGCCATCAGCGTTCTTCACGTTGTTGAGCGTAGAGAGAGCTGTTGAATAGTCCTTTGTGAGGAGCTGTGCAAGAGCTGCGCTGTTGGTAGCAGAGCTGCCGAAGTTTTTCACAGCCTGTGCATAGTCGCCCTTGGCGATGTTCAGGTTGCCGAGCACCTCGCTCAAGCCATTGGCGTCGCTGGCCTTTGAGATATAGCTCTCAGCCTCGCTTGTGTTGCCGTTTTTCAAGGCGATAAGCGCAAGGTTTGCATAAGCCTCAGGAGCGCTGCCCTTGGTCTGTGCCTGAGCGATATACTGCTTTGCGGCGCTCATGTCGCCACGGTTGAAAGCAAGTGCTGCGAGGTTGTTGAGTGAACGATAGTCGTTGTTGTTGAGCTCTGAAGCCTTCTGATAAATCTCAGCCTTCTTTGAAGCGTCGTTTGTCAAGCTTGCTGCATAGAGAAGCTCGTCCTCGCTCAGCTGTGAAGGGTCAGCGGCATACTGCTCGTTGATCTCGTCATCGCTACGGCCAACAGTCTGGTAGTTGATGATAAGACGGCTACGACGAAGCTCTGGCAGGATGCCAGTGGCGAGCTCGCGGAAGCCCTCGCTCATGTTCTTGATTTGGTTCTCACGCTCAGCTGGATCCTTGTACATCTCAAGCACACGAAGGATAACATCCTTGTCCTGCAAGTTGCTAGCAGAGACAAGCTCCTTGAAGCCTTCCCAGTCTTGCGCTGTGTAGTGAGCATCCACGTCGGCATCAGCCAACTTGGCTGCCTTGAGCTGCTTGTTTACGTAGTCGGTAGAAACCTTCTCACGGTTCTTTGACAGCTTGTCGTTGAAAGCGAAGCCGCCGTCAGGAGAAGCATAAGCAGCCACCTCAACATTCTTCATGTTCAAGCCCTTGCGGTCAGCATTGATTGACTGGAGCATCTTGACAAACTCCTGCACTGAGTTGTTCTTCAACTCGCTCTTGCGGAGGTTGGCCTGATTGATAAGGAACTTGACATTGGCCTGCACCTTCTGGTCCTTGATGCGCTGGAAGCTGTCTGGAGCTATGCAAGCGCCAGCGTTGTCCATGGTCTTCTTGTAAAGCTCTGATGTAGCGAGCACACCATTGGCAACCTTGACTGCGGGCACATCATACACCTTGTTGCCCTTGCGAGCGTCGAAGGTGAGATACATCTCGCTCTGCTCCATCTCTGGAGTGTAAGCGAACGAGGTCTTCATGGTATATTTGCCACCCATCTTATAAGAGATGGTCTGGTTGTTGCCCTGCACCTTCTCGCCCTGGAAAGTGGCACCTGCGCCCTTGGCGACGAGACCATTGCCATAGCGAAGCTCTGGAGTGACAGTCACAACAGCCTTCTTCTTCATGTATTTCACAGGGAAAGTGCCGTCAATCGTAGCAGGCACTTTGCCACCAACAGCCTCAAGAGGATTAGGATCTACCGAGAAGTTGTCGGCAGAAAGAGGTCCCATCTTAGAGCATGAGGCCAACAGAAGCATAGAACATGCTGATAAAGAAAAAATCAGATGGTTACGCATAATAAATTTATTATTAATAAAGGTTTTGTGCCGCGAGCGGGACTCGAACCCGCACAGCCATTACTGGCCAAGGGATTTTAAGTCCCTCGTGTCTACCATTCCACCATCACGGCAGGCAAAATAGCCTATAAGTTGATGCAAAGGTAGCCTTTTTATATTAATAAACAAATCTTTACATTGATATTTTGCACAATTTAAGATTATCTTTCGCACGCGAAAGCATTTTGGGGTAGCCGCATGGATAGTATTAATGATATTGGCAATCCGTTTCCAAGATAATGATTAACTTTGCAGATGTATGAACAACTCAGCAATTCTGTCATTACAACAACAACGCCTGCTGCTCCAGATGGAGTATCAAACGGAGAAAGAGGCTTTCAGGAAACAGACGGAGGCCATTGGCTTAGAGCGCAAGGTGAAAAGAGGCGACGCTTGGTATCCCGTGGAGGTTGGAGCAACACGCTACAATTCGCTCAACCAAATGACCATAGAGATAACACGGCCCCAAGACTTGGACATAGAGCATAATTTCGAATATGGCAAAACCGTGATGTTCTTTTCCTTCTCGGAGTCGAAGACGAACGGGGCGAACAAAAACAAGGCAGGAGTGTCTATACATTATTTTGCCTTCACAGGCACCGTGTCGTATGCCGAGGCTGGCCGCATGGTTATCGTGATACCCGAAGGCCACGCCCTCGACCTTCAGGGAACCGACAAGCCCATTGGCGTTCAGCTCTCGTTCGACGAGACAAGCTACCGCGTGATGTTCGACGCCATGGAGCGCGTCATCAACGCCAAGAACAACAGGTTGGCTCACCTGCGCGACCTTTTCTATTCCAAGACGCCCGTGGAGAGGTTCTCGTTTGCCCCAATGTCTTTCCCATGGCTGAACAAGGCCCAAGAGCGTGCTGTCAATGAAGTGCTTTGGGCGAAGGACGTGGCAATTGTGCATGGCCCTCCCGGCACAGGTAAGACGACGACCCTCGTGGAGGCGATCAATGAGGCCCTGATGCGAGAAAGCCAGGTGCTTGTTTGCGCGCAAAGCAACATGGCAGTGGACTGGATTTGCGAGAAACTCGTTGACCGCGGAATAAACGTGTTGCGCATAGGCAACCCGACGCGTGTCAACGACAAGATGCTCAGCTTCACTTATGAACGGCGATTTGAGGCGCACCCCGACTACCCACAACTGTGGGCAATGCGCAAGGCGATAAGAGAGCTAAGAAGGAAAAAGAAAGATCGCGACGACAACTTCCACCAAAAGTTGGAACGGCTGAAGTCACGCGCCACAGAACTGGAGATACGCATAAACGCCAACCTCTTCGGCGAGGCCCGCGTGATAGCCTCCACGCTGGTGGGCTCTGCCAACCGCCTGCTTGACGGAATGAAATTTGGCACTCTCTTCATCGACGAGGCCGCGCAAGCCCTTGAAGCCGCGTGCTGGATTCCCATGCGAAGGGTAAGCCGCGTTGTGCTCGCTGGCGACCACTGCCAGTTGCCGCCAACGGTAAAGAGCATCGCGGCACTGAAAGGAGGCTTGGGGAAGACCCTCATGGAGCGAATAGTAGACAACAAGCCAGAATGCGTCACACTGCTCAACGTGCAGTATCGCATGAACGATGAAATAATGAGGTTCTCGTCCGACTGGTTCTATGATGGCAAGGTGACCACCGCCCCCGAGATAATGCAGCGCAAGAGTATTCTCAACTTCGACAGGCCCATACGATGGCTCGACACGGGACAGATAGAATTAGGCGAAGACGAGCCTGGTAGCAAGGAGCAGTTTGTTGGCGAGAACTTCGGGCGAGTGAACAAGGGCGAGGCGATGCTGACACTCGACAGCCTGCAAGCCTACTTCACGAAAATCGGGAAGCAACGCATCCTTGACGAGCAGATTGACGTGGGCGTAATCTCACCATATCGAGCACAAGTGCAATACTTGAGACGGCTCATAATGAAGCGCGAGTTTTTCAAGCCCTACCGCCGTTTGATTACCGTCAACACCGTCGACGGCTTCCAAGGGCAGGAGCGCGACATAATACTCATATCTATGGTGCGCGCCAACGAAAACGGGGAAATAGGTTTCTTGAGAGACCTAAGACGCATGAACGTCGCCATCACGCGCGCAAGGATGAAACTCATCATCCTTGGCGATGTGGCGACGTTGACACGACATTTGTTTTATAAAAAGCTATGGGAATACGTGGAAAAGCTCAACGACTCGCCTATTGAGCCTTGAAAGCGTCCACGGCCTTTTTCACAGAGCCATACTGCAAGAGCAAAGCGTTGGCCTCATCATAAGGCAACTTGGTGTATTCCATCACCATTCGCGTGCCACGGTCAACGAGCTTCTTGTTGGTAAGCTGCATGTTGACCATGCGGTTGCCTTTGACACGACCCAACTGTATCATGACGGAGGTGGAGATCATGTTGAGGATCATCTTCTGACCTGTGCCTGACTTCATTCGTGAAGAGCCTGTGACAAATTCCGGACCTACAATCATCTCAATGGGATACTCGCATGCCTCAGCCATGGGAGTGCCAGGGTTGGAGGTGATGCAACCCGTGAGACAACCATGCTCGCGCGCGTCTTTCAGCGCCCCTATGACATAAGGAGTGGTGCCCGAGGCGGCAATGCCGATGACGGTGTCGTCTGGTCCTATGCCATGCTGCTCAAGTTCTTGCCATCCGCGCTTGGGGTCGTCCTCTGCCTTCTCCACGGCATTGCGCAAGGCGGTGTCGCCGCCGGCGATAAGTCCATAGACCATCGTGGGAGGAACGCCGAAAGTAGGGGGCAGTTCTGAGGCATCGAGCACGCCAAGGCGACCGCTCGTGCCCGCACCCATATAGAAGACCCTGCCGCCACGTTTCATGCGAGGCACGATCTGCTCAACCAAAGCCTCTATCTGCGGAATGGCTTTCTCAACGGCAAGAGCCACTTTCTGGTCCTCGCGATTGATGTAGGTCAACAGCTCATGTACACTTTTCTTCTCAAGACTGTCGTACAGTGACGGCTGCTCGGTAATCTTAGTGAATGTTTCCATTTCGTTTTCTTATTTCTCTACGTGATATTCCACCATCGCCTCCATGGGAGCCTGGATAATCCTGCCAAGGTGCATGCCTTCCTCTTCGAGAACCTCAAGAAGGGGTTTCTTGTATATCTTGGCTATGCTGCCGTTGAAGCCAATTGGCAAGGTCTGCCAACCATCATACTGCTTTACATTGCGACGGAGGAAAGAACGGAAGCTCTCTTTCAGCAAGTTGTATATCTTTGGCTCGTCGATGTTCTCCTCAAGGAATGGAACAAACGAGGCGAGGAAGGTATTTGGCTTTGGCTGACGATAAACGCGATCGATGATCTCCGCGGGGGTGAGATCGTATTTTTCAAAGAAACGCTTGATGATGGTTTCCGGCATCTGGTTTTTCAATACATCGCCCACAAGGAGTTTGCCGAGCACTGCCCCACTGCCCTCATCGCCAAGGATGAATCCAAGTGGCGACACGTTCTTCACGAGGTTCTTGCCATCGTAGGAACAAGAGTTGCTGCCCGTACCAAGGATGCAGGCTATGCCCGGCTTGTGACCACAGATACCACGTGCGGCACCAAGCATGTCGCTCGCCACCTCACATTCACCGTTGATGGTGAGGTTGGCACGAAGGGCACGCTCCACAATGGGTTGTTTCTCCTTGGTGCAACCAGCGCCATAGAAATGCACCTCGTCGAGCACGGTGCTTGGAAGCTCGGGCACAAGATGGCACTTTATCTCCTCCGTGATTGCCTCTTCCGACATCTGGAAGGGATTCATGCCACTGGTGCGGAGACTTTTTACGAGCTTTCCGTTTTCCACTAAGCCCCAGTCGGTTTTGGTGGAGCCACTGTCTGCTAAAAGTATCATGACTGATTTGTTTTTTTATAGTTTAATGTAAATTTTCTTCTTGTAAAGCCATAAGCCCACTATCCAGCAACACATCACAAAGAAGCATGCCCAAACAAGCGATGCCAATGGCAACGGAAGGAAAGACGACAACACGTTCTCATAGCAAAAATCCTGCAAGGTCTTGCCTCCGACGAATGGCAACATGGAGAAAGGGATGAGCAATATGTCGGAAAACACATACAGGGCCAACGGGTTTACGCCAAAAACATGGAAGAACTCCGTGAGTCTGCCTTGCTTATGCTTCTTATCGATGACCCATGTCATGAGCGCAAGCAAAATGCTGGCTATGCCGCACGTGGTCATGGCAAACGTTGGAGTCCACAATTTCTTGCTTATCGGGCAAGCGTATGCAAGGAGGACACCGGCAATGACAAGCGTCGAGCCTATGACGAAAAGGCGTTCTATCTTGTCGTTCAAGTCCTTGAGGTTCATTATCACCTTACCCACGCAGAAGCCTATGAGCACGTGTCCAAGGGCGGGCAACGTGGACAACAAGCCCTCAGGGTCGGGCGTGTCCCAGATGTATACATGGCCTTCGCCAAGCACTACAGTGTCGACAATGGCAAGGATGTTGCCCTCATCGTGCGCATATCCATTTGCGAATTCAAGAAGAACATAGTAGCCAACGAAAAGAAAGGCTATGATCCACGGAATGAACTTATGCCTGACGCTGATGGCGACAATGGCAGCCAATCCATAGCAGATGCCCAATCGCGGCAGCACGCCAAGGATACGGAGGTGGGAGAACATATAGCCAAAGCCGTTCCAGTTTTCAGGATGCACCGCTCCCCGAACCATTGACAACGCCAACGATATGGCAAGTCCGATGCCCCAAAGCAAGAATGCGCGCTTGGCTATCTTGAAGGCGCACTCCTTGGACCAAGAGAAATTGAACTTGCGGAGCGAGAGGTAGGTGGTGATGCCCATGATGAACATGAACGTAGGGAACACGAGATCGGTGGGAGTCAATCCTATCCAATCGGCATGGGTGAGCGGCGTGAAGGAATCCGCCTCAGAGCCGCCGGGGTTGTTGACAAGGATCATGCCCGCGATAGTGATGCCGCGGAGAATGTCAACAGAGAGAATGCGCTGCCCCTTTGTCTGTTTGGTTGTGTTGTCTGTATTCATTTGTAAAGGTAGTATTTCTTGGCGGTAGTACGGAAATTGTCCACATCCTTATCCCAATAAGCCTTTGCGTCCTGCCATTGGTGACGACGCAGGAAAAGCTCACGAATCTGCTTGGAGCCACTCACCTTGTTTATCATGTCTGCGCGTTTCGTGTCTTCGCCCATGGGGTCATGGTCGGGATAGAGCTTGTAAAGTTCTTGTAGGGCATACCACTGCACGTCGCAGAGACGAGCTTTCTTGTAGTCGGTGATGTAGATCTGTACGCCTTGGAGCTCCTTACCCTTGCCCGGACCGTAATAAGGAGTGTAGAATATGGGGCGGAAGGTATAGCCAGGTAACCGCAACGCGTTCATTGCGTCGGCAAATTCCTGCGCCTTGATCCATTCGGCTCCAATGAGCTTGAAGGGGAGCGTATAGCCGACGCCGATAGAGATGGTGGTTAGCTCGCCCACAATGCCCGTGACACTATAAAACGGTGCCGTGGACATCTCGGGAATATGAGGAGAGGAAAGCACCCACTCCAAGCCCGTTTGCTCATAGGTCATACGGCGCTTCCACCCTTTCATCTTTACCACCTGCAACTTGCATTTGCCACCAATCATGTTCTCCCCATTCAGCAATAGCGCAACCTCGCCAGGGGTGAGGCCATAGATGTAGGGTATCTTGAACTGTGAGACAAAGCTCACGCAATCGTCCTCCACAAGATTGCCCTCAATCTTCTCTCCGCCCAATGGATTGGGGCGATCGAGCACCACCACTTCAATGCCGTGCTTGGCTGCCGCCTTCATTACATTATAGAGCGTTGAGATATATGTAAACGATCGGCAACCTATGTCCTGGATGTCGTAGACGAGCACATCGATGCCTTTCAGCATCTCATCAGTTGGAACGCGCGTCTTGCCATAAAGGGAGTAAACGGGCAATCCCGTGCGTGGGTCGCTATTGCCCGTCACGGCCTCGCCAGCATGGGCACTGCCCCTCACGCCATGCTCTGGGCCAAAGAGGGCCACGAGCTTGACATTGGGAGCGTTGTGCAGGATGTCGATATCAGACACAAGGTTGTTGTCGACGCCCGTGGGATTGGTGACAAGGCCCACTCGTTTGCCCTCAAGAATCTTGAAATTGCTAGCCTTCAACACTTCAATGCCTGTCTTCACTTTCTGCGCGTACACAAAGGAGAACAGGCAGAGGCAACTGATTAAGATTGCTATTCGTTTCATGTCAAATAGTTTTTATTTGCAACCATAATGCTCGTCTATCTGTTTTCTCACCACGAAGGTGACACCGACAGTAGCGAGGCAGCAAAGCATCACCATCCAGAAGAAGTTGACATAGCCTATCGCCTCTTGTATATAGCCGGCTACAAAGCCGGGGAGCATCATGCTTAGTGCCATGAAGGCCGTACAGATGGCGTAGTGAGATGTCTTGAACTCTCCCTCGGAGAAGTACATCATATAGAGCATGTAGGCGGTGAAGCCAAATCCATATCCAAACTG
Source organism: Lachnospiraceae bacterium (assembly GCA_963588155.1). Taxonomy (GTDB): domain Bacteria; phylum Bacteroidota; class Bacteroidia; order Bacteroidales; family Bacteroidaceae; genus Prevotella. The sequence goes on along the minus strand of CAVAGT010000018.1, from coordinate 24,649 downwards.
CTCTATGCACAGGGCGATGGTGATGACCGCTATGTTTGACGGCTGTGCCACGGCCAGATAGACAAAGGTGAGGCAAGGCAGGGTTATGGCTGCTGCCATGATCCACAACGACCGCTTCAATCCCATCCGTGACGCCACGATTCCGCCAAGGATGCCACCGCCAAGAAGGGCGATGACACCAAAGGTGCCATAGACAAGGCCCACCATGTCTGTGCTGAGACCCAATCCGCCTACCTCCGTGCCATGCACAAGGAAAGGTTGGCACATCTTGATGAGGAAGCCCTCCGGCAAACGGAAGAGAAGCATGAACGCTATCGCCCAACCAACGTTTGGCTTCTTGATAAATGTTGAGAACGAGCCCAACAACTCTGTCCACTTGCCATTGCCAGCAGAGTCTTTCGAGGCATCCACGCGTGGCCGGTCGGCATCGGCATGGGGCAGGCAGAACGTGTGATAAAGGGTGACAAGGAAGAATATGGCGGCACTCAACCCAAGGGTCATTTTCCAGGAATAAGGAATGTCGCCAGTATTGCTCTCCACCGTACCCGCGATAAACACCAGCACGCCTTGGCCAAAGACGGAGGCAATGCGATAAAAGGTGCTGCGAATGCCAATGAACGCTGCCTGGCTGCTCGGGCTATGGGCCAACATGTAATAACCGTCGGCCGCGATGTCGTGGGTGGCAGAGGCGAAGGCAGCGATGATGAACAACACCAACGTCAGCGAGAAGAGGCTGATAGGTGTCTGTCCGCTCGCTATCATCTGCGCCGACGGGAACGGCAACGTGAACGTGAGGGCCACCAACAAGATCGTAAGCAATGCCTGCATGGTGAGAATCCACCAGCGCTTGGTTTTCACCACGTCTACCAACGGGCTCCAAATGCCTTTGAGGAACCAAGGGAAATAAAGTAACGTGGTAAAGAAAGCCATGTCGCCATTAGGCACACCCATCTTGGTGAACATCATCACGGAGATGTTGTTCACTATGAAATAAGGCACGCCCTCGGCAAAGTAGAGTGTGGGGACCCACACCCATGGAGTAATGTTCTTACTGTTCATTCTTGCGGTTCATTGCTATGCGCGCCTTGAGTTCCCAAGTGCGTATACGATCCTTGTATGTGTTGTTACGGTTCTCCTTCTCAATGCTCAAGTCGCCATCAGAGTTGTCGTCCCAACGACGGCAGCAATACACGGGGTCGTAGATGCGGCCAATGAGGTAGTGGCGGCTGATGGCAAGCATGAAAGCGTAATCCTCACCATAGTTGACATTTGGCATCGTGAGGTCGCGCAACAGCGGTGAGTACATACCGCGTGGCGCACCCAGACCGTTGATGCGCAAAGCGTTGTTGCGGCCATTTTCCGGTGTCCACTCAGCATGGTCAATCTTGCCCGGAGGAAGGATGTTCTTATTGATGTCCGTGAGAACGTATGAACCTATTATCGCGGCGGTCTTTTGCTCCATGAAGGCATCATAATATGTCTGCAGCGTATTCTCGTCGAGATAAACGTCGTCGGAGTCGAGCTGCACGATGAAACGGCCGCAACGTGGATCGTGGGCGCAAAGGTTCCAACTGCCGCCAACGCCAAGGTCGCGGCGTGGAGTGAGGACGTGGACAATGCGGTCGTCGGCTTCAGCCATCTCTGCTACCGCCTCGGTCGTGCCATCCGTAGAATGGCACTCTGGTCCATTCTCAATGACAAAGACGTTGTATTTGAAGTTGGTCTTCTGTGCCAACGCGCTGTTTACGGCATCGCGGATTGTGCGTATGCGGTTACGCACTGGGATCATGACGCTTATCTCCACAGGGAACTCGCCTGCCATGATGTCGACGGGCGCAAACTCAGGCTTTAGATATCCGCCTATCTCCTTAAGATATTCTGTCACGGCCTTTTCCATCTCTATCTGTGAGGCGCGGTTGCGTGGATCCACATAGTCGAAGAGCTTCTCGCCTGTCTTACGCGTGTCAAGCTCCACTTCGGAATATAGGTATTCGTTGACATGGCTAATCTCATATTTCTCTGCGAGCTTTAAGCGCAAGTCATAGAATCCAGCGGCCTGATAGTCTGCGTTCATCCTCGAAGCAGACTCTTTCAGAGCGTCCGTACGGAAAAGAAGCACAGAGCCAAAATTGAAGTCATCGCGCAGCGCGCCCATCTGATAGTCGATAGTGGGAGCGTCGGCACGTTTGCCGTCGGCGGAGATATTGTAGTGGTCGGCGTAGGTCAAGCCAGCCTCGGTGATACCTGCCACCTGCACCATGCGCTCAAGGGCGAGATAACCCAACTGAACGAACTGTCCCTTCAGATAGAGCAGTGTATATGGTGCCTCGGCTTTCTCGGCAATATCCTTCAAGACTGCCGAAGCCTTGACGTTACCGTCTATTACAGTAACATTAGCAACCATCTCTTCAGCTTTGAGAGCCTCTAAGTTTCTCTTGGTCTCCTCTTCATTTCCACGTGGGATGAAGCAATCTACCAGTTTCTTCATTTTCTTAAGTTATTATCTGTGTTTTTTATTTTGTTACTTATTTATCTCATCAACGGGAAGCAATATTCCGTTTCAACTATCGCTTGACCTCTATCTCACCCACCATTCCGGCTTCATTGGTGAATATCAGCCTGTTTGCGCTCAATGGCACAACGGTATTGATAAGAGTGTTGCCGATTTTGTGTTTCCACAGCAAACGGCCGGTTTTTCCGTCAAGTGCCATCACAAGACCATCCTTGTTTGTAGAGAACACCACACCGTCTTTCTCGACAAGCATTACCCTGGCATGCTCGTAGCCGAAACCGCAGTTGGTTGCCCAAAGCTCATGTGGCTCGTCGCCTGTCGTGGAATAGCAGACGATACTATCGTTCATCGTCTTCAGATAGATTCTCTTGCCGTCTTTCGACAATCCGATGCTCTCACGCACCTTACTCTGATATGTTCGCCATATCTGCTTGCCCGTATTCAGGTCAATAGCGGTGAAGGCGCGGTCGGGGTCACAAATAAACACGCGCCCATGTGCCTCCACAGGCCATACACCAGCTGGAGAGAAATGCATATCCGTCTTCTTGGGATGCCACGTCCATAGGCGCGCGCCGCTTTTCGCGTCAAGACAATATAGCGTGGTCGCCCAATCGCCAAATATCACCTTTCCATGGGTCACGAGAGGCTTTGTCTCTACATAGCCCTTTATGTCGGGGCTCTGCCACTTTACCTTTCCGCTTTTCTCGTCGATAGCCCTGAAAAAGTGGTCTCCACCGCCTATATATGCCGTGTTGCCCACTATGGTGACCGCGCTCACGCATGGCGCGCCTGTCTCCACTTGCCACAACCGCTTGCCACTCTTGGCATCGATGCCATAAACGAAACCGTCGGCAGAGCCTGCCACAAGCACACCTTTGCCGATGGCTGGGGTGCCAATGACTCGCGCGCCCGTCTGGTAGCGCCAAAGCTCATGTCCAAGACCGTCGTAGCATACCACGCGGCCAACGTTATCGGCTGCATAGACATTGCCTCGCCAAACCACAGGAGAGGAATATATACCGGCATGCTGACTCACGAGCCACTTTTCCGTCACTTGCGGGAAGGTGTCGTTGACAACATAAGAAGGACGTGGGAACCAGTGAGCCGTATCGTCATCGTGCTTGGTGGTAAAAGGTATCGATGTCCAGCGATAGCGTGGCTTTCCCACAGGATGGGTATATACGACTACCGAATCGGTTCGCACGTCAAACTCGTTGTACTGCCCTGCCGTGTTGCCATTCTGCCTGAGGTTCGTGACATTGACTATTCCCGGCATGCCATCATAGTTGAAATGGAGATTACGATGATAATGACCGTTAACAAAAGTCACTATCGGGTAAGGGCGAATAGCGTCGGTAACCTCATACCAATTGTCAACATCGGCTGGCTGCATTGGCATGTGTGTAATCATAAACACCGGCTTGCCATCGGTGCCGTTTTTTTCCAACACGTCTTTGGCAAAGATAATGTCTTCCGGTGCCACATGCCCAAGTGCCATACGCATCATCGGGCCAGTGGGGAAGCCTATGAATAGTATGCCCTTGTGCTCAAAATGGAAACGCTCGTAACCGAAAATCTTCACGAAGTCCATGCATCCACTCTCGCTCCAATTCTGGTCGTGATTGCCCTCAAGTATGTACCAGGGCTTGGTGAGCTTGTCGAGCTCTTGTTTGGCAATGCGCAACGACGCTCCATCTCCGGCATCGGCAATATCTCCCGTGACAAGCACGAAGTCGATACTGGCGTCGTTGTTTATTTGCGACACAGATTGTCTCAAGTCTTCAGTTGGCTTGGGCGACCCTGCGGCAATGTGAATGTCCGTGACCACGGCAAAGCGGAAAGGCTCGAAGGCACATGTCGCCGTGAACGTGACAAAACAACACACCACGACAATCGCTAGTCGTTTTATGTTCATGCCTTCGAACATTTCTTCGTGTATCATTCTCCGTAACAGTCCCATGATGCCTATTCTTTCTTGGTGAGATACTGCATGATTGTCTTCATCAGACTGTCACGCACAGAGTCACTCCGCACCGACTCGAATGGGAACGCCAACACGCACGCGCGCCAATTGTCAGTGCCGTTGCCTCCGAACACTACGCCAGCCGACATGCCATTCTCCGGGTAACGGAAAGCAGTGTAAGCACACGGATCGGCAGGATCAATGGCGTCGGGAGACTCCACGACATAGGATGTGCTATTTGGCTTATTATAATATGTGAACGAGGTCGTGTCGGAAACGAGTGGCGACACAACGTAAGATACTTGCCCATCGGTGCAGGCACGGTCCTCTCGCCACTGGTATTTAAGTATATTCTTGGCGAAGTCACGGTCTGTTTTTTGGCTTTTCGCCCGTGAGTCTGACGTGGCAAGTGGATTCTGCCACAGGTCTGTGCCAACGTATGCTCCCGAGACAAACACGGGGCCTCCTGCCTTGCAGAAAGCGGTGATCAACTGCTGCATGGGTTCGTCGAAAGTCTTGAACTCCAGTGGATGCAGCCCGGGGCGGCCAAACTTGGTTTGCTTTTCCTTTCCAAGTATAAGGTCTATAGCTGAATAAGTATCGGTGAGTTGTTTGCCGTCAAACGCACTAACATTGCTTTCATTATCTGTCAAGCCTATTGCCGCACGGCTCTTTGACACGAAACTGTAACCAGCTTTCAACAGGCTACTGCCGTGGAGAGCGGGATAATCGAATGTGTTTCCTGCAATGGTTATTCGCTCCTCGTTGCCATAACTGTCTCCAAAGCCTGACGCGTCGTCGTGAGTCCACGGAATGTCACGTCGGAACTCTTTCATTGCTCCTACATAAGATATTAGCTCCTTGTCTGGCACGCCATTGTCGTTGGCGGCAAGGAATCCGGCAATGTTGTCGTCGCTGCTGGAGAAATCATCAGGGGCGCTGATACGGTCGAAGCCATTGATGACCAACACGGGCTTTGCCGTTGACTTGCTCGACAATCCCAAAGACATGATCTCGGAAGGGAGGCTCTCACCGCCATCGTTCAAGGCTGTAACCTTGAAACTCACCACTTCGTCCGTAGGTATGCTGGTGGTGTAAGCGTTCTTCTTCACTACCGTGCCATTGTCAAAATCTCCGTTGCCAACTCGCTTATACACAATAAAGCGCTTTGCCTCGGCTGTTGGTTCAAGGGTGTCTGCCACGGCTTCCCACGAAAGCACAGCCTCGTTCTTATTGTTGAGCGTGACGCTTAACGCCTTGACCGGCAATGGCTGAACAATGTAAGGATATCCATATTCGGTGCTGAGGAATCGGAGCATTCCCTTGTAGATGGCTCGACCAACCAAGAAACGGAAACGAGGGTCAAGGCCATAGCGCATGTCCGCGAAATTCTCGTGCGACATGAGCTCAAGCAACATTGCCGGGACACGGGGCACCCATGCCTCGAAATAACGTTGGTTCCACATTCCACGGCGTGTCCATTTAGGATCGGCTTGAAGCCTGAGGTCATTGGCTATCTGGCTTTGCACGAGGTCGCACAGGTCGCGATTGGCATCTCGCGATGTGCCATCGGCAAACACGCCACCATATTGTGACGTCTGGTATATGCCAAGGTTGCCTATGATAGAATCGCCCCTCACGGTGCCGGCATCGCTATGGAAAGCGAACGACAAGGCGATAGGTATGTTCAATCCCTTAACGTCGGGGCATGCTCGCGTGCCACCTGCGAGATAATTCACCCAAATGCCACGGTCGCGATAGTCGTCGGTATAGTCGTTTGCTCCGTGTGAGGGTGAGTAGACGCTGTCTGGTATGCCTGCCCATTGCAGATAATAGCGCGAACCTTCAAGATAGCGTGGATAGCCACTCACTTGCGGAATAAAGTCGAGCTTTGGCTGATAGTCGTTGCGTTCGCTTTGGTTGTCACTGGAATGACCTTTCGTGTAGGTCGTTATCTTGTCGCCATCGGCAGCCCTGGCGATGTTGCCCATGCCTCCCCCAAACTTTACAGCGTCGGCAGTAAGCACCTTGCCGGCGGTCTTGCTGAAATTGGTCAACTCCACGAAACCGGCTTCGCCCTTGGCAAAACTGAATGTGCCAAGGTAGATCCACGTACCACCACCCATGGTCTGGTTTACGGAGAACCGTGTGATTCCATCCTTATGGTGAACGGTATAGCGAGCATCTTCCGTGCTGTTTGGCAACGTCTTGTAAGCCACGTAAACGGCATAGCGACCGTCTTTAGGTATCGCGGGCGTCCATTTCGCCGAGGCTTGCATTCCTTCCTTTTTACTGTTTGTTGTTAGCACTTGCCTGAAAGAGCCTTCCGTGAATGGATTTTGGAAACCCGTGTACTGCTTTCTTACATAGGCAAAACCCGTGCCATTGCCTTGACTCCACGCCAGGGAGCCATCTCGCTCTGTATATGGCGACACGGCGAGCTTGCCATCGTTGTCTACCACCACTTCGGTGGGGTTCGTGTCTCGTTCGCGAGGCATCATGACATAAGCACCGGCATTCTCAAGCATCGGCACGAGATAAGGCAACACAAAACTTTGGGTGTACTTATCCTCTACGCTCTCGAAGAGACGCGAGCGCTGCCATTCCCAACGGTTCAAGCCCTGTTCGAAATACTTTCCATGACTCTGCCACAAGGCTATGTGCTTGCCTTGCAAGCCGTTCTTCACAGAATAAGGACGGTCGAGATTGGTGACGATGGGCGTGAAAGACGTATAGGAACTCTTGTCTGCATATTCTGCTGGCACGTTATAAAAAGCCTTTCTGCGGTCTGCCTTGGTCTTAAAGTAATTGGGTATAAGTGATTGTATGTCGTGACCATTGACGTAAAGCGTCAAATGCCTTTGACGCAACTCTTCGGGGAGGCAAGAGCTGACAGTCTTTAATATCTCGCTGACATTGTCTGTGCGCATGGGCACGTCCTGCAAGGCGGCATTTAAAAACACCTTCACGCTATCAGCTGACACCGCTGAGGAATCAACCACTATTTTCCCAGTCCTTATGCCTTGCGTATACTGTCGCAAAGAGCTGGAAATGGCAGCGGTGGCAACAGGGGTGAGCTTCTCAGCTTGTAAAGGTTGCGTGAACAACGCACCTGCACAACATATAGAAAAAACTTTTAAGATTGTTCGCATAAAAAGGCTATTAACGGTGCAAAAGTACAGAAATAGCAGCCGATAGTGTCACATCGACTGCTATTTAATGATTATTTAACTAAAATGTCAAATCCCTTGGCATCAATTCCAGTTCGGATTCTGCTTGATTTGACTATTGAGTTGAATGTCATTTGACGGTACGGGATAGTGGTAATACTTCGGGCTGAACGAGCGTGTAGCCGAAGTGCCTTTCAAGTATCCATTCTCATCCTTGTCAGCGTCCTCCACGTTGGAGACGTTTGCGCCAAGGTTTGCGTTAAGGTTCACCTTCGTATCCATCTTGTCCATCTGATGCCAACGCACGAGATCCCAATAGCGATAATTGTTGTCGCACATGAGCTCACAACGACGGCAGCGACGGATTTCCCATATCAAGTTGCTCACGCTCATATTGTTGGCTGGGTCAGCCTCTGGTGTGGTGGTCATGTTAGGCAAGCCTGCACGATGTTGCAACAAGTTGACGCTCTTATTGAGGTCGTCCTGGCTGATAGTGCCGAGCTCTGCTTTTGCCTCGGCATAGTTCAACAAGACCACAGGATACCAATAGAGAGGAATGTCCGTGTAGCAGCCAACCGTGCTTGTGCGGTATGTCATCTCAATCTGTGGATTGTCATACTTGTAAACGGTGTAACCGGTGGAAGATGTCATTTGGGCTGGCAACGCCGCGTCTGGCGACGGCTCGTTGCGTATCCATCCATGACCTTTGAAAGCGAGCACTGAGTCCACGAGTATCTCCAGACGGCGATCCTTGTTCTTCAGGAAATGAGAGATGCTGTAGTCGCCATTGGCATTCTTTACGGCCCTGTCGTCGGTGTCAAGAGTCGTGGTAGCCTTGGGTTTGCCATCACGGAAGAGGAACGCGTCAATGGCATCCTTGGATATACCGCCCTGCGTAGTTGAGCCACAGGTATAGTCGCACAATCCGTGGCTGAGGATATCCTTCTCGTAGTGCTTGTAGAAGATGACCTCGCTGTTGCCACTCAGGTTAAGTGAGTTATAGACGGTATAAAGCTTGGCTGGGTTGGCAGCGTTCTCGTAAGTGCCAGCCACATCCCAATCGTTGAGAGCGAACTTGCCTGAATTCATGAGCTGCTCCGACGCGCTCACGCTCTCCTGCAGGAATTTCTGCGCGAGGGACTGGTCGGCTGCCTTGCCGTTGTCTGCGAGTGTTCTATACTTGCAATACGTACCCCAATAGAGGCAGACGTCGCTCTTAATGGCCAAAGCCATTTCCTTGCTCCACAACGTCTTGTCAGACGTGTTGGAAGCCAAGTTGGTAATCGCGAAGTTGAGATCGTTGAGCACTGAGTCCATGACAACGTCCTGGTCGGTGCGTGGTCCTTTCGTTTGGGTACTGTCTTGTGAGTCGAGTATGACATTGCTTTCCCATTGCACGTCACCATACATCTTAGCCAGCTCCGCATAGACATAGGCACGGTTCATCCTGCCAATAGCCTCATAGCGTTTCTTCGTGGCATCTGGCAGCGTTGAAGTCTTCAGTCCGTCGAGCAGGTAGTTGACACGACGGATATTGGTGAAGCGGGTCGACCACGCCGTTGCCGTGTTTGGCACGTTGGTGAACGTCCAGTTGGTGAACGACGGGTCCACCTGGTCATCGTTGAGGAAGTTGAAATAGAAGTTGGTCGCTCCGCCATAGTAGGCATAGAAGCGATTGGCATAGCTTTCAACCAAGTTGCTGTTGCTCCAAAATGCCGCGTCGTTGGTGAAGGTGTCACGAGGGTTCTTCTCAAGGAAGTCGTCGCAACTCGTCAACATCATGGCAGAGGCTGCAATTATATATAAAATTGATTTCTTCATGGTAGCATTGATTTTAAATCATTTGACTTAGAATGTAAGCTGCAGGCCAACAGACCATGTGCGCGTGATAGGCACCGTACGGCCCCAACCGCCATAGTTCAAGCCCTCACCGGTATTGATTTCCGGGTCAAGTGGAATGTTGCCGTTGCCCTTGTGGAGCAGCCAGAGGTTGTCCACGCTGGCGTAAACCCTCAAGTTTTGGATGTATACCTTACGAAGGATGTTCTGAGGCAGAGTGTAACCCAAAGTGATGTTCTTGAGTCTCAGGTACGACATGTGCACCAGATACTTAGACTGCGGATAGAAGTTGTTGTTACCACCGGCTGCAGCCAATGCCGTAACCTTACCACTTCCCGACACGCCTGGCCACAAGCAAGGATAGTCGTTGTCCTCGCTGATGTTCACGTTGCCGTTGGCTGGGTCATAGACGTTGTATTTGGTGAGATTGGTGAACAGCTGCTGGTCTTGCGACTGAGCCATCGGGAAAACGAATGAAGAGGTTGTCCAGATGTCGCGCTTGCCCACGCCTTGGAAGAAGAGGTCGAGGTCGATGCCCTTCCAAGAACCGCCCACATGGAAGCTGTACTCATAGCGAGGCAACACGTTACCAATGACCTTCAAGTCACCGTGGTTGGCGAGAGTGCCGTCACCGCCGTCAATCTTGCCGTCACCGTTCAAGTCCTTATACTTGATGTCGCCAGGGCCATACACGAAGTTGCCCACTTGCAAGCCTGTTTGGTCGGCTACGCCACTCTTGTACTTCCAGGAGCCGTCGGAGTTCTTGCCGTCGAAGTCGGCCTCAGTGAAGTAGCGATCTGTCTCAAAGCCCCAAATGTCGCCCCAAGTCTCACCTTCGTAGGCGTAACTGGTATCGTTGGTGTGACCAATGATTTTATACTCGTCGGCAGAATGTCCCGGAGCCACCTGTATTGGGTTCCACTTCTTGATCTTGACCTTCGCGTCGCCGATTGAGAAGTTGGCATACACCTGCAGGTCACGTGAGAACTGATGACGCCAAGAGAGCGAGAGCTCCCATCCACGCGACTGCAACTCGCCGTTGTTGGAGTAAGGGGCGCTGGCACCAACCGTTGCGGGAAGGGCCTGGCCAGGAGAAAGCATGTCCTTGGTGAGACGCTCATACAACTCGGCGGTGAGGTTGATCTCATTGTTCAGGAAACCGAGGTCGATGCCAAGGTTCTTGGTCTGGATGCGTTCCCACGTCAGCGAAGGACTGACCCATGTAGGCATGGTGAACTGGTTGAGCTTAGCACCACTGCCATTGAGCCAAATAGGATTGTAAGTGTCACCCTGTGTGGCGCTCATCGTGGAGAGGAACATGTTGTCACCGATGGCCTCGTTGCCTATCTCACCAAAAGAGAAACGCAACTTACCATTGGAAACGTATTTCTGCAAAGGTTTCCAGTAAGGCTCCTCGCTGAAACGATAACCCACCGAGAAACTTGGGAAGAACGCCCAGCGGTCGCCTTCACGGAAACGGGAGGAACCATCGTAACGACCATTGAGCTCAACCAAGTAGATGCCCTTATAGTCGTAGTTGATACGGCCAAAGTAACCAGCCGAGGCACGGTCGCCCGTGGAAGAGGTTATGGTTGCCTTTGACATGTCGCCATAGGCGAGATTCAGTTCCGTGTAACCCTCATCATAGAGCTGCTTACGGCGTGCGTAGAAATAATCAGACTTGTAGTTCTCACCGTTGATACCTACCATGGCATGGAAGTTATGGTCTTTGAAGAACGTGTGAGCATAGTCCAAGTAAGCATTGGCAGTCCAGCGGTTGCGCTTAGTGTTCCAGCGCGTGGCGTCGCTGTTGCTCTCTGCCACGATATACTGTGGCGACGTGCCGCTCCAGTTCATGCCATAGATGCTCTTGTTGCTTGCCTTATAGTTTAAGTTGTCGGTCTGGAAAGTGTAATCGACGTTAAACGTGAGGTCTTTCGTGATATTCGCCTTTATATAGCCGTTCAAGCGGAGCTGGTCAAAGGTGTTGTACGCACGGTTGCAGTTCTTTTGCATGGCGACGACACGATAGTCGTACTGGTTGCCATCGGCGTCCTGATATATGCCTGAAGGGATGAAGAAGGAACCCCAACGCCACAAATACTGGTAAATGTTCGACCAAGGATCAGCATAGCTCATGCGGCGTCGGGTCCAGTTCATGCGCACGCCCACCGTCAACCAATCGGTGATGTCTGTCTTGACGTTGGCTGTCACGCCATAACGCGAGCGCTTGCCGGGATTGAAGTTCTTGACATCCTGCTTTGAGTCGTAGTCGAACGACGTATAGAACGTGGTCTTGCCCGACGAGCCGGAGATAGACACGTTGTGACTTGTCGATGGTGCGTGGTTGTTGTACCAAATGCCTTGAATGTCGTAGTCGGCATAGTAAAGGGGGCCTTCGGGTGAGAAGTAATAGTCACCCACATTGTCCATGCTCTGGTATGGCTCCATTACGGTGTAGCCTTTCTTGCCCTGGTGCTGCTTTTCCCAAGCCTCGGCATAAGGCAGAAGCTTGTCGAAATACATGCCAAAGAGCTCTGGCGTAGACTGACCTGCGCGGTCAGCGGCTATGAGACGAGCGCGTATCTGCTCTGGCACCGATGGGAAGTCGGGAAGATATGTCGACTTGTCCCAGCCGAACTTCATATTGTACTTCACGTTCACCTTCTCACCTTTCTTACCACTCTTGGTGGTGATAAGTATTACGCCGAAGGCTGCGCGAGAGCCGTATATGGCGGAAGAGGACGCGTCTTTCAAAACGGAGATACTGGCTATATCGTTGGCGCTTATCATCGACAAGTCGTCAACAGGCATTCCGTCTACCACGATAAGCGGAGAAGAGTCCTGGCTGTTGGACAATGTGCCCAAGCCGCGAATGGAGATAGACGACGATGCCGTGATGTCGCCACTGTTTGACAAAATCGTCAAACCTGGCACGGCACCCTGCAGGGCCTTGGTGACATCTTGCTCAGGACGCGAGCCGAACGTCTTTTCCATGTCGACGTTTGCCACCGCACCAGTCAGGTTGGCCTTTTTCTGCTGGCCATATCCCACTACCACCACCTCATCAAGATTGGCTTGGTCTGCCTCAAGGGCCACGTTCATGTTTGGCGTGGCTTTCCTCGTCACGGTCTTGTAGCCAAGGAACGACACCTTGATTGTGGCATTGTTTCTTACGGACAATGTGAATTTTCCGTTGATGTCGGTAACTGTTCCACGGTTAGTGCCTGTCTCTTGAATGGTCGCGCCTACCACAGGCTCCCCATTCTCGTCAACGACCTTACCTGTCACTGTGTTGCTTTTCTGGCTGACTGCCAAAGGGTCAGGAGCCGCCTGCATGGAGTTAGGTCCAACCCAACAGGTCAGCAACAATGCTCCTAAAAGGACAACTGGTCTTTTCATAAGCGTTATGTTAGAGTAATACGATTTGATAATTTAAAGCAAAATTAAAAAAAAATCTTTACACCGGCCCCGTTTGACGGTTATTTTATGTTAAAAGGCTTTACAAAGCAAAAAACAACTTGCAAAAAACGCGTATACAAATAACCAAACAAAAAAGCGTCGGAAAAGGTCTAAGCGATGACAATAAGTTAATAGATGCTAATTATCCTCGTCTATTCTTTGGCGGGCGAAATAAAATGCGTAACTTTGCAACCGCTTTCGAAAAGCAAACGTTTTTGCAAGCAATTTATTGTCGGCATAGCTCAGTTGGTTAGAGTATCACCTTGACATGGTGGGGGTCCTTGGTTCGAATCCAAGTGTCGACACTTTCTTCTTAAGGTAATTATACGCAAGGCGGCATTCAAGTTTTGGATGTCGCCTTGTTTTTTATCATTTCTGTAATTGCTTGATTTCATCAATGCCAAGTCCCGTAGCTTGGGAAATCACCTCAAACGGTATGCCCTGAGTCAAGAGGTTGATGGCTATGCTCTTTTTCTCTTCGGCTTTCCCCTCGGCTCTGCCTTGTGCCACACCTTCCGCACGGCCTTGTGCTCGGCCTTCCTCCATGCCTTGTGCCCGACCTTCTGCCAATCCTTCCAGCTTGGCGTTGCCAAGCACGTCGTTTTGTATCATGATGGCATTAAGGTGCTCATCGTAAGCATGGCGTTCCGCGTCTGACATCTCATAATATTTCAACTTCTCACGCGCCTCCTGCAGTCCAGGAGCCTTGGTGTCTGGGGATATGACTCCATTCTTCAGATAGTTTACCCATTCCTCCAATGGCGACACGGCCACCTTGTTAAACTCGTTGACACGCACGAGAATATATGTGGGGAATATCTCTGACGGCGACTTCCTCACGATATTGTTCTTTTCCTTTGCGCTTATCACGAGTTGGTCTTTCGTGTGAAGCCCCACAAAGTTGTTCTGACCGATATAAATATAGTCGGAGCCCTTGCCAAGGTCGAAATAAAGGATGCTGATGGAATAGACCTTCTTTACCTCCTTGTAGCTGTTTCCAAGGTTGATATGCTCGGTTATGGCCTTGGCGACACCGTAGAGCACACGCTCAAGGTAGTATAGCTCGCTCGTGTTTTGTATCTCCACGATTATGATCTCGCCCTTGCTGTTCTTTGCCTTGATGTCGACACGGTTGAACTTGTCGTCTTCCTTTTGCTGGTTCCCCTCGCTTTCGAGTATCTCCATGACTTTCACCTCCTCGTTCAAGAAGACGGTGAGGAATCCTTCCAACACGCCGAAGTTGGCCTTCTGCCTGAGCAATCTCTTTATAGCCCAGTCGAAGCGTATGTACCTGTCCCTAAGTTCTGTCATGGCAACCTCCTTCTTTATCGTTTGTGCTTATCGTTTGCAAAAATACTAATTTTTCTTTATTCTTCCAATTCTCTTTTTGTTTCGATTGAGAACTTTAGGACGCCAAGGTTCACGCCAAAGGTAAGTTTTCGCATTTTTAATGGCAAATTGTCTGCAAAGACCTCGTTCATGGCGGCTTGTATCTTACCACCTGTTTTCTTGTCTGGGAGAGTGCCATGTTCTTTCGCATCCTCATTCACCTTGTCGATGGCTCTCGCAAGTTTACGAAGTTTTGTAAACGTATCAATTATTGCAATCGTGGTGGCAGTAGCCATTGGAGACTTCAAAATCGTAGCAAGCATATAAAGTCCTTGCTCCGTAAATCCTTTTACGGTAGCATGGGAATATTTCAGAGTCTCAAGGTGGTCAAAATTTTTGACCACATATTCTTTCTCCTTGTCTGTCAACTCAATAACATAACCTAAAGGAAACTTATCTGGATTATTCTTAATGGCCTGGTTTACCACCTTAGTTGATACCCCATACTACTCCGCAACATCCCTGTCAAGGATTACTTGCGTATCCCTAATAACAATAATTTTGCTTTCAGTCTTGACAACGTCTTCCGTATGTCCCATATACTTATGCTTAGTAAGATCACCGCCTCAAAGATACAACTAATCCTTGTAATATCAAAATGTTTAGAAAGATAAATCTACATTACAAGAACAAAAGGCGATAATATAAAACGCGAAAAGGGCGGCTTCCTTGTGGGGGGGAGCCGCCTGTCTTATTTATAGGATATTATCGTTCGTTATTTGACAGTGCAATAGATATTGTCTGATGTCTTGCGAGTGGGATAGAGCTTGATGGTTGTTCCTTCTACATAGAGATTGTCGCCGTTATGTACCAAGCTGTTGACTGTGCCGCCAAGGTTGATGTCCCAACCACCGTTGACGCGGAACTTCCAACCGTTGGCTGTCACGCCGACATTGCTTGCTTCGAAGCAATATTCGTCAGCGTTCCATGTCATCACTGCATCGCCACCCCAACCGTTGAAGTCGCCGATGATTCCCATTGTCTCCACCTTCGTAGCCTTAATGCTGGCACCGCCGAGGCTCACCTCGAAATAGTATACGCCTTCGCCATCGCTGACACCGATGTTACCACCTCCGTCGGTAGCCGCACCCTCGAATGAAGAGAATGCGCCGGAGTTGATCTCGTTGTCCCAGCTGCCAGCCACACGCTGGAACTTAAACTGATTGCCCCAACCGTTGGGGTCTGCGCAATAGAGGAAGCCTGTGTAGGTGCCGTTGTCCTCGTCAGTGAGGGCGAGCTTCTGCTCTGCCTTTGACCAACCGTCGGTAGCACCGATGAAGTAGATGAACGGATCATACTTTACCTCCTCGATGGTATAGGTGTAGTCCATCATGTTGAGAGTCATCTTGTACTTGCCTGCCTTGGCAATCTTTCCGGCGTTTGCCTTATTGCCTTCAGAGGTTGAGGTCAGCAGTGTGCCGCTCATGGCATCGTCGCCGTCCTTCTCAACTCCGACAACGCCCTTGGGGTCGTTCTCCACAGCCCAGATGTCGCCTGCGTCAACGTTGCCCTGTGGGATAATCTTCCAGTACTGGTTGTCGTTTGTTGTAGTGAACGTAACGGTGAAGACGGGGTCGTCGTAAACGTCAGCGTCAGAGTGCGAGAACTTGAGGCTGGTGTCCAGAGACCAACCGCTCATGTCACCCACGAGATAGTAGGCAGCGTCGATGAACGGAGCCTCAGGTATCACCTTCACGGCGAAGGCACTTGATGTAGCCATCTTTACGGATGTAGAGCCATTGGCGATCCACGCTGCAAGAGTGGCTTGTATGTCACGCTCCACAGGGCGCTTGCCAAAAGTGCTGGAGACATAACTTGCCAAGTCGGCCTTTGCCATGTTACCCTTGGCATCGATGTTGAAAGTCTGGTCGCCGAGCGTAATCTTGTAGCTAGGGGCATAGGCGGCATCGGAAGCCGTGGGCGCTGTGATGTTGACCACCTTCACGCTGTCGGTAGAGACATCTGCCAGGTTGATGACATCAACTGATGCCACACTGCCATTGCCGAATGCCACGGCATCCTCTTGCGCGTTGGACTGTGGCGAGGCCCAATCGGTGTAGTCACCCGTGCAGGCTACCAATGAGGTAGCAAGCACTAAAAGTGATAATACATATTTTTTCATAATCTATATATTCTTGATAGGGTTATTGAAGAATGCAGCGATAGTAGCGCGTAATATCGTTGTAGATGACGAGATAAGTACCTGCTGGGAGATAGAGGTTGTCACCATTGTTTGTGCCATATCCGTAGATATCGCCAGCTGATGTAGTGTTGACAGGACCGCCAGTGTTGTAATCCCAGCTACCAGCCTCCTTGAACTTGAAGCCCTGGCCGTCTGCCACGGTGATGGTGGTGTACCAGTCGTGGTTCTTGGCACCGTCGAAGCTGAAGCATGGTGTCATGGCATGGTCTGCCCAGTCGTCGCCAAACATGTCGCCAGCCACGCAGATTGAGGCGTAGTCAGTTACGCTTGACTCATATTTCTCTACGGTGAGAACATCCTTCGCGGTGTTCAGGGTCACGGTATAGTAGCCAGGCTCTGTCACGGTGATGTTGGCAGATCCGCCGTCGTTCTTGACGAATGAGCCGAAGGCATCGCCCTGTCCCCACTGGTCGTCCCAGCTGTCAGGAGTCTTCTTCAACTTGAAGCCGTTGCCTGCCAGGTAACCAGTCCAAGTGATTTCGCCCTGACCTGTCTTCTTGTCATACTCGTAGTCGGCAACCGTCTGCAATGGGATGATGCTCTCGCCGATGGCTGACTTCCACTTGCCGTCACAGATATCACCACCGATGAGGTACCACAGCTCTGGGTCAGCGTTCTTCAACTCGATGTAGTAAGGAGCTGTATTTAGGGTTATCACGTTGGAGAGAACCTGTGACTGCACTTCCTGACTTGCATTATTCACACAGGCGAGAACACGAATCTTTACTGCCTGTGTCTCAGGAACTTCAGATTCGCTTGCCCAGCCGTTGATCTTTTCCATAGCCTTGTCCATCTCCTCGCAGGAAATGTCCGCAGAGCATGTGGTGTATGTTTCCGACAAAGAGAAGTAGTTGGCCCCAGTGTTGTCCTCGGCGTTTTCATCATATTTCTTTGTGAACTCGCCTGTCGTGGAGAGCTGCACCTCATAGGTTGCCACCACGGGGGCATTGGGGGTCGTGAACGCAGGCTGCGACCAAGTGAGGTTGACGGTCTTTGACTCTTTCAAGTCTACCAACGCCTCCCCCACTGAAGGTGTGTTCACGGTGAACTCGGTTGGAGTCACCAGCGTGGGGTTGGAGCCGTTGTCATCTTCACATGATGTGAATGCCACCATCGAGGCAATCAACATCAATGTATAAGAAAATATCTTTTTCATGATTCTGTTTCTTTAATTTAGGATTAATAACCTGTGTTCTGCTTGAGGTTAGGATTGGCATTCACGTCTTCTGCTGGAATGGCGAAGATGTTGCGATAAGAGGCGAAGCCTACACCGTTCGGCACGCCGCCTTTATAGTCCCAAAGATACTCATTGCTGGTGAACAAGCCGTAGCGAACCAAGTCGGTGCGACGGAAGCCCTCGTAGTAGAGCTCTCTTGAGCGCTCGTCGAGAATTTGGTTGAGAGAATATTGTGTCTGCGTGGTTGCCTCTGCACGCTTACGGAGCTGGTTGACATAGCCTGTACCCGTTGATGAGGTCGTTCCACCGTTGAGACGTGCGTCAGCCTCGGCCGCGATGAGGTAAGCCTCAGCGGAGCGCATCAAGAAGTAGTCGGTGTCCACAAACTTGGTGTTGTGGGGCTGACCACCGTCGCTGTATGTGTTGCGGAACTTGGCAACGGCATAGCCTGAGGTGTACTCACCCGGTGTGGTAACAACCAACTCGCGATCCTTGCCATAGAGCAGGGCGCGGTCGTCGTTGGCAGCGAGGACCATATCCTTCACGCCCACTGCGGGTGCGTCGCCATTGGGGAAGAACTTGGCAACGAACTGGCTGCGTGCGCGGTTTCCTGCCCAGAACTCAGAGGTGCGGTAGTTGCTATCCTCGTCCATGTCTGCCTTCCAGCAGCTTGCCATCAAGAAGAGTGAAGTACCATAAGAGGTGGTTGTGACACCGTCCTGCAACAAGGGGAGGATAGCCTCCTGTGAGGCACCGTTCTCGCCATTGTCGCCCATGAAGAGCATCTGGTAAGCTGACCAACCATTCTTGCCTGTGGTCCAGAGCTTGTGGGGACCATTGATGACCTTCTCTGCATATTCCTTAGCCTCCTGCCAGTGGGCTGTGCCTGTGTAGACCTCTGCGTTGAGGTACATACGGGCGAGGAGCAGGTTGGCTGCGTCCTGGTCGGCACGGCCGTAGCCCGAGTCGGTACTCTTACGTGCAACAGGAGCCTGCATGTTTGGCAAGCACTGTTCCTTCAGTTCCTTCTCGATCCATGCAAAGAGGTCGGCACGCTTGATTTGCTCAGGAGCGTTGGCTGAAATCTCAGTGGTGAAAGGCACGTTTCCGAAGCAGTCCATCAGGAAATAGTAGTAGAGGCAACGGAGGAAGTGAACCTCTGCCACATGAGAGGCATCGGCATCGCCACACACGTTCAAGTAGTGGTTGCAGTAGTCGATGCCGGCATACAGACGATAGTAGAAGCCCTGGAGCATTGGATGTGAGGCATCCCACTGCCCATAGTTGAAGGCAGGGATACCCGTGTCGCCCCATGAGCAGATAGACTCGTCGGTGGTCAGCTCGTTGGCATTGAACATCTGGCGAACGAAACCAGTGGTACCGCCGTCGAGACCGTCGATATCGCAGTCGCCGTCTGCACCTGTGTTTCCTGCCAATGCCATATTGGCGTAGCACTTGGAGAAGAGGGCCGCCTCATTGACCGTCATGTTGGTGGAGGGGTCAATAGGGGTCACGTCCAAATCGCCCACGCAGGAACTCAATCCCATCGTCAGCAAAGCTACTGCGGCGACTGGAGCTATATTCTTGAAATATTTGAAGTTCATGTCTATATTCTTTTAATTGTTAGAAGTTGATGTTCAGACCCAATGTCATGGAGAATGGACGTGGATAGATTGTGTTGTCGATGCCACCGAACACCTCAGGATCCGTGCCTTTATACTTGGTGAAGGTTGCCACGTTGGACGCTGTCAGGTAGACACGGCCGCCCAATCCCTTGTAGCTGGCGCCCTTGAAGAGATTCTCGAAGGTGTAGCCGAGGGTGATGTTGTCGAGCTTCACGAAAGAGGCGTTCTGCACAAAGTAGTCGGAGAGCACGTGGTCGTAGGTCTTCCATCCGAGATTCTTGGCTGTAGCCATCGTGTTCTGGATGTAGCTGAATGATGAGTCGTAACGCTTCGCCGTGTTGACATATCCAGCCAAACGGTCGTTGTAAACGTAGTTGCCGAAGTTGCCACGGAAGTTCAAGCCAAAGTCCCAGTTCTTATACTGCAAGCGTGTGCCCAAGCCTGCCGTGTAAGGCGCTGCAGGGCTCTTGTACACATAGAGGTCTTCCTCTGAGATCTTGCCGTCGCCGTTGCGGTCCACGTACACACCCTCCATTGGCTTGCCGTTCTGGTCGTACACCTGCTGGTACACATAGAAGGAGTTGGCAGGGCTGCCCACCTTCTGCACCTGCACGAGGTTACCTGTACCAGAAGAGATGCCGCCAGTCTTCACAATGGATCCCTCGCCTGTCAGCTCGGTAATCTTGTTCTTGTTGTAGGTGAAGTTACCTGTGATTTCCCACTGCCAATCAGCCGTCTGTATAGGACGCAAGGTGATGGAAGCCTCGAAACCCCTGTTCTCCAGTGATCCGATGTTGGATGTCACCTGGTTTCGGAAGTTGGAACCTGCAGGCACGAATGCCGTGTTGATGAGGTCTGTGGTCTTGCGATAGTAGTAGTCGAAGCTTGCGCTCACGCGGTTGCGGAACAAAGCAATGTCGATACCACCATTCCAAGTGGTTGTCGTTTCCCACTTCAGGTTCTCATTGTATGCGTCAGGACGGGAGAGCAGACCAGAGTCGTTGGTGCCGATGATGGGGTAGCGACCGTTGGTGTTGTTGGTGTTCTCGTTGTAGGATGCGAAGTAGTTGTAGTTGCCGATGCCGTCCTGCTGACCGGTCTTACCCCAGCCGAGGCGGAGCTTCAACTCGTCAACCTGCTTCACGTCCTTGAGGAACTTCTCCTCGTTGATCTTCCAACCGAGAGCCACTGATGGGAAGGTTGCCCAATGCTCCTTGAAACGTGATGAACCGTCGCGACGCACGGTGGCAGTCAGCATGTAGCGGTCGAAGGCGATGTAGTTGGCACGGCCGTAGAACGACACGAGGTAGCTCTCCTGCTTCCACTCGCTCTTGCTGTAAGAGTGGTAGTCCTTGTCGCTCATGGCTGCGATCTCAGCCGCAGACTTGCCCGCTACGGAACGTGTGTCATAGTAGAGGCTATTTCCCCAATACTTGTTGTGGCTCCACTCGTAACCAGCCATTACGTCAAAATGCTGGGTCTTGGCGAAGTCCTTGTAGTACTGCAGGTAAGCAGAGTAAACGAGGTTGTACTTGTTCTCCTTGCTGAAGCCAGTGTTGCCATAGTAGAAGTTGGTCTGTCCCCAATCGGCGTAGTCGGTGTTCTGCTTACCGTTTGACCAGTCGCCGGAGAAGTTCATGTGCAGACGCAAGTCCTCTAAGCCATGCACCTGGTAGTCGGCCTCGATGTTGCCCATGTAGTCGAATGAGTTGGCGCGGTCGTTCTTCTCGTTCAAGAGAGCTACAGGGTTGCTCACGGCATTGGAGTTCTTGATATATGGATACTTGGAGTCGCCGAGGGTGGCGCCATCGAGTGTCCATGTGTAGTAACCGCCGAAGTTCTTGTACTTCTCGTCGCTATTGAACACCGTCTGTGTGGGATCCATGCGCACGGCTGCTGAGATGGCGTCGGTATTGGCGTAACGGGAGTGAGCATACATGAACTTGCCGTTGATGTTGAACTTCAAGTGATCCTGCAAGAATGAAGGATTCAAGTTCAGGTTGGCTGTTGTACGCTGATAGTTGGAAGTCTTCAGCACACCGTTCTGGTCGGTGTAGCCCACGCTGACGCGGTAAGGCATGTTCTTGATGCCGCCCGATACAGTCACGTTGTGGTCGGTGCTGATGGCCGTGCGGTAGATCTCGTCCTGCCAGTCGGTGTTGCCCGTTCCGAGCAACTTGGCAGCATCGGAGTCTGCACCATAATAAGATGTGATGAAGTTGCGGTATTCGTCAGCATTGAGCACGTCAACCTTTTTGCTGACTGAAGACATTGACACGTTGCCACTGTAGCTCACCTGTGGCTTCATGCCCTTGCGTCCTTTCTTGGTGGTGATGATGATGACACCATTGGAACCACGCGAACCATAGATGGCTGTGGCGGAAGCATCCTTCAACACGGTGAAGCTCTCGATATCGTTAGGGTTAACCATACCCAATGCGTTGGGCGCGCCCTTGATGCCCTGGTTGTCCATCGCCATACCGTCGATCACGATCAATGGGTCGTTGGAGGCGTTGAGCGAAGAACCGCCACGAATGCGGATAGAAGCGCCGCCACCAGGGGTACCATTGTTGGTGGTCACGTTCACACCGGCAATCTTACCCTGCATCATCTCCTGTGCGGAGGTTACGAGGGCATGGTTCTTCTCGTCAGGCTTGATGGCGGTCACGGAACCCGTCAGGTCATTTTTCTTGGCAACACCATAACCGATGACCACGACCTCGTTGAGGGCCTTTGAGTCGTCGGTGAGGGTGATGACAGCACCGTTCGACGCAGAGAGTTTCTGTGGTGTCATGCCGACGTAGGAGATGGTGATCTCCGTGCCGGGCTCCACATTGATGGAGTAATTACCGTCGAAGTCTGTCACGCCCACGGCCTTACCGTTGGCAGTGATGGTAGCGCCAATGACAGGTTCACCGGCAGAGTCTTTCACGTGTCCCTTGACCACAGAAGTCTGTGCCCAAGAGCTTACAGCCAACAGCAGCCCGCCAGTAAGGACAAGGGCTCTGCGAGGCATCTTGAATTTTACCTGCTTCATCATTTGCTTTTAATTAAGTTTGAATTTATGTTTTAGTTTTTCATTTTCAGTTTTGCATTTGCAAAATTACATCTAATATATTGACCTGTGTCAATTTTTTAACGTAAAAGCGCAACTGTGCAAATGCAATCGTTTGCGCACAGGCGTTTCTCGCAAGTTGTATTTCAGATGACATTCAACCCTAAATATATCGCGCAAACGTTTGCGCACAAATTTTACTAAATTGATATAGGTCATGCAAAAGCCACACTATAATATTTTAGTAATTTCGTACAACTTTTCATGCTAAAAGCGAATTTCAATTACTTATAAGTCATAATATGAAACAATTTTTTACTCTTTTATTGGCAATAGTAGGTCTGCCTCTCGGCATCATGGCGCAAGGCTGGCCAGCCAACTACGGCGGCGTGATGCTGCAAGGGTTCTATTGGGACAGCTATACAGATACCCAATGGGCGAATTTCACTTCCCAAGCCGACACTCTTTCAAAATATTTCAAACTGATATGGGTGCCACAAAGCGGATGGTGCAAGAGTACTACCAACATGGGCTACTATCCCATATATTGGTTCAACCAGAAAAGCGCGTTCGGCAGCGAGCAAGAACTAAGAACCATGATCACTACCCTAAAGGCCAAAGGCACGGGGGTAATTGCTGACGTGGTGGTAAACCACAAGAACGGCGTGAGCCGCTGGTGTGACTTCGCCAACGAGACAGTGACCGGCACCAACACTGGCAAGACCTACTCTGTGACATGGGACTACACCGGCTACTCGCAGATTTGCAAAGACGACGAGGCCAACACAAACACAAGCTCCGAGGCGAAAGGAAAAATCACGGGCGCGGCAGACACTGGGCTTGGCGAGACCGGGTGCCGTGACCTCGACCACACCAACGCCACTACGCAGCAAAACATAAAGACCTACGAGGATTTCCTCATCAACGAAATGGGCTACGCGGGCTTCCGATACGACTTCGTGAAAGGCTATGACCCAAAGTATATACAAATGTATAACGAGTATGCCAAGCCGCAATTCTCCGTGGGCGAGTACTGGCAAAGCTCCGTGACCGACACCAAGAGCGGCGACCATCCCTTCGGAGGCGTGAATGACTGGGTGGATGCCACTGGCAAGACAAGCGCAGCATTCGACTTCCCCATGAAATACCTAATCAAGGACGCCTTTGGCGGCAACTGGAAGGAACTCGCCAACTATACCACGAGAACTCTCGTGGCGAAAGAACCCCAATATACCGTGACCTTCATCGACAACCACGACACTGGTGAGCCACATAGCAACCCCGACCCTCAACGTGCCAACATCGAGGCTGCCAACGCCTATATCCTCGCCATGCCAGGTACGCCTTGCGTATGGCTTAGCCACTGGCAGACATACAAATATACCATCAAGAGGTGTATCCTCGCCCGCAACATAGCAGGAGTGACCAACACAAGCACAATCACAAAGTCGGAAGGGCAGACCAGCGGCTATGTGCTCATCGTGAAAGGCGAGAAGGGCAACGTGATGCTGCTCCTCGGCTCACCAACCTACGACACCACTGGTTACCAGCTTGCTTGCGAGGGCGAGAACTTCAAATATTATGTTTCAAACGGTCTCGACATCAGCGAGGTAAACAAGATTCAGAAAGAAAGCTCCGATCATGTCATACCCTCATTCTGCACAGTCAACGACGGCGAGGTGTGCGCGTTCTTCGAGCAACCAGCAAGCTCCGACTGGCAGGGCGACATCTTTTGTTGGGCGTGGGACAGCAATGGCAGCTTCACGAACAAGGCGTGGCCTGGCAGCGAATGCAAAGAGGTCGGCACCACCTCTGACGGCAAGACCGTGTGGAAATGGACATGGGATGGCAAATACTATAAGAACAATGTCTTGACAACAACCACGAGCATACCAACTAACATAATCTTCACAAACAAGAATGTCGGCACAAAGCAGACCAACGATATGCAGTTCAAGAACGGCAACTACTATGGCGTGAATGTGGTCTATGGTAATGTCATAGACAACGCGACAGGCATAAGCAACGTCAAGGCCGAAACACAAGACAACGTTTCTTGGTACACCCTCTCCGGCTCTCGCATGGCAAACAAGCCATCGCAAAAGGGCGTGTACATCCACCAAGGCAAGAAAATCGTGATAAAATAACAGAGGAAACACCACAAATGTGCAATAACGGATGTAACTTTGTGAATATAAAACACAACGAATGTGCAGGGGCGGGCCCTGTGCCCGTCCGCAACCCGAATGGCAAC